>CAZYSQ010000023.1:0-18320 GCA_964649865.1 uncultured Acholeplasmataceae bacterium
TTAAAAGTAGTCAATAAAATATTGGAATGTTTTAAATTATGGTGCTTATTTATTAAAATAAATAAAAAGACGCTCAAATAAAGCGTCTAATTAGATTATATTTGAATATGCTGGTAGATCGGACTTTTTGGACTTTCTTTACCAGTAAAGTCGACTGCCACTATTTGTATTTCATATTCTCCGGCAGGTAATCCTCGGAGCGTAAACTGATTTAAGTTTGCGGTGTGGTATTTTTCACCGTCAACATAAATATCATAATGAGATACGCCATAATCGTCTTCCGCTTTTTCCCAGTGGAATGTATTTTCTAGTCTCGATTTAAAAATATAGTCAACTGCGCTTGGGGCATTTTTATCTAACATTTCATAATCTCTTTGATAGTATCTTACATAATCAATTTGAAATTCAGTAGGAAAGATTGAATCGTCAACACCTTGGGCACCGCCCCAATCGCCCCCAATTGCTAGGTTTAGGATTAAGAAAAACTCTTGATCAAACGGATGAGCTTCATGATATGTAATATTATCAAATGTAAATGGATCATATTCGACTTTAAATATTTCTTCACCTTCAACATACCAAAACATTTTACCTGGTTCCCATAATAGTTCATAAACTAAAAATTGATCATTAGAACTAATTACTTTGCTGCCGCCTACTTGAGTACCAATTTTATGATTAAATCGTTGGGTGTGAATTGTCGAGTGAATTCTTGATGGATCATATCCAACATATTCCATAATATCAATTTCACCACTTCTTGGCCAACCACCATAACGGCTTGTCGTTGGCATCATCCAAATTGCTGGCCATGTACCACGGCCGACGGGATTTTTAGCTCTAATTTGAAATAGACCATATTTAAAATCCCCTTTACGATGGGTAGTAATTCTACTTGAGGTATATTCTCTACTTAAATACGATTCTTTTTTTGCAGTTATTGTTAAAATACCATCTTCAACTTTTGTATTTTCTCTAGTGTAGTATTGTAGTTCATTATTACCACCACCACCGTCATTAACCTCGTAATTCCATTTAAATGGATCGACTTGGTCTAGTTCAAATTCATCAACCCATGTACAAACCCAGCCCCCATCTAAATATGGAACTTTACAGCCTTGAGCTGGCGTTAATGTATAATCAGTTTTTTTATCATCACCTGGTTTACACGCTATTAAAAATGCTGTTGCAACTAGCATTAATATTGTTAACATTATTTTTTTCATATTGCATCAATCCTCCTAGTTATAATGCAATTATAAACCAATTGACTACTCGCCCGCAATTCCGGTGCGATCAATTGATTCAGTAAAGTGTCTTTGCATAACAAAGTATAAAATTAATAAAGGTAAAATACCTAATAAATGTCCCGCTAGTTTAATCGCTTCGTTTAATTCATTACCTGGTGTCCCTGGTGGGTAAAGTGATTCATAAGTTGCCTGGAATTGTTGAATTCTTAGTGGTATTGTTGGAGTTGCGTTTGTGTAAAGTGCGGTTACAAACGTTTCATTCCAATACCAAACAAACGCAAACAAAAACACAATAATGATTGATGGGACAGCCGATGGTAAGGCGATTTTATAAAATATTTGTAATTGGTTTGCTCCATCAATTTCTGCTGATTCTGATAATACTTTTGGAAATGTTTTGAAAAATTGATAGAAAATTAAGATAAACACCGATTGATTTATTCCTTGCCCAAAGATGGCCGGTAACAAGAGTGAAAACTCATTTCCAAGTAAACCTAATCTTCGATATATTCCCATTAATGATACCATTAGTACTTGTGGTGGGAGAATAAAACTTACTAACATTAATCCCATTAAAATTCTTTTACCAGGAATTCTAAATGTCGCAAATCCATATCCAACTAATGCTGATGTTATTGTTGAAAATATTGCTAGTTTTAATACGTGCCAAGTGGAGTCAAAGATTGCTCCTGGCATGCCAATAACATGCCAAGCTCTTTGATAGTTTGTAAATTCAAACTCAGTTGGAATCCAGCGCACACCTGGATCAATTAAGTCTGATACACTCTTAACACTGTTTACCCCCATAAATAATACTGGATATAAATAAACGTATGAAAAACTTACTAATAATATAAGTATTGCAATTTTAAAGAAAAGACCATCCGAAAAATTCATCCCAATAAAGATGCGTTTAACTTTATTGATTAAATTTTGACGCTTAATTTTTTTCAATCTTTTAGCGTCTACCACACCATTAGACTCAACTTCTACTTGATTATTTAGCATCTTGTCTTGGCTTGGTTGTGAAATATTTTCGGTTGTCATCTTTTGGCTCCTTTCTTCTAATTGATATTACTCCAATATAAAGTCCCATTAATATAACCATTAATACAAAATAAAACCAACTTAGTGCAGCTGCTGCACCATAACCTGCTAATGCGCCTGTATCAGCAACTGTTTTATCTAGTGGCATAATATATCTAGCCTCTAAGACAATTGATCCTTCAGTAGATTGTAAGCTCATTGTTACAACTACAAACACAATTACAATCGATATTAGTGGTTTAATTGATGGTAGTGTGATCTTCCAAAATCTTTCCCATGGTCCAGCACCATCAATAGAAGCCGCTTCATAAATTGATGAATCAGTTCTTTGAAGTCCAGCTAAGAAGATAAGAATTGGAACACCGGCATACCATAAAACTAACAATAAACTACTTAGTAAACTCTCAATCGGGTTAGCTAACCAACTCCCGAGATTCGTTTGAATAAATTCTAGTGCTCCACTTTCTGCAATTGAAGGTAGCCCGGTTGCTCCTTGAGCAGTCAATTCTGATAAAATTGGACCTGATGAGATAATAACTGGTAAGAAAAAGATTGTTCTCCAAATTCCTTTTCCTCTTATAGGTTGGTTAATCAACATTGCAATAATTAATGAAAACACAACAATTAAAGGAACTGCGATTAGCATTCTAATAAAGTAACTTGTGTACATTGGAAACAGTGTTTGGTTTCTAACAATATCAACATAGTTTTTAAATCCAACCCAAGTACTAGTAATACCCGATGATGCGTGATAATAAGACTCAGTAAATGTTAAGTAAAATGAATATCCAATCGGATATAACATAAAGACAACAAGTCCAATTAACCATAGACTAATAAAAGATAGACCCATTACATATTCTCTTGTTTTCTTGGTCATCTTGACGCCTTTAAATAATCCTTTGAACTTATCAATCATATTAGCTACTTTAGACTCATACCACCATGATTTCACTTCTTTTATATTAATGTAAAATAACACTGGAGGAATAACTAATTCAAAGAAAGCTAAATATTCTTTGTTATTTAATCTTGACCATGCATATAAAAACAATACGATTAATCCTATAAAGTAAAGCAAGTTTAAAACTGATGAGTTTTTCTTTCTTAAAACGTTGATTAAGATAAATATTACAACATATATACCTAGTAAACCAAATCTTAAAAAATAGCCAAATATTAAAGTAAAGTAAGTAATTCCAGCCTCATAATCAATCTTTAAGTAACTCATTGTTGCCAGGTAGGCAACAACACCAACTAAAATAACATTTAGAATAATTGGTAGTAATTTTACGCGATTATCTCTTATCATAAAATCACCTCGTATTCTAATGGTTTAACGACTCTAGAATCAATAGTTTTAGGATTTGTTGTGTAGTTAACGATAATAACTACTCCGTTTGAATAAGTATTTTTAACTACACCAACTTCTAAAATTTCACGGCTAACTAAATCAGCATTAATAACATGTCTTAGTGCGTTATTTAACCATGTATAGTTTTCAACTATTTCATCTTTATAATCTTGATAATATGTTGAATAGTAATGTGATGAGTTAGTGTTTCTCATCTTAAACGTTAATTCATGAGTTAATAGATATTGCGGATATAAGTTAAAGTCTACCATTTGTAACAAACGATCTTTTCCTAACGCATTAAAGTTTAGATAAGGGCTATATTTAGGCATTACCCCTTGTAATATGATTGGAACTAATGGTACTAAATCTGTATAGTAGATGTATTGGCTATTGGCAATTGGCATTGCCCCATATCCACTCATATACTTCCACAAGTAGCTATTAGCTTGGTTTAAAATTAAGTGATCGTTTAACTCAGCCGCTTGGATGTAGTAAGCCATTGATTCTTCGCGGTCTTGAATACCTTTATCATATGTAGAATATAAGGTTGATCCTAGTGATGGCATCACAATTCCTAAGTCATACTTATCTAAATATTTTTGATCATTTCTTGCTTTATAATAAGTATCTTCTGGTTGTAAGTAGCGTTTATAACTAAAGTTAATTGTGTCTCTTGAAACACGATGTTTCATCAATAATTTTGATACACTCTTTGCGATATCACGAATTTCATTAATTCGTGATGATGAGCCAATTGGATCAACATAATTTTGATATAAGTATACTTGACCATCGTCACTGTGAACTTCTGAAAATAAATCTTGATACTTTCTTGCTCCGCCAGCTAGGTTCATCTTAGTTAACCCGCTTGATATACCTTCAGATGAAAATCCAAGTAGTCCAACTTGTTGGTGCTTAACACCGTTTTGTTTTAATTCTTGATACATTTTATGGGCTTCATCACTTGAAGTCATTGAAACCCTACGACTAGAAAATAAAGTTGGTTCTAAATCGCCCATTAAATACGTCGTAAATAATGAGATATCTTCTGGCATTTCTACTTTTCTCAAACCATCATTTTCAAGTAAATAGTTTTTATAATGATTTGCTATTCCAACATAATTAGCATCTTCTTTTAAGAAATTAAACATTATTTCATAATCTGTTGAAGTTCGGTGGTTAGTTACAAAGTCACGACCATTTCCGCTTCTATCAATTATTCTACGGTGCATTTCTCTAAATTGGAATTTAGAATAGATGCGGTTATAATTATTTGCAGTTCCGTAATTGTTAGCTCTTAAAATTGACTGTTCGGCTCCTTTAGTAACGTGAGCATACATACCGTATTTACTAGTTTCATGAATTAAACCGAACATTGGAACACTTAAATGGTTATTAAAACGATTAGTATAACCTAAATCATCCCCATAAAAACGTCCTTCAAAACTACTACCATTTGGATCGTTATGTCGCATTAACGCCCCAACTCCATCTGGAATTATAAAATGTGATGGGAAATAATTTTCTCTTGTTGCTCCCATATATGGGAGTAAGCTAATCGATAAAACTGTAAACTCAGTTGTGTCTTCTTCAATTGATTCTTGAATTACTCGCAGTGATAAAGCTCCGTTTGATAGTTTTACTTCAACATCAAACTTAAAATTAAGTGCTTTAACATCAACTGTAGCATTAATATTACCATCAATTCTATTTACATCAACATTAACTAAATTCCGGTTATATGAGTCAGGAGCAAGAGTAAATGGATTATTTGGTTCTTGTTCACCAGGAACAAAGGATACTTTTGCTAAGTTATATAAACTGGCAGTTTCAATGTTAACTTGAGATGGTTTATCAGTTAAGGCATAATCAATCCAAATCCCTGAATTAATTAAGGCACGGTTTTTAACGTTTCCTTCTAACTTTCCATTATAACCCTGATAGACCGGGCGTGAACTGTAATAGTAATCAGCCTTTTTATCATATACGATTACACTAAAAGAATCTTTTTCAAAATACACTTTTAAAAACTCATCTTCTAACTCTGGATAACTTAAAAAATTGTACTTATTTAAAAACTCTTCTGTTGGTCTAAACATCATGTTATCATGGTAGTAGTTTAACCGTTCTTGAGAAACATCTTCTGGTTGAGTGTAACGAGAACTTTCTAAAAGTTTCGTTTCAATATAACCAAAGTTTTGGATAATGTTATCATAATCAATTCCAACTTCACCTTCGTTTGCTTTAACTATCACAAAAGTAAGTACACTAATTAATATTAATGAAATAATATATTTGAAAAACTTATCCACGACTACTCACCTCCTTGATAATATCAAGTATGACCGTAATAACTTCGTTAAGTAAAATATAAACAATTAAGATCATTAATAACATCATTACTGCTGTAAATATAGAAATTAAGATGTTACCAATTGTTGGCTTAACATCATAAAAATGAATTTCTTTAACCATTAACACTAAATATAAGGCTGTTACTCCAAGACCGATATATAAAACTGTTGTAAAGACAAACCCTTCATTAAGAGTTAATATTTGGCTTAAGATAGTTAGTATCGGGAATGTAATTGTCATTGGTAAAAGGGCTGCGACTGTTCCTTGGAAAACATTAGATAGTTTTCCTTCTCCTTCACGAATTGAAGAAACTAAATAGTTACTTACAACCCATAATCCAACTGGAATAAATACTTTTAATATTTCTTGAAATAAACTAATTTCTGATACTAACCGATTATTAAATGTAAATTTAGTTAGATAAATATAAACTAAATAACTTGCAAAAAATACCAGTAACATTATAAATGAAGTAATATTTGAAGATTTTTTCTCTCTTTTAATGCCATAATATCCATCAGCTGGATTTTTTAGAATGTAGAAGTTGTGTTTTACTTCACGATACACCCTTAAATTAGCTAATTCTTGATTAGCTCTTGTAAAAGGTATTTTGGCGTATTTGGTAATCTTTAAAAATGCATTTACGATCGCAAACAAAATAATCCCAATTAAAACATAGACTATCCACTGAGCACTTTTTAATAAAACTTCGTTTCTAACTTCCCAAAACGCATTACTATAACCAGAAACATCACGGCTTAATTCATAATAATGCATTGCTTTTCGGTAATCACCTTCTGCATAATAAGCGTCACCTAATCCCTTATTAGCAACATCAAATAAGACATTCATTCGTAAAACTTCTTCCCATGGACCTTTTGATTCAGAGTATAATCCTTGTTGATAATAATCGATTGATGCATGAACTAAATCAGCAAAAATTGTAGGTGAGAAAATTTGGAGTGTTGAATCTTTAATGTCGATTGCATAAATATTGTTTTTCGAATCAACTGCAATTCCACTTGGACTATTAAATAGTCCTTTTTGTTTAGTTGTATTTTGACCACTAAACATAAATAGCAGTTGTCCTTCATCAGTATATTCATAAATGCGACCATCTTGGCCGATTGTAAAAATCGTATTATATGGCCCAACTGCAACATCTTCTAAGTTATCATTACCCCATGATGATCTTGAGTATACTAAATTCGCAATATTTAGTTTTAAATATCCTCTTTGACCTTTAGTAACCGTAATGACAAGTCCGTTATTATCAAGTCCAACATTATGAACTGGAGGTGGTATCATTTTAAACCATCTTCTTCTCGTTTCTTGATCAAATAAAACGGAGCGAATAATATTATCAAAAGTATTTGGAAGACGATTTCCTCCGAAAAAGCCAAAAAACTCACCGTCATTTTTAAACTCAGCTAATCCATTAATATTACCAGATAATACTAAGTAAACATTGCCACCATTATCGGTAATTATTTTTGTTGGGTTAAATGGATCTTCTTCTGAAAAATATGGAGAGTTAACTGGTTTTTCATATTTTTGAACTAACTCATATTCATCTATATCAGCGTTATGACTAAACTTTAGTCCTTGGCGTAGTCCATAATCAGCAACATATAAATTGCCATCTAATCCAACATGAACTCCTTTTGGATTAGATAATATTCCCTCACCAATTATAAATGTTTTATCATTTTGTAAATCATAACGAATGACTCGTTTATTTCCGGTATCAGAAATATAAATATTATCTTCTTTATCAATATAAATATCTTCGGGAGCATTAAGTGATAATTCTCCTAATTTAGAAGTCATTGATATTGGCAAATATGCATCTTGAGTTGCTACAATTCTTCTTTGATTTTGTGAGTAAGTGTATGTTGAGTATGTAATACCGTTGGCTTCTACTTTAGTTGTTGGCACAAGCACCAACAAGAAAACAGTTATAACTACAATCCAAATCTTTTTCATTATTTGATACCTGCGTGAGCCATCGTATCCATTACTTGTGCTTGACTGAATATAAAGAATATCAGTGCTGGCAAGAATAAGATTAAACTGCTTGCTGCTGCCATTCCTTGACCTGCAACTACGTTGGCTTGTGAACTAATTGAGGTTAAGAAAAAGGCAAATGAACGATTAGCTTCATTATTAATATATGTAAAACTTGTTCCACTATCAGACCAGTAAGTTAAAAACGACATAATCGCTACAGTTGCAATCGCTGGTTTAATAATTGGACGAACAATATGATATAAAACTTGCATTTCTGATGCACCATCAATTTTGGCAGCATCAATTAACTCATCTGGAGTTTGATCCATAAATTGTTTGAATAAAAACACACTAACTGGCATTGCCAAGTTTGGAATAATATGAACTAAGAAATTATCTACTAGCCCTAGTTTAGATATTACTAGGTATCTAGTAATTGCAACTGCACTTGAGACAAACATTAAAGCAATCGTATTAATTTCAAATAATAATTTCTTGCCTCTAAACTTTAATTTTGATAGTCCATATGCTGCTAATGCAGAAATTGTAATTGTTGAGACAACTCCAATAACTGTAATAATTAAAGTATTAACAATATATCTAGATAAAGGAATTGATCCTTGAGCCGCAACTCTTCCTAGTTCTCTAAAGTTATCAAGGGTTGGTTGCCGGACAAAAAACCGCGGCGGGAAAGCAAATAATTCACTTTGTGGCTTAAAGGCATGGTTAAAAATAAACAAAATCGGCAGTAACATTAATACGGCCAAAGGAATCAAGATTAAATAAAACTTAATTTGACTCTTGTGGAAACGTCTTGGATTAATTTTTGTTCCAAAAAAACTTGCCATTATTAATCATCCTTTGTCGCGAGTAACTTTTGAGTTACTTTACTAATTGCATAAACCATTAAAAGTAAAGTCACACTAATTGCAGCTGCATACCCCATTAAATAACGACCAAAACCAAAGTCATCAATATGGTTAACGATTAACTGCCCAGCGTTTTGTGGTGTTGGGTTTGACCCAGAAAGGGCAACCCCAATGGTACCAGAACTAAATGTTCCAACCACTGCCATAATTGCTCCAAAAAGCATTTGTGGCTTCATTTGTGGAATAATAATATGAATAATTTCTTGACCTTTATTACGAATTCCGTCTACATAGGCAGCTTCGTATAAAGTTTGATCAATATTTAAAATACCCGATAACATCGCTAAAAATCCAACACCCATACTTGACCAAAGTGAAACAACTATCATAATTTGCATTAAGTATTCTGGTGATTGTAGCCATTGAATCGGTTCTAAAATAATTCCCGCATTTAAAAGTAGGCTGTTTAAATAACCATTAGCATCACCACTAAAGATAATGCGCCACATCGATGCGAGTGCTACTCCCATCGTAAGTGATGGTGAGTAAAAGATGATTGCTAAAATAGTACGTGGAACTTTAGGTATTTGAGCTAATAGCCAAGCAAGTAAAAATGCTAAAACATAACCAAATAAACCTACAACTAATGCAAACTGTAAAGTATTTGGTAAAACGTTTTGCATAAATACAGTATCCATTGTTATTAGTTCGATATAGTTTCTTACCCCAATAACTTGCGGCGATTGAATCGTATTAAAATAGGTAAACGATAAACCAATTGCAAGCACAGTTGGAATGACAATAAATATTGTAAACAAGACCCAATAAGGAGTTAAAAACCAGGCCGGATGATTCATCTTTTTCATCTTCCTACCTCCTTAAGCCACTGATCAATATTATAAATTGATGGAACGATATATTCTTTAACTACTTGACCATCTTTAACATAGCCAAATTCAGTCATCTTATATCTAATTTCACGGTTAGAAACTCTAACCGCTTCATCGAGTGCTAATCTTGGATTACTACCGTTAAATACGATCTGACTCCAAGCATTACTAATACTACGTTCAACCATATAAGTTCCTGGAATTCTGGCGGCTTCAATTCCATATTTCCATTGATTAAAAATGACATCTTTAAACTCTGATGGAATACTTGAAGCCATAAATGCTTCATTATTGGCACTATTCCAAAAATATTGTTTTCCGTATGTTGTTTCTAATCTAAATTGAAACTCAGTTTGAACTGGAGTGCTCATCCACCATTTTAAAAACTTAAATGATTCTTCAGGATATTTAGTATTCGATAAAATCATTGAAGTTTGACCACCAATTGGTGCATATCTTAAAATTTCATTTTCAGCATTCGGTTGTCCTGGATATAAATCCATATGCCAAAGGCCATCTAATTCAACCGCGGCATTTGATAAAAGTAAATAAACTGATAAATCAGCTATTCCAATTGGTAATAATCCATATCTAAAATCATTATAAAACGAACCAACCCGTTGTGGTAAGTTATATAAAGTAAATAAATCACTCATTAATTTAATTCCTTTAATTGACTCTTCAGAGTTGATGGCGGTATTCATACCGTTTGCAGTATATAAATCACCTTCAAATTGATATATAAAAGGTAAGGTCGCTACAAATGGTTTTAATCCTTCATATTGGGCTAATGGTACAAAGTAATTCATTCCGTAACTTTGTAAGAGTGGTAAAATTGAGATTACTTCATCCCACGTTTGTGGGATATCAGTAATTCCAATTGATTCTAAAATATCAGTTCTGTAATATGTTACCCAAAAGTTTTGAGTTTCAGGTAGGCCATAAACCCCGTCTTCAAAAACCATTGGAATAAATGCTCCTTTGTTCATCGTTTCGACTATTTCTTCAAAACCTTCAAATTGTCTTAAGTCTAGACTCGCATCTCTTATCGCAAACTCATAAGGTAGCCAGTGGTTAACTCCAATCGCTACATCTGGTGATTGACCGGTTGTGTTGGCTAAAATTAATCTATTTTCATCTGGCATTTGCGATAGTGTAATTTTTAAATCACTTTCAAATTGTGAGTCAATTAACATTTGCATAATTTCAATATATTGACGTGGATGATTTACCCAAACCATCATCTCATTTTTACGTTTTGATGATACTTGATAAGGATTATTAAAGTATGATAACACTAACCTTTTTAATCCTTCCCATGAACTAACAAATATATTAGCAAATGGCTTTTTAAGGCTCTTTTCATTAAAGATAATTGTTTGTTCTAATTCTAAGTTTCCTCGCATCATTCGTTGCATTAAATCACCTAAGACTTGATTTACTGAAGAATCTCCATCTGAAAATTGAACCATCCTTGATGGTAGTTTATTAATATCTTTTGCTAATCGTCTTAATCTTGTTGCTGCAACTTTTAAGTTAGCAATTTCAGTTGGTGCTGATTTCATACCGACTGCTAATAGTTGTTCATACATTAAAGTAATTCGATCAGCCCATCCAAGTAATTGATCTTTAGCATCTGGAAAATACATTTCAATATCCCAATCACGATAACGATCTGTTCCACCAGATGTATATTTTTTAATAGCTAAAGCTAAGTCTTGTATTTCTCTCATCGTTAACTTAATTGACTCAATTAAATTACGATATGGGTAGTTTACTACTTCTAAAGTAATAATATTACTACCTTCATTTAAGTAAACATATAAGTCTTCTCCAGCCTCATTTTTTATAACTCTGTTGACAAATGTGTTTGTAAATGGAAAACTTACTACTTCTAAATCTTGATATGGTACTTCACCATTAACATAAACTTTTCTAAAAGTTGACATATCAGTTAATTCAGCTTGGCGGTATTTAAATGCTAGTTTATAAAATCCTGCTTCTTTTGTTTCAATTTCATAACTAACTGCTTCACCGCCGTTAATCCACGAATCACCAGAAATCGTATTTAATATTAAAAACTGATTATCATAATACTTACTTGATGGATCTCTTTCAGCCCTTAATCTAATTGATGCACTTGTTCTTGATTCAATTTCTCGTGCTGATTTTGAAATGTATGCAGTCGGATAATTGTCAGTATACTTAGATAAGTATTGTTCGTAGGTAATTAGTTTTTCTTGTTTAATAAAACTAATTTGTCCAATTAGATATTTACCAGCATTATGAGTTAACGAAATTTGGTCCCCAGGCTTCAGGTAAAAACCAAAAAAGCCTGGGTGGAGGCCATCATAATCCTTTAATGGTGTTGTTTGCCACTCATCTCGTTTTAAACTTGATGGTTGGATTTCGTTTTCATATCGATCTTTTAAAAAATCAGTTCGTTCAAAATAATATTTTGAAGGTAGTTTTAATGTTTGAGCTTCAAAAAACGGACTTTTATCATTAATTAATAGTGAGATTTGATTATCATTAATTTGTTTATTTAAATCTAAATAATCAATTTCAATATAATAAAGTCCCGCTTTTTCAATATCAACATTTATTGTTACACGATCGTTTTTACGTTCAAACAAATTCAGTACTGGGGTGCTACTACGATAGTTAGCGTAGCTTTCAAAGTGTGCTTGATAACCTTCATCTTGAGCTAAAACATGAGATCCTACTATGTTACTAGGAATAATTGATTGTTCAACATTAGATTTAATTGCTCCATATTTTAATAAATAGTTAGTGTAACTATTTTCTAAATCTGATGTTTCATATTGATAAGATAGTTCATCTGTTTTTACATAAGCGTTAATTGCAGTCTTTTGAAAAAATGAAGAGATAATAACAACGATAAAAATAATAATTATTAAACTAATAACTATCTTTTTCCATCCGATAGATTGTAGTGTTTCTCTAATTTTTTTGAAAAAGTTTGCAACTGACAAATAGATTTGACTATCTTTAATCTTTTGCATAATTCCTCCCACTAACATAGTACCAAGAGGACTCTTAAGTCCCCTTGGCCATGTTCATATTATATTATGGTGTAGTTTCAGGATCTGCAGGTGGTTCTAAATCACCAAATTCAACTCCTGCTGAATATAATTCATTAATTTTTTTATTCCATTCTACTGCAAATTGTGGAACAGCATCAGGTCCTTGGTCTATTAAATTTGCCAATCTGTATTGGTTTTCCTCATTAGCAACCCAACCCCAGAAGTCTTTATAACCTGCTAACCATTTATCAAGGTCTGGCATTCCGTTATGAATATTATCAAGTGAATCTCTTAGTCCTGGAATATACTCTTCGCCCTTATCATCGACCATTAAAGCTTTAATTCTTTCCCAAATACCGTCATAATCAGCAATTGGCCAACGGTCAAGGTGAGTGATTGAAAGTGCGTCTTTAATTTGTTCTTCTCTACTTTTTTCATAAATATCCATTCTTGTATTCCAACCATCTTTTCCATATGACATCCATTTAGCTAGTAAGTATGCCTCTTCTGGATATCTCGTTTGTGAACTAACAACTGTATAGTCTAGAATCGTTGGTGGATTTTGAGATTTAGATCCCGCTGGATAAGGCCAAAATCCTAGTTGATGACCGTTTTCTTTTGCTTCATTAACAGCTTGGAAGTTCCATGAGCCATCAATACCCATTGCTTGATAACCAGTTGCTAGTGCCCAACCAATTTCAGCTGCCATGTCAGCTGCTTCTTCTGGTAAATTCGAAGTAACTCCTGGATATTTAGTAGTATTTAATAAATCAACTGAAACTTTCATGGCTTCGATCCAATGTTCATTATTAAAATCAAATTTGGTGCCATCAAATGTATCATAGCCAAGACCAGTTTGATTCATCATTGGCCATAGTTGTTGGAAATCTAAACCGCCAAACCAAGTACCAAGACCGATTCTAAATGTTGCTTTGTTATCAAGTGTATAACTTGTAACTGTTTTAGCAAGTTCTACCATTTCCATATGAGTCCAATCTTTAACTGGATAACCACTTTCATCGATACGATATTTTCCTTCAACCGTTGCAAGGTTTAAATTTTCAAACATCGTTAAGTTAACAAAAACACCTTTTAAAAATTGAAACGATGGAATTGCGTATCTCTTACCACCATATACCGCCGTGTTAGCGATATTTTTATAAACTAGTTTAGCATCTTCATCAGCATTCCAATACTTAGAAACGTCAAGAGTTAAACCGTTAGCAATTACAGTTGGAACGTTATCGATAGCAAATACGTCAGGCAGTGCATCTTGTTGAGCTGCCGCGATTAAGTTTCCTGTAAATTCATTACCGTGTCCACCAATTTCGGTCCAAGTGACTTTAATGTGTGGATACTTTTTGCCGAATGCTTCAAGTAAAGCTAAGTTTTCTTCGGTTCGATTCCAATCTGCGTATTGCAGATAAACAGTTTTTGGCTTATTATCGCCATTAGGTGGTTTTACTTGACCACATGCTGCTAGGAAAAATCCTAGCAGTAGTGCCATAACTATTGCAAATATTTTTTTCATTTTATCTTACCTCAATTCGTCTTATTCAAATTTACGGTAAAGTTGAATTTCCTTAATAACAAATACGCCGTGGACATCTCCTTCAGCAACTGCACCAAAATCAATTTCTAACTTAACATTGTTAACTGGTTCTGCTAACTCAAATGAAACAGCAGCCACTAAATATTCTCCTATTTGTTCAGTTGTTACAACTAAATCAATTTTCTCGTCTGGAAGTATTGAATTATAACTGTCTTCAGGAAGAACTAAATTTAATCTAATGGTTCTAGCAACGCTTGATTTAATAACAACTTTAAAGTTATATTTACCAGCATCTAAATTAATTTTGTCTTGGAAAACATGTGGAACATAAGGCTCTCCTCCAATTCCTGTGGTTGTTATTTCTAAACCTTCTTCAGTAAACTTCATTGCTCCATAAACTTCACCACTTGCATTTTCAAAAGTATAACCTTTAGTGTAATGTTTAGCTTCACCTTCAATTAATACGTTTTCACCTTCAGCTTGTTTTAATGATAAGTCTGCAAAAACTACTTTTCCAGCTGGATCTCCTTCTCCAATTGCTTCAAATTGTGAACCAAATTCAAATTTAACAATCACATCACCACTATGATCTTCTGGTGTTGTAAATGTTATTTCATATTTAGCTTTTTCAGTTGTAATATCAACAGCTCTATGTGCTTCGGCAATCAAGTTAATCCAACTATCTGGTCCAGTTGAAATGATTGGTGAAAGTGTAATTGCTTTTGAAGCATATGCATAGAATGTAAATGTATATTCTGTATCAGCTTCTAGTGTAATAATGCCTTGATTATCAAATGCAATATTTTGTGTGACAGCAAATTTGTCTTGAACAAATTGTAGTCTCCAAGCTTCACCAGGGTTAACGTATTTAGAAATAGTTAACACATATTCTTCATCAACAACTTTTAAATCAGCGACTGAACCTTCCCAATCATTAGTAAATGCGCGCCAGCTTAATAGTTCTTCTAGTTCAGGGTTAACTAAATACTCAGGTAAGTCGGCTTCTACAATTTCAACGTTATCAAGAATGTAATGTGCTGGTTCTCCACCTGCAAGCATAAAGATTATTTTGCTAAGTTCAGGTGCTTCTGTAACTGTGTAAAGATACGAAAACGTTTGAACTTCAGTCGTAACGTCAATAACTTTCTTTGCTAAAATTGGAACTGGACTTTCTGAGTTTATTCCATCAACTACTTCAAAACCAATTGTTCTAGCAATTGATGCTTTCATATCAAATGAAACTTTATATGTTTTTCCAACAAGAGCATCAAAACCAGTTTGGAAAACTTGAACGTTCCAGTCAGCCTCACCAACATTAGTAACGTCTATCTTCATTGCTCCATCTACATTTTCAAAAGTGGCAGCAGTTGAGTTCCAATCAGCTATCCAATTGCCCCAATCGTCATTGTTTTCAGCGAAATCACCATTTTTTATTTTATTGCCAAGTTTAAAGACCATGCTTGTAAATGTAACGGTTGCTGATGCTGTTGCTTCATTTCCAGCTTTGTCTTTAACAGTAAATTCAATTGTATATTCACCTTCAACTGTATTATCAATTGTCTCAACAACTGTTTCATCTTGTTTAATTACATAAGTAGCGGTCGATTTATCGATCACACCATCTCTTTCATCTCTAATGCTAGAAATTAACATTGTTGGCTCAAATTCTATACCGACTAGTAACGTCATATCTTTAGTTGTGATCACTGGGGGTGTTTCATCAGCAGATAAGGTTGTTTCTTCAGCTTTTACTTTTCTTAACCATAATGTTGTAAGTGTATCATCTTCTCCTATTTTCCCAAATTCAAATAATACTCCACCGCGTTGGTTATCTTGATTCATCATGAATTCAAACTCATACGTTTGCCATTCAGTTCCGATTATACGGTGAACAGTTTGTCCTTCTTTAAAATCAGTAAAGTATGGAGCGCTTGGTAAAATTTCACCAACTTGTAAGTTAATTGTTTTAGCTTCTAGTGCTTTAGCTTCAAATGAGATTTTATATGCTTTGTCTTTTTCAAATGGAACTTCCATTTGAGTTAATCGTGGTTCCCATACATCACCAACAGCTGTAACTTCAATTTTCACACCATTTTCCCCGTCTTGAGTAAATGTTGCTGCTCCTGCACCTAAGTATGTATCCCAATATAACATGCCTTCAGCAAAGTTAGGGTTAGCAATCATTTCTCCAGCTGGTTTTTCTGGAGCTTTAACTGTAACTGTTCTTAAGATCTCATTATAGTATTCTGAATCGTCTAAACTAACGCTATACTTAATTACATAAGCACCAGGTTGATCAGTTTTTAATACTCCATTCGTAATTGTCCCGTTTGCAGTTCCTACTTTAATCTTATCTGTGTAGTCAACTTCATTATTGCCAGTAGCTTTAACGCCAGCAAGAACGTTAAATACTGCACCCGCTTCAACTTCTTTGTTTTCTACACCTGTAAATGTAATAACTAAATCTTTAGTTTCGTCGCCCGGTTTTGTCGGTCCGCACGCCACTAATACGACTGCTAATAATAGCAGTGCCATAAAGCTAAATATTCTTTTCATAAAATCCTCCCTTTCTTTCTATGACTTTTGAAAATAAACATTTATTACTAACGCATCGCCACTTCTGATGCGTTTTGCCCATAAACTGGCTAAATAATTACTATTGATGGCAATTTTATTATCGCCATCGATTACTTCTATCAAGTTTGGTTCATCTTCATAAAGAGATTTGCCAGTGCCATTGATATAATTAATTATTGTGTTATAAAATCTAAAGCTTACTTTGTTATCTTTAAAGAATGAGTAGTGAATAATTGGTTTAAATGTCAATTTTAGCTCACTGTCATACTTAAATGGCTCTCTTCCTAAAAACATATATGTATACATACTTAGTAGTTCAGCTGTAGAACCTGATAGTCTTGAAACAAACCCGCGTCCATGATTTTTTGGATCTGGATTATTTGAAGTTGCAACAAAACTTGAGTTTTCTAATACACTTCTACCATAACGATCCATATCCATAAAACATGTATAATTATCAAATATTTCATTGTAATACTCATCATATAATCCCGCTTTAATTAGACCAAATAAATATTTATAATTCATATGCAAGAAATTACTTTCTCGCTCTAACCATCCTTTAGTAAACATTCTAATTCTTCCTAAGTCATGTGAGTGGTGTGATAAATCACCACTAGTCTTGTACATCTTTAATTTTGAATCATAGATGTCTGAGTGTTTAACTAGTTCATATATTTTCTTAGCTTCATTTTTATTAACCACTTTCATTGCTCGGGCTGGAGCTTCTAGAAATGGTGCAACTTCACTTCTTTTAAACTTGGTAGGAATAATTAATTTTGCATCTAAATGAGACTTTTTAGCACTATCTAGATAATCAACAACTTCATAAGTTAGATATGTTGGAATAATATCTTTGATTTCTTGAACATTTTTAAATGCTTTTTCTAGTTGAGTAAGTACTTCTTTTATTACTTTTTTAACATCGGTTAATTTAACTGTAGCAAGTTCTAAGTTAAAGATATTAGCGCGGTAATATTCAACCGCTTCAATTCTCTCTTTATAATGACCATTAGCTTTTAATAGATCACCCATTAGTTTAACTAGTGGTTTTAATACTTCGATTTCTTTTTGGTCATATTTATTGATTGCTTGATCGAAATATCTAGTTAGTCTTAATAATTCAATCATTTCCCCAATGCCAGAACCAAATATTCCCGGTAGTCCATTTAAAGCATCATTCCAACCTGGACGATCTGCCTCATACATAATTCCTAAGTTGTCACTATCAAGTAGTCCATATTTATTTAAAATTAAGGTTAATAACTTTGAGGCTAAATTAACTTTAATAACCTCTCCGTTATTAAGAGCCCACTTATTAATTCCTTCCATCCAAGCTAATGCTTCGTGTTGTCTAATTTTTCCA
>CAZYSQ010000024.1:0-17872 GCA_964649865.1 uncultured Acholeplasmataceae bacterium
TGCATTGCCTATTTATCTATCAGAAAGCATCCCGAATGGCCCTTGTTCATTGCAGATAATCAACAAAAAGCTATTATTGCTAGAGAAATTGATAAAAACTCTGACTTTTTATTAGCTGTACAAACTGTTAGAGGTCTTGATGTTGGTGCAATCGAATTTGTTCATAAAAAACTATTAGAAGAAAGAGCAAATGGTAAAGGAATTTTACTGATCTCACTTGATTTAGACGAAGTATTTTCTATTAGCGATAGAATGTTAATAATTTATGAAGGTGAGATAGTTAAAAACGTTTTAACAAAAGATATAACTGTTGAAGAAGCTGGTTATTATATGGCTGGCGTTAAAAGAGATGAAATAGAAAAAGTTGACTTTAATAATAAAGAAAAAGAAGTAGTCTTAAATTTAAATGGGGGTAAAAATGGAAAATAATAATTTAAAAATTAAATTAAAACATTTTTTAAAGTCACCCAGTTTTAAATCGATAACAAATACTTTAATTGCGATTTCAATAGGGATAATTATTGGTATTATCATTATAATTATTAGTAACCCTGCAAAAGCTCATATTGGAGTATTAAGGCTTTTAAGAGGACCTTTTAATAATCCTATTAATGGTTGGGTAGGAATTGGTCAAATTTTATATAGAGCAACTCCGCTTATTTTTACTGGCCTTGCGGTTGCCTTCGCTTTTAAAGCGGGTGTCTTTAATATAGGAGCTTCTGGACAATATACTTTAGGGTTATTTGTAGCATTAATTGTAGGTGTACTTGGTACAAAACTAGGACCACTACAATGGCCAGCGGCTGTTTTAGCAGGTGGATTAGCAGGAGCGCTTTGGGGAATGTTTCCTGGATTATTTCAAGCTTTTTTTAAAGTTAATGTAGTTATTACTGGAATAATGTTTAACTATATTGGTTTGTTTTTAGTAAATGGATTACTAGGGAGACCTTTAAAAAAATATTTAGTTGACGCCGCTACTAATAGAACAATTAAAGTTACAAGCGCAAGAACTCCATTTTTCTTTTTAGATAAAATATTTCCTAGATCTGGAGTTGATTTTGGAATAATTTTGGCAATTTTATTTGCATTATTAGCTTATTTTATCATTAATAAAACTGTATTTGGAAGAGAAATAAAAAGTGTTGGTTTAAACCGTGATGCCGCAAAATATGCAGGTGTAAATGAAAAGAAAATGATTGTCTTTTCAATGGTAATTTCAGGGTTTTTTGCAGGAATTGGTGGCGCTTTATTCATTTTAGCTCCAAGTGTTTATAATTTAGGAAATCAATATTCGTTAGAAAACGTAGTTTTAACAGCTGGATTTGATGGAATTCCAATTGCATTACTAGCTAATAGCAACCCAATTGGAGTTATTTTCTCAGCATTATTCGTCTCATATATTAAAGTTTCAGATGTTGCTTTACAGTCAATTGGTTATGCTAGCGAAATGGTTAGTATTGTTATTTCAATTATTCTTTATTTTAGTGCTTTTTCATTAATTATCGGTGAGTACTTAGTTAAATTTATAAAAAAGAAAAAAGCAAACGAAGCTAAGGAGGAAATAGTATGAGTTTAGAATTTATTATTTCACAATCACTTTATTTTATTATTCCACTTTTAATAGTTGCGCTTGCAGGTTTGTTTTCAGAAAAAAGTGGGACAATTAATATTGCGCTTGAAGGATTAATGATAATTGGTGCATTTTTTGGAGTGCTATTTATTAATAAAATGCAAGAAAATCATATTTTAGATAATAATCAGCAACTATTATTAATACTTGCTTTAATTGTGGCTGGAATTAGTGGTTTGTTGTTTTCTTCTTTATTAGCTTTTTTGGCAATCAATATGAAAGCAGACCAAACTATTGGTGGAACTGCACTTAATTTGTTAGCTGCAGCACTAGCGGTCTTTTTATCTAAATCAATAATTAATGATACAAGAATTTATTTTCAAGCTAATTTCCAATTAAAATCAACTTTCTTAAGTAAACTACCAGCAATAAACTATATCTTTTTTGACCGTGCCTACTTAACATCTTATTTAGGAATTTTAATTTTAATCATTACGGTTGTTATTTTTAAATATACAAAGTTTGGTTTAAGATTATCTAGTTGTGGAGAACATCCAGAAGCAGCTCAGTCTGTAGGAATTAATGTAATTAAATATCGTTGGATTGGTGTTTTAATTTCAGGCTTTTTAGCAGGACTTGGAGGACTTGTTTATATTATTCCAACTGCGATTAGTTTTGAAGGAACAGTTTCTGGTTATGGATTTTTAGCTTTAGCTGTATTAATTTTTGGCCAGTGGAAACCAGGAAGAATATTTATAAGCGCGATTTTCTTTGGAACATTTACGATGTTGTCTGTTTCCTTTTTTGGTTTTAGTTTTATTTCTAATTTTATGGAAAAATATCCTAATATTCCAATTTCAATGGTGATTAGAATGTTGCCATATTTAGTGACAATGGTAGCATTAGCAATTTCATCTAAAAAATCAAGAGCACCTAAATCTGCAGGTAAACCTTTTGGAGCAACTTCGATTTAAAAACTAGTTAAAAACAAGTAATTATTAAAAAAATATTATTAAATACTAAAAGTATTTGACAAGTAATATGAGATAGTGTATTATTGTTTCGGTACATTTTTTAAGATTTAAGCCATTTAGCCCTTATTATAAATAAGGAAGAAGAGGTTAATATGAGACAAACAACAATGCTTAGTGCACATAACGTACAAAGAAAATGGTATTTAATAGATGCCAAAGGACAAACTTTAGGTAGACTAGCTACTGAAGTTGCATCAATTTTAAAAGGAAAACACAATCCCCTTTACACTCCTCATGTAGATAGTGGTGATTATGTTATTGTTATTAATGCTAGTGAAATAGTTTTGACAGGTAATAAATGGAATGATAAATTATATTATCGCCATAGTGGATATCCTGGCGGTTTAAAATCAAGAACTGCTAAGGAAGTTATGGAAAAATTCCCAGAAAGAATGGTTGAACAAGCTGTTAAAGGAATGCTTCCAAAAACTAAATTAGGTAGACAAATGTATAGAAAACTATATGTTTATGCTCAAGATCGTCACCCACATAAAGCGCAAAACCCAGTTGAATTGGAGGTAAAGTAAAATGAGTGCAGTTCAATATTTAGGTACAGGACGCAGAAAAAAGAGTGTTGCAAGAGTTATTTTAACAAGTGGAAAAGGTGAATTTATTATTAATGATCGTCCATTTGAAGAATATATTCCATCTGCAGCAACAAGATTAGACGTTTTACAACCTTTAGAGTTAACTGAAAATGTAGGAAACTTTAATATTAATGTTAATGTTCACGGTGGTGGATTAACAGGTCAAGCAGGAGCAATTCGTTTAGGAATCGCAAGAGCTTTACTAGAAGTAGATCCAGAATTAAGAAAGGTTTTAAAACCTGCTGGTTTCATTACAAGAGATTCTCGTGCTAAAGAACGTAAAAAATATGGTCTTAAAAAAGCAAGAAAAGCCAGTCAATTTTCAAAACGTTAACAAGCTTAAGGATCTTTTTAAAAGGTCCTTTTATTTTACATTAAAGAGGTATTAAAAATGAAAGAAATTAGAGTAAGGTATGCACCTAGTCCAACTGGACTTCTTCATATCGGTAATGCTAGAACAGCTTTATTTAATTATTTATTTGCTAAACATCATCAAGGCAAAATAATTATTAGAATTGAAGACACTGATATCGCTAGACATGTTGAAGGCGGAGAAGAGTCACAATTAAATGATTTAGCTTGGTTAGGTATTACTTTTGATGAGTCACCAACACTTGGTGGTAATTTTGGTCCATATCGTCAATTAGAAAGATTAGAACTTTATCAAAAATATGCTTATCAATTATTAGAATTAGGACTTGCTTATAAAGACTTTAAAGAAGGAAGCGATGATTTTGCAATCAGATTTAAAGTTCCAAGTAATGAACAATATAATTTTAATGATATGGTTAGGGGAGAAACATCTTTTAATAGCGAAGATGTTGAGGACTGGATTATTTTAAAAGATAATGGCATTCCAACATATAACTTTGCTGTTGTTGTTGATGATCACCATATGGAAATAACTCATGTTTTAAGGGGAGAAGAACATATAACTAATACTCCTAAACAAATTATGATTTATCGTGCTTTTAATTGGGAACCTCCACTTTTTGGTCATATGACAATTATTGTAAATGAAGAAAAAAAGAAACTATCAAAAAGAGATTTTAGCATTGTTCAGTATATTAGTGAATATAGAAGCTTAGGTTATTTGCCAGAAGCATTATTTAATTTTATTTCTTTATTAGGCTGGAGTCCTAGTGTTAATGAAGAAATTATGGATAAAGCAAGAATTATTGAATTATTTGATGAAAAAAGACTTACCAAAGCTCCTTCTATGTTTGATAAAGAAAAATTAAAATTTATTAATCATACATATATTAAAAAGATGGAAACTGATAAACTAGTTGAATTTTTAAAACCTTTTTTAATAAGTTTGCCTGAAGATGATAACTGGAAAAATGACTTTGTAAAACTTATTCAAGATAGACTTGAATATGGCGCTCAAGTAAAAGATTTATATCAAGAATTTTTTGAAAGTGAATTTGTTTTAGAAAACGAAGTATTATCATTTTTAAAAGAAGATATTATTTACAAAGAAGTAATTAAAGAATTTTATCATAAACTTAATGCAATTGATTTTAACGAAGAAAACATTAAAAATAGTTTAAAAGAAATAAATAAAACACTTAATGTTAAAGGAAAAGCACTCTATATGCCAACAAGAATTGCTTCAACAGCAATGATGCATGGTCCAGAACTACCAAAATTATTAATTTTGTTAGGTAAAGAAAGAGTCTTAAATAATATTAATAAAACACTAACTGTGTTGGAGGATTTATGAAAAGAATATTTATAATAGCAACTTTAATCGCTTCTATATTTTTATTAGCTAGCTGCAAAGAAAAAGCTACTGATAGTTTAACAATAGCAAATATTACAGCAGGAAGAAAAGATGCTTATGTTGAACTAGATTTAAAAAATAATGATAAAACAATAGATGAAAGTTCAATCGTTGGTGATGTTTATCTTGACGATGCAAAAGTAAACACATTTAAAGTAACCATTGAAAAAGATGAAGATGATGAAGACATTAAAAACTATACAATAAGTGTAACTGGTTTAGCAGTTGATAAAACATATAGAATTGAAATAACTGCACTTGTTAATAAAGTTAGAAAAACATTAGCAAAACAAACATTTAAAACAATTTCAATTGGTGGAACAGAAGAAGATCCTAAACTAATTTCTACTATTCAAGAGTTTTTGGATATAGAAAAAGACGATACTGCTTATTACCGTTTAACTGCTGATTTAGATTTTAGTGATTATGATTATAAAACAATTTTCAACACAGCATCAAGAGACTTTAAAGGAGTTTTTGATGGCGATGGACATAAAATTAAAAATGTTACTTTAGATGAAAGAACAACTTACTCAGGTTTAATTGGTAGAAACTCAGGAACAATTAAAAACTTAGTTGTTGAAAACTTTAAAGTAGATTTCACTAAATCATCAACATACTCACAATATACAAGTTTATTAGTAGGAAGAAATGTTGGAAAAATTGATAATGTAACTGTTAGCGGACAAATAGAATTAAAGTTTAACACTTCAGTAGAAATTAACGTTGGTGGTATAGCTGGAGTAATGGAAAGCAATGGTTCAATTACAAATAGTGAAGTAGATATTGAAGTTGTTAGTGAAGTAACAGCTAGAACAATTTTTAATATTGGTGGAATTGTTGGTAAATTAAGAGAAGGTTTAGTTGAAGATACAACTGTTAAAGCAGACATTAGCGTTACTAGTGCTGAAGCATTAAATATTGGTGGAGCTTTTGGTAAAGTTGAATATAACAATAAAATTAAAGCAGATAAAGTTTCAGTTGATTCTAAGATTGAAATTAAGACAAAAGTTACTGCAACAACTAAAGATAAAACAATTATTTTAGCAGTTGGAGGATTCGCTGGGACAGTAAATGATTCTAAATTTGAAAATGTCTTTACTAAGACAAATATCACATTTAATGAACCTGTTATTACTAAGCCAGCTGATGTTAGTTCAACTAATATATATGTTGGTGGATTAGTAGGAATTTCTAACAATATTACTTTAAATGAAAGTGTTGTTGAAGGGACTATTACTTTAGAAAAACACGAAGAAAATGAAAATATTAATTTTAAGTTTGACAAATTATATTTAGGTGGTTTAGTAGGTGAAACTCAAAACGGACGTTTTGGTAAAGTATTAAATAATGGTTTAGTAGTTAACTTTGAAACGATCGCTAAAACAGGTAAAGTTAATCCTTTATTTGGAAGAGAAGTTAATTCTAAAATTAGCAACTACGCTCACTTAGATTATCAAGTTTCAATTGATGGCAATAACGAGCAAAAAGAACTTGAATATAGTTATGAAACAAATTACCGTGTTAGTTTAGATTACGGTTTTACAACTGATGCACAAACTGAATATTTTATTAGTGCATTTAATACACTTACAAAACCTCAAAATCCAAAAAGAGATAATTATAAATTCCTTGGTTGGTATTTAGGAAACAAGCCTTTTGATTTCTCAACTAAAATAACTAGTAATCTTAATTTAAAAGCTTTATGGAAAGAAAAAACAGCTAAGTATTATGTAGGCTTTGATTTAGGTTATGAGACATTAGAAGTAGTAGATCCAATAATGCTTTTAGAATCAGAAATTATTACCGAACCGATTCCTACAAGAGTAGGTTATGAGTTTAAAGGATGGTTTTTAAAAGCTAATGACACAGAAGCTTTTGATTTCGAGCACGCAATTACAAGTGACACTATTTTTGTGGCAAAATGGGAATTAGAGGACGGAGAAACAGAAAGCTTTAACGTAGTGTTTGAAGTTGGCTATGATAGCGATGAAGAAACATTAAAACTTTATGTTGAAAAAGGTAATAAAATTACAGCTCCAGCCAATCCTGTTAGAGTAGGTTATGAGCTTAAAGGTTGGTATTTAAATGGTATTTTATTTGATTTCGATGAAGAAGTTAAGGAAGATTTAATTTTAGTTGCTAACTGGTATAAACTAGAGACAGACAACGTTTCTAATAGTGTTATCGATATTGAAACTTGGTTTGTTAGTGAATGGATTAAAGATAAATTAAATTAAGAAAGAAGGAATAACCCTTCTTTTTTTATACATTTTTAAAAGTAATTATATAATTATTAATTATAAAATTATATTGTAAAAGAAAATTATCTTTGATAAGATTAACTTAGAGGTGATTTCATGAAAAAGATTTCTAAAACAGGATTTATTAACTTAATTCGTTGTAATAGGTTTGCGGGCTTATCAGAACTTTACCATAATAAGATGGAAGGGTTAGTAAGCTTTTCTGAAGATTTAGAAGATATTATGAGCGCCGATAATGATGAAAGAAAAAGAAACTTAATAGATTTGATGTTCGATGAAACTGACGGTGAAGAAGAAGATTTAATTTATCCTAGTGATAATGAACTTGAAGTGATGATGGAGTATTATGACCAAGTAGAAGAACTATCAGCTCGAGTAATAAAAAACAAATTTAAAGGTAAGTTAACTTACGATAAAGATACTAGAAAGCAAAAAAGATTTAGTTTTACTGAAGATGGATATCAGTTTTATGCTTTTTTAGACGCGTACTTAGAAAATGAAGAGTTTAATGCTGTGTTTGAATCTAAAGCAACTACTACTAATAAGTTTTTAAAATTAGTTGCCGGTAAAGAGCCAATATTTACAACTAACATTGATGGTATTTTACAACTTAAAAGTGAGCTTGGTTATGATGTAGGACCTAAAGGAATTTTAAAAGAAAATGTTCTATTTGATCGTTATAGCGATGCTGGAGGTTATGTTTATGACCTTGCTTACCAAAGATTAATTATTGAAAAATTAAAACTTAATAAAAAACCTACTCGCTACTATTTGGCAGTCTTAAATAGTGAGTATGTTTTTGATGGTACTTATGAAAATGGTAAGCCTAAATATAGTGATGAAATTATTAAGTTTGTTGATTTAACTAAAGTGACTGAAAGATATTTACCTAAACTAGAAAAAGATTTAAAAACAATTATTAGTAGATTAGATGATATGAATTCATCACCTGTTCCGCTTGGAAAATTTTGCCAAAGGAAGAAAACTAGGCAATGTGTTTTTTATCCAATTTGTTTTAAAGACTTACCAAAGGATAATATTTTAACTTATATTTTTAACCATGTTGGTTTTAAAGATGAAAATAATGAAACTCATCTACCATATGATTTAATCAATAGTGGTAAAACACATATGCTTGATATTCCAAGAGAGTGGTTAACTAGACCTAATAACATTATTCAATATGATGTAATTAAAACAGGCAAAAGGTATTTTGATAAAGAAAAAATCATCGCTGGAATTAATGAACTTAAATATCCGATTTATCATTTAGACTTTGAATCTTTCCCGTGTCCGCTGCCTAGGTTTAAATATGAGAAACCACATAGCCAAAGCTTATTTCAATTTTCTATTCACGTTGAGCATCAACCAGGAATATCTAATAAAGAAACAGATCATTATTCTTTTTTAGCCAAAGATCATCAAGATAGAAGAGAAGAACTAGTTAAAGCTTTAGTTGATACAATAAAACTTGATGGTGGTAGTGTTGCAGTTTATAATGTCTCTTTTGAAAAAACAAGAATAAGAGAACTAGGAGAAATGTTTCCAAGATATCAAGATAGGCTTCAAGACATTGCCTCAAGACTTTTTGATATTTTAGATATTGTAAAAACTAAATCAAGTTTGTATGAAGCTTTAGGTTTTGATAAAGAAAGAGCTAAAATGGTTAATTTTTATGATGAAAGATTAGAAGGCTCTTATTCTATAAAAAAAGTATTGCCTCTTTTTACTAATCTAAACTATAAAGACTTAGTTGTTCAAAACGGTCTTCAAGCCTATGCAATGTATGCTAAATTTCCAAGTTTACCTAAAGAACAATTTAAAGAAGGCTACCAAAATTTAGTTAATTACTGTAAGCAAGACACATGGGCGATGGTAGAAATATTAAAAGGACTAAGAAAGGAAGTAATGTAAAAAGTTGTATTATTATTTAAGATAACATATAATAATAACACTATATTATAGAGGTTAAGATGAAAATATATAATAGTTTAACAGATAAAAAAGAAGAATTTAAAACAATTAAAGAACACGAATTATCAATGTATGTTTGCGGACCTACTGTTTATAGTTATATTCATATTGGAAATGCAAGACCAGTTGTGTTTTTTGATGTTGTTAGAAGATATTTTAATTATTTAGGATATTTTGTAAAGTATGTTTCAAATATCACTGATATCGATGATAAAATTATTTTAGAAGCTAGCAAGTTAAATATTAAAGAAAAAGAATTAACAGATGTTTATACAGAAGCATTTTTTAAAGATTCTCAAGCATTAGGAAGTTTAGAACCGACAATGTTACCAAAAGCAACCGACTATATTACAGAAATGATTTTTTATATTGCTGATCTAATAGAAAGAGGCTATGCTTATCAAGGTACAGAAGGTGTTTATTTTAGAGTCCAAAAGATTAATGATTATGGCCATTTGTCAAATCAAAAAACAGATGATCTAATTAGTGGAGCTAGAATTGAAGAAAACAAAGATAAAGAAAATCCACTAGATTTTACTTTATGGAAAAAAACAACTTTAGGACTAAATTATGATTCGCCGTGGGGTAAAGGAAGACCAGGGTGGCATACTGAGTGTGCTTGCATGAATAAAACAATTTTTAAAGAGTTAATAGATATTCATGGCGGTGGTAGTGATTTAAAGTTCCCTCATCATGAAAATGAAATTGCCCAGTCAAAAGCAATCTCAAACCATGAACTTGCGAAAACTTGGATGCACGTTGGCAGACTTGATTTAGATAAAGTGAAAATGAGCAAGTCATTAGGTAATATTGTTTTAGTTAAAGATTTATTAAAAGAGGTGCCTTATCAAGCTTTTAGAATACTAATATTAGCACACCATTACCGTCAACCAATTAATTATTCAGATGATTTAATGCAACAATTTATTGGTGAGTGGGACAGAATAAATAGATCTTTAAAACAAGCATTATTAGAAATTTCTGTTGAAGAATATAAGAAAATTTATTATGATGATTTGTTAATTGAAAAGTTTAAAGAAGCTATGGATGATGATTTTAATACACCAAATGCTTTTACAATTATTTATGAAGTTATTAAAGAGCTAAATAAAGCAAAAGAAATTAGCGAAAAATCAAAGTTTTATTATACTGCAACAATGCTTCTTAATATACTAGGTATTTCACTTGATCAACAAAAACTTACAAAAGAACAAATTAAAGATTACCGTGACTGGCAAATAGCTAGAAGCGAAAAAAGATATCAAGATGCAGATGAAATTAGAATTAGATTAATTCAAGCTGGTATTTTGTAAAAGGGGAATAAAAAAATGGATGAAAACAATAATTTAAAATCACCATTATTAACAGAAGGACTATCAATAAAAGAAGTAAACGAAAGAGTTGCTTTAGGATTGGTAAATAAAAAATCTAAAGGATCTTCAAAAACTGTTTTGGGAATTATTTTTTCAAACATTTTTACCTTTTTTAATATGATTAATATTGCGATTGCTGCATTATTAATTTATTTTGAACAATATAATCAACTAGCCTTTACGGTTGTGATCTTTTTAAATACTGTTATTGGAATAATTCAAGAAATTAAAGCTAAACAAACAATTGATAAATTGTCAATTATTTCCGCTCCAAAAGCTCATGTTTTAAGAGAAGGAAAAAAAGAAGACATTAGAATAGAAGATGTCGTGATAAATGATTTAATCATTTTAAAGATAGGAGATCAAATAACAGCTGACTGTATTTTAAGAGAAGGTTATGTTGAAGTTGATGAATCACTTTTAACTGGTGAATCAGATGCAGTAGGTAAACAAATAGGAGATAACTTATTATCGGGATCTTATATTGTTAGCGGAAACTGTGTTGCAGAAGCAGTAAAGGTAGGTAATGACGCCTATATTGAAAACTTAACTAAAAAAGCTAAACAATATAAAAAACCAAATTCCGATTTAATTAAATCGCTTAAAATAATTATTAGAACAATAGGTATTTTTATTATTCCAGTAGGTGTTGGTCTTTATTTTATTCAAGTAAATCAAGGCGGACTTTTACAAGAAGATGCTGTAGTTGCAACCGCAGGAGCAATGATCGGGATGATGCCTTCAGGACTATTTTTATTAACAAGTATGGCTTTAGCAGTAGGTGTTATTAGACTTGCTCAAAATAATACTTTAGTTCAAGAGTTATATTGTATTGAAACTTTAGCTAGAATAGATACTCTTTGTTTAGATAAAACAGGTACAATTACTGATGGAACAATGAATGTTAAAGGAATTTATACTTTTAATGAAAAAGGCGATGATCCTAAAAAAATAGTTTCACAAATGATGGCTTATTTAGAGGATAATAACCAAACAGCTAGCGCCTTAATAGAGAAGTTTGGTATTAATAAAAGACCTAAAAAGGCAGTTAAAGTTATTTCTTTTTCTTCACAAAGAAAATATACTGCTGTTGAATTTGAAAGTATTGGTACTTATGCATTAGGAGCGCCTGAGTTTATTTTATCTAAAAATGATTATAATTCAGTTAAAAAAGAGGTAGAAAAACAAGCTAAAAAAGGCTTTCGTGTTTTATTGTTAGCTAAAAGCGATAAACCTTTAATTAACGATCACTTACCTTCAATGACTCCTGAAGTTTTAATTTTATTAGAAGATACAATTAGAACAGATGCAATTGCAACAATTGATTATTTTAATACTCATGGTGTTGATGTTAAAGTTATTTCTGGAGATAATGCAATTACTGTTTCACAAATCGCTAAAAGAGCAGGAATTCCTAATTATGATAAATACATTTCATTAGATGGTTTAAGTGATGATGAAGTTATTGAAAGTGCTAAAAGTTATCAAATTTTTGGAAGAGTAAATCCTGAACAAAAAAGATTATTAGTTCAAGCTTTAAAAGCTAACGGCAAAATAGTTGCGATGACTGGAGACGGTGTTAATGACATTTTAGCTTTAAGAGAAGCAGACGCCTCAATCGCATTAGCGAGTGGTAGTGAAGCAGCAAGAAATGCCAGCCATTTAGTATTGCTTGACTCTAATTTTTCTAGTATGCCTAAAGTAGTAAGTGAAGGAAGAAGAGTTATTAATAACATTCAAAGAGTAGCGACATTATTTTTAACAAAAACTATTTTTTCTATTTTACTAACGATGGTTGCTTATTTAGTTACTAAAAAATATCCGATTTCACCAATTCAATTATTTTTAATAGACTTTTTAGTAATTGGAGTCCCTTCCTTTTTCTTAAGTTTACAGCCTAATAATGAACAAGTTAAAGGTAAGTTTTTAAGTAACGTTATTAAAACAGCTTTGCCGGGTGCTTTAACAGTTGCCTTTCAAACATTAATTATTTTCTTTTTAAAAAATCAAATGGGTTTTGGTGATCCAGAAAGCTCAACATTAATTGTTATTTCCGCAACATTTACAGGTTTCGTTGTTTTATATAGAGTTATGCAACCACTTACTGTGTATAAACGAATTTTACTATTTGTGACATTTTCATTATTTTTAACAGCAATTAGTTTTATTCCAACTATTTTTAAATTTAATCCTTTATTTAGCTTTTATTTATCAGCAGGTAACAATAGTTTAACTCAATTAAATTTAGAACTTTTACTATTATTAATTGTAATGGTTCAAAGTGCGCCGCTTTTAATGACTATTTTTGTTAAATTACCAGGCTGGATTAAAAGAGGATTTAAATCAGCAATTATGAAACTTTCAGGTGTCTAAAATGATAGTATATGGAAAAAACTCAACAAAAGAAGTAATTTTAGCGAAAAGGCGTATATATAAAGTGTTGCTTGATCAAAAGTTTCAAGACAAGGCAACTATGAATTTATTAGAAGAACATAAAATTAACTTTAAATATGTTGATAAACATCAACTAAATTTATTAACTGATAATGGTCTACATCAAGGAATTGTAATGGAAGTAGAAGATTATCATTATTACTCATTAAATGATGTTATTTCAAATAATATGAATAATGTTTTATTATTAGATAAAGTAACTGATCCACAAAATTTAGGGGCTATTATTAGAACTAGTGAAGCTTTTAAAATAGATGCTATTATTATTGCTAGAAAAGGTCAATCTCAAATAACTCCGTTAGTCGCAAAGATAGCTTCTGGTGCGCTAGAACACGTTAAAATTGTTTTAGTTGATAATCTTCATAGAACAGTTTTAAAGCTAAAAGAAGAGAACTATTTAATAATAGGATCAAGCTTAGATGCTAATAAAACAATAAAAGAAATTCCTAAAGTAGAAAAGCGCTGCTTAATTGCTGGTAGCGAAGGGTTAGGAATGAGTTATATTTTAAAACAATCAAGTGATGAATTAGTCAAAATCCCTATGCTAGGCAACGTTAATTCTTTAAACGTTAGTGTTGCCACAGCAATTTTAATATATGAACTTATGAATATTTAAATTTGAGGTAAAAATGGATTATAAAGCTTACAACGATTATGAACTTGTTTACATGGTAAATGAAAATAATGATGAGTTAGCTTTTAACATTTTGCTAAAAAAGTATCAAAACTATATTTATAAAAAGGTTCATCAATTCTTTTTTTATGAAAATGAGATTGATGACTATTTTCAAGAAGGCATTTTTTGTTTAGTAAAAGCAATTCAATCTTTTGATCAAAAATATAATAAAACTTTTATGCGTTATTTTGAAGTAATAATTAATAGACATTTTATTAACCTTCATAGAAACAATAAAAAATTATGGCAAACATATCAAAACTTAAAAGATACGTTTGTTGTAGAAGAACAAGAGCAATATTATTATGATTTTGATAAAATAAAGTTTAAATCTGCAATTGAACAAAAAGTTTATCAGTACTATTACTTAGAAGGAAAAACAATAAAATTTATTGAAGAGTCCTTAAATTTAAACTCTAAGCAAGTTTACAATGCAATATGTAGAATAAAAAACAAAATAAAAGCAATTTAAAAGTTGAGAAGTTAGCAGTTTTTTTGTATAATGTATTGACTAGGTTTATTCAATTTGTTAAAATGACAATGCGAATGACCACAGAGGTGGTTTTTTTATGCGAGAGAAAATTATATTAATATGTGAAGAATGTTTATCACGAAACTATCAAACAACTAAAAATAAATTAACACAAACTAAAAGGTTAGAGTTAAGAAAATATTGTAAAAAATGTGATAAATATACACTTCATAAAGAAACTAAATAGGAGGCTGTTATGGCAGTTAAAGAAAAAAACACAGACAAAACATCAAAGATTTTAGAAGTTTTAAAAACAGAATATAAATGGGAAAATATTTTATTAGCTATCTTAGCAGCGTTAGCTTTAGCATTTTCATTAATGATTGTTAATGGAACATTAGAAGTTAAAGAATCATTTCCAGTAATTGGTTCATTTCCTAAAGTGTTTGCATGGATATTATTTGGTATTTCTGTTTTAGGAATTGTTTTAGTTGCTTTCCCTTTTTTCGTTCAAGCACTTCCAGAACTTAAAAAGATTGCATGGGCCGATTTTAAGACATCAATTGATGCAATTACTAAAGTATTTATCTTTGTAGTATTTTTCGCTTTATTATTTGTAGGTTTTGATGCTTTAATTGGTTTGGTGATGAAAAACTTATGATGAATGAAAAAAAATGGTATGTAGTTCAAACATACTCAGGTTCAGAAGATTCAGTTAAAAAAGATATTGAAAGAAGAATTGAATCAATGGGTATGCAATCATTAATTTTCAATGTTGTTATTCCCGAAGAAACTGTAATCGAAAAAAAAGTAAATTCTAAAGGTGAAGAAGAAACTGTCACTAAAGTTAAAAAGATTTTTCCTGGATATGTATTTGTAGAATTAATTATTACTGATGAATCTTGGCATGTAATTAGAAATACACCTCAAGTAACTGGGTTTTTAGGTTCGTCAGGTGGAAGAACTAAGCCAGTTCCAATTCCAACTGAAGAAATGAATCAAATTTTATTAAAAATTGGTGTTATTGAAAAACCAACATTTAAATATGCTGTTGGAGAAATGGTAGAAATAATTAATGGTCCATTCCAAGGTGTAATGGGTGAAGTTATTTCTTTTGATAATGAAAAAGAAGTAGTAGTTATCAATATTGAAGTGTTTGGTAGAGGAACTCCTACTGAACTTAAATTTACAGATATAAAAGAGAAGTAGTTCTCTTTTTTTATAAAACTATGACAGTAGACAAACTATTATTACAATTAAATCAAAATGAACTTTTAAATAACACCTTTAAAATTGGCTTTTTACCTAATGATGGTAAGTTAGTAGAAGGTTTAGAAGAAGCGTTAATAAGTTTTAATGATGAAGAGTTTAAAGTTTTTATTTTTGAAGGAGTTTTTAAGCCTAAATATCAAAAAACCTTAAAGTTTTATTTTAAAGATATTAAAGAAATTGAAATGGGTAAATATACAATTAAAGATAAATATCTTAAATTAATTTTCAATGATGAGGAATATCTTGTGTTTAGTTACTTTTATAAACAAAGAAAGTATGAAAAACAAGCAATAAACGTTGAAAAGTTTCTAAATATTCTTTATGAAATTTCAAATATGAATGTCTAATAAACATTCTTTTTTTTTAGCATCTAAAGAGCATTAATTAATATAATATTAAAAATATATAAAAAAGGTTGACAAAAATATTTGTTTTTGTTAAAATCAATAAGCGTGTGAAGATACACCATAGTGGCAGAATTGATAAATTCGTTTACCACAAACTTATATGAAAGAAGGAGGATGTGTCTAATGGCAAAAAAAGTAGTAAAACAAGTTAAAATGCAAATTGAAGCAGGGAAAGCTAATCCAGCGCCACCAGTAGGACCAGCTTTAGGTCAAGCAGGTGTTAATATCCCTCAATTTTGTTCGCAATTTAACGAACGTACTAAAGATCAAATGGGTTATGTTGTTCCAGTTGTAATATCTGTTTATGATGATCGTTCATTTTCATTTGTTACTAAAACACCACCAGCTAGTGATCTTATTAAAAAAGCTGCAGGCATTAAAAAAGGTTCAGGAATTCCTAACAAGGATAAAGTTGGATCAATTACTGAAGACCAACTTAGAGAAATTGCAACTATGAAAATGCCAGACTTAAACGCCTACAACGTTGAACAAGCAATGGAAATCATTAAAGGAACTTGTAGGAACATGGGTGTTACAATTAAGTAACAGTCTAAATTGTGGGAGGATATCCCGCTAGACCACATTTTAGGAGGAAAATATGAAAAGAGGAAAAAAGTATCAAGAAGCAGCTAAATTAGTGGATAAAACAAAACGTTATCCAGTAATTGAAGCTTTCGACTTAGTACAAAAGACATCAACAGTTAAATTTGATGCAACTGTAGAAATGGCAATGCGTTTAAATATTGACCCAAGAAAAGCAGAACAAAACTTAAGAGGAGCAGTAGTGTTACCTCATGGAACTGGAAAAGTTAGAAAAGTTGTTGTTATTGCTAAAGGCGAAAAAGCAAAAGAAGCTGAAGCGGCTGGTGCTGATTTCGTAGGTGATCAAGAATTATTAGATAAAATTGCTAATGGTTGGTTTGATTTTGATGTAATGGTAGCAACGCCTGATATGATGGGCCAATTAGGAAAACTAGGAAAACTCTTAGGACCTAAAGGTTTAATGCCTAACCCTAAAACAGGAACAGTAACAAACGACGTAACTAATGCAGTTAACGAAATTAAAGCAGGTAAGATTGAATACCGCGTTGATAAAGTTGGAAATATTCACGCTCCAATTGGTAAAGTTTCATTTGGAAGTGAAAAGTTAAAAGATAACGCAAGAGTACTTTATCAAACAATGGTTTCATTAAGACCTTCAACAGTTAAAGGAACTTACGTAAAAAATGTTACAGTATCATCAGCTATGGGTCCTGGGGTTCGTGTTGATGATGAAACATTAAAGTCTTAAAGTAAAAGTAAATAACTCCCAAGACAGTAGGTGGCAAGTCCTTAATTTCCTACCGAGGAACTAAAATAATAATTTTAAGCCCTCTTTGTCTTGCAAAGGGGGTTTTAATTTGGAGGATAATATGGAAAGAAAATCAGTTAACAAAAAGATTACTTTAGTTGAAGCCTTAAAAGAAAAAATTGAACAAGCAAAAACGATCATTGCGTTTGATGATGAAGGTTTAACAGTTAAAGAGTCAACAGATTTAAGAGTCAAATTGTACCAAGAAGGGTGCGAGATGGCAATCTATAAAAATAACATTGCAAAAAGAGCATTAACATTAGCTGGATTTGAAAATGTAAGCAATGAGTTTTATGGAAAAAAAGTTATGGTTTTCAGTAATGATGATGTAGTAGCACCAGCGAGAATAGTTTATGACTTTGCTAAAACAAATAAAAAAGTAAAATTAAAAGTTGGAGTTATCGAAGGAAAAGAAGCGATGTATGAACAAGTATTAGAACTTGCAACATTACCATCATACGAAACACTATTAACACAATTAGCGGCAGGATTATTAATGCCAATAAGAGAATTAGCGATTGGACTTAACATGATCGCAACAGAACAAGAAGGAGCGTAAAGAAAAATGGCAAAATTAACAAAAGAACAATTTGTAGAAGCATTAAAAGAAATGACAATTTTAGAAATCAAAGAATTAGTTGATGGATTAAAA
>CAZYSQ010000025.1:0-17622 GCA_964649865.1 uncultured Acholeplasmataceae bacterium
CTTATAACGTTGATTTTGAAAACTTTGGTAAGGAAAATGCTAAATTTAAACCTGGTGAGTGGCATCAAAATGAATTTGAAATTCAATATAGCCAATTATCAAAATGGTCAAAAGCATTGAAATTAGTTAGAGAAGATAAAATTTAAAAAGTTAAAAACCTTAATTGAGTATTTCTTAGTTAAGGTTTTTTTATTCTTTTATTTGTTTGTTTGGGGTTTTTTCAAATACTTTAAAACTAATTAAAGTTGCAACTACAATTGCAATAATATCAAGTGTTAATGCTAAAAAGCGGTAAGGATTAAACATCCCATCCATAGTATATTCTAATAAATAAAAGCAACTAAAAGTAACCGCAGAAACTAAAAATATCCAAACAAATGTTTGTTTTGATGTTTTTGTTTTTACATCAAATAATAAACCGAAAATTACTCCAATAACAACTCCTGTTAAAACAATCCACAAAGTTCCTCTAAAAACTAAAAATTCTTCTTTACTAACATCAAATGTCAAATAAATTATTCTTAAAAATATCCAAGCGGATAAATAAATAAAACTTGATAAAAATGCTTCAGTTACCTTGTATTCCACTTCTTTTTCACTAGATAAGTATCCTAAAAAAACTCCATAAATCATCATTGGAATAAAAAATGTAATAATATTTAAAATATAGCTCATTAGTTTTTCATTTGGTGTTGGTTCAAATTTTAATGCAAACCAAATTAAGCTTATTCCTAAACTATAAACTATTCCTTTAGATAGCTTTGTTGAAGGCAAATATTTTTTACCATAGATAAAGACCATTGTTAATAAAATAAATACAACAATGTTTATTAAAATATATTCGACATGAAATCTCTCTAATCTAGGTTCATCTAGTTTTAGAAATGCTAAAAAATTATCATCAACTAAAATTTTAGTCAAGATATTAACAATTGTTGATAGCAAACTTATCCAAATTATTTTAAACAATGTTTTCATTTTTACCTTCTTCTTTACTATTTAAAATTATAACATAGTATTTTTTTTATTAATAGTTGACACTATATAATAGTGTATTTATATTGTTATTTATAATTTTTATGATATCATTTGCATGTATACATCTTGTTAGTTATCATAATATAGGTGATTATCATTGACAAAATTGAGTAATTTAGATATTGGCCAAACATTAAAAATAAATGGGTTGGTTTGTCCAAAAAATATTAAATATAAGCTATATGATTTAGGGTTTACTAAAGGTGTTTTAGTTACCTTAGTTTCTAAGTCTCCTCTAGGAGATCCATTAAACGTTTTAATAAGAGGATACAACTTAGCTATTGAAAAAAGTATCGCTTCTTGTATTGAAGGAGAACTTACATGAAAGTAGCTTTAATTGGTAATCAAAATAGTGGTAAATCAACTTTATTTAACGTCCTAACTAAAAACCACCAAAAAATTGCAAACTTTCCTGGAGCAACCATTGACTTTAAAGAAGGATATACTAAAGATAACTCAATTCACATAATTGACTTGCCAGGCATATATTCTTTAACTCCACATTCACCTGAACAAGAAATTACTTTATCTTATTTGTTAAATGAAGATTATGATGTCATTTTAAACGTTGTTGATGCAACTCAGTTAGAAAGAAGTTTGTATTTAACTACTCAGTTGGTTGATTTAGATAAGCCAGTAATCGTTGCGCTCAATATGAATGATAGAATTAAAGCAAACGGCGAATCAATTCACGTAGAAACTTTAGAAAAGCGCTTTGGAATGAGTTTTGTCAAAATTAGTGCAACCAAAAATGATGGTATTTTTGATTTAATTTGTTTAATTCAAAGCAACGATTTCATTAAGAAAAAGCACTCTATATATCCTTTTGAAATTGAAAAACACATTAGTCTTATTGCCCCAACGTTAGACGTTGCAAACAAACGTTATTATGCTTTAAAATTACTAGAAAATGATGATCCTATTTTAAGTATTGTTAAAAATAGTCAAATTGAGCTAGCTAATGTAACTGATGATGTTTATGAATATACTTCTCACAACAGATATTTATTCATTGAAAATATCTTAGCTAAATCCATAACTAAACTAACTAAGTATGACCTTAGAACAGAAAAAATTGATAAAATTTTATTAAACAAATATTTAGCTATTCCGATATTTTTATTAATTATGTTTTTAATTTATACTTTTAGTGTTGGTTTTGTTGGTTCTAGAAGTGTTGAGTTTATTGAAACTTTACTTGAAAATGGTTCTATATTTTTAGATGACTTTTTAAGAAACATAGGAGCATCTGATTGGTCCAATAGTTTATTTGTTGATGGTCTAATAAATGGTGTTGGCGCTATGGCTGCATTTGTTCCTCAACTTATTGTTCTATTTATTTTTATTAATATTTTAGAAGCTACAGGATATATGACTAGAATTGCCTTTTTTATGGACCGACTCTTTAGAAAATTCGGTTTATCTGGAAGAGCTTTGATACCTTTTATTTTAGGTAGTGGATGTAGCGTTCCAGCGGTAATGTCAACTAGAACAATCCCTTCAAAAAAAGAAAGAGAAATGACAGTCATTTTAACTCCAATGGTTCCTTGTAGTGCTAAATTACCTATTATTACTTTGTTTGGTAGTTATTTCTTTAAACAATATGCTGGATTAGTAACTTTCTTATTGTATGTATCTTCTATTTTAGTAATATTGTTTATGGCATTGTTAATGAAATATATTTTTAAAATTAAAGCAACTGGTTCTTATTTATCAGAAATGCCAACATATAAACTTCCAAAGGCTAAATATATTTTTAGAGATGTCGTTACTCAAACTTGGGATTTTATTAAAAACGCTACTACTATTATTTTGCTTGCAAGTGTTGTAATTTGGTTTTTAGTTTCCTTTAATTTTAGATTCCAATATGGTGTTGATATTGATCAAAGTATGTTAGCTTACTTAGGCAGAGGACTTTCTTATGTGTTTTATCCGCTTTTAGGAGAGTTATCGTGGGCTTCTAGTGTTTCGATTATTCAAGGTTTAGTAGCTAAAGAACAAGTAGTTAGTTCGATGCGAGTTATTGCTAGTGTTTCATCAAGTGGATCTATTTTAGAGTCAAGTGCATTTGCCTTTTTCACAACTGCGAGTGCTTTAGGATTTATGGTATTTAATTTATTTAGTGCTCCTTGTTTTGCATCTATTGCAGCAATGAAAAATGAGCTTGGTAGTACTAAAAAAACAATTTATGGTGTGTTATTTCAAACTGGGTTTGCTTATGTATTAGCAACTTTAGTGTTTTGGTTATTTAAATTAGGAGGATTTTAAAAATGATTGATGTGATTATAGTTAGTATTGTTGTATTAGTTTTAGGACTTATAGTTTATTTCCGTTTCATTAAAAAAGATAGTAAGGGTGTTTCTTGTAATTGTTATAAAGCTAAAACTTGTGGCCTTAAAGTTGCAGAATTAAAAGATTTATTTTTTGAGCAAGAAAAGCAAGTTTAGTACTTCTATTTATACTTTTTCATGATATACTAGTTTAGGTGATAAATATGGAATGGCTAATAGACATTTTAACAAAAACTTCCCCATGGGAATTAATCTTAATTTTTGGATTTAAAATAATTGAAGTAACAATCGCAACTTTAAGGATGATCTTTATTAATAAGGGTTACCGTAAATTAGGCGTTATTTCTGCTGCTGTTGAAATAGTTTTGTGGCTAATTTTAGCAAGCACTGTTATTAATGGAATTAGTGAAAGTCCTATGAAAGGTGTTAGTTACGGCTTAGGATTTGCCATTGGAGTTTACTTCGGTTCTGTAATTGAAGAGAAACTAGCTTTTGGTAAAGTATTAATTCAAACTATCATTCCAACAGAGACTGGTCACATTGTTGCCCAAGCCTTAAGAGGCAATAGTTTTGGAGTTACTGAACTTAAAGGTAAAGGACGAGAACAAGACCGTATAGTTTTAATGATTTTGGCAAATAGAAGAGATATTGCCTTAGCAGTTCAAACTATTAAGGAAATAGAACCTGATGCCATGATAGTTTCGAACGAAACATACAATTTGTCAGGTGGATTTACTCAAAACATTAGACATTTACTCAAATAAAGGCCATAAAGGCCCTTTTTTTTTAGTTTTTTTCACATTATTAACATTATAATTTGTATTTGTATTTTTTTTGGCATATACTTAACGAAACTTAAAGAAAGGAGGAACTTTATATGACTAAGAAATTAATTTCAGAGCTATTAGGCACATTTGTCTTAGTATTTATGGGAACTACTACTGCTGCATTAACTGGTAATATTATCGCTACTGCTTTTGCGTTTGGATTAGCTGTAGTTGCTGCTTCTTATGTTTTTGGTGGCCACTTCAACCCAGCTGTATCTTTTGCAAAGCTTTTAAAGAAAGATATCACTGTTACTGATTTTGCTTTATATTTTGCTTCACAAGTTGTTGGTGCATTACTAGCATCATTAGTATTAATGGTATTCTTAGGAGATAATGTTAGTGTTGTTGGATTAGGTGCAAACACACTTCAAGGCGGATTTGCTGCTGCTGATTTAGGAGTTGTTGTTGGTCTACTTGCAGAAACTATTTTAACATTCATATTTGTTTCAGTTGCTCTTGCTGTTACTAGAACTGACAATAATCATGCTCCACTAATTACTGGTCTTGTCTTAGTTGGCGTTGTAATTGTAGGTTTTGGAATTACAGGAACTTCAGTTAACCCAGCTAGAAGTTTAGCTCCAGCATTATTTGTTGGTGGACAAGCTCTAAAAGAAGTTTGGATATTTATTGTAGCACCACTTCTTGGTGGAGGTTTAGCTGCTTTATTAGACAACCATTTAGCACAAGAATAAAATTAAATATTACATTGAGCGTTGCTAATTTAGTAACGCTCTTTTTTTTATAAAAAATCTTTTAGTTTAGAGCATTTCCCTTTTTTGCATAATTAAAACATATATAATTAGGAATAATAAAATGTGAGGTGAGATTATGCTAGAACTAAAACAAATTAGTAGAATTTATAAACCAAAAAAAGGAGAACCCGTAACTGCACTAAATAAAATTGACTTAAAGTTTGGAAAAACTGGAATGGTATTCATTTTAGGTAAGTCTGGGAGTGGAAAATCAACTTTGTTTTAGCAACAGCTATTACAATAGTTACAGTAATAATGATTAACTCTACTTTAAGGGGCCAATATAATCTTCTTCTAACTATTTTAAGTTTTGGTGTAAGACAAGTTGGTTTGATGTTGGCGGTTAGTTTACTAGTTGCTTATATCTCAAGCTCAATTCCAGTTAGAAAAGTAGCTAGAAAACGTCCTATAGATGCAATAAGAGATAAATAATTAAAAGGCTGCACACTTTGCAGTCTTTTTTTTACATAAAATCAAATGGTGAAATTGTTTTTGGTAATTCTTTTTTTAATAAAAACTGTTTTAGTTTTGTTTGCCTTTTCTCATTTAATATTTTTGAGGCCTTTTCAATTAATCCCATTTCTCCTAATAAATATAAATAAGATTTAGCTCTAGTAATACCAGTATATAACAACTCTTTTCTAAGCATAATACTATACTCATCAGCTAGAGGCATGAAAACTATTTTATATTCTGACCCTTGTGATTTATGGACACTAATTGCATAAGCTAAACTTAGTTCTATTAATTCTTGTTGGTGATATGTTACATCATTGCCATCAAAATCAACGATTAACAATTTACCATCTTTAGTTTCATAAATTTCTTTAACTCTTCCTATATCACCATTCATAATGTTTTTTTCTGGTGAGTTTACTAACTGTATAACTTTATCATTCACATAAAAAACATTAGTTCCACTTTGCATTGATAAACCACTTTTATTAATTAAATGATTTTGGCAAACAATATTAAAAGAGTCAATTCCTACTCTTCCTTTATACTTTGGAATTAAGATTTGAATATCATTATAAAGGTTATATCCTTTATTTAATGCATCATCAATGATTGTTAATATTGTTTTAAAAATTTGATTAAGGTCTTCTTTAATAAACTGAACATCATCTTTGGAATTATAATGGTAATTTTGAACTGTTTGATTGTTAATATGACCGGCTAATTCGATAATGCCGCTATTTTCTGCTTGTCTATGAATTTCTATAAGTTCTATTACTGGAATTTCTTCTGATAAAATTAAATCTTCTAATACTTGTCCGGGTCCAACACTTGGAAGTTGATCTTTATCACCAACAATAATAACTTTTGAATTTTCATTAATAGAGTTAAGAAGTTGTTCCATCAAATAAATATCTATCATTGACGACTCATCAATAACTATTAGTTTATGAGGTAATAAGTTATTTTCATCATAATTAAATTTACCATCATAATCATAACCTAATAATTTATGAATTGTAAAAGCAGGCAAATCCATCACATCTTGCATTCTTCTTGCTGCTCTTCCTGTAGGTGCACATAGTCCTATTAAATCAACTATAGATGGGTCTTTTAAGTTTAAGTTAAAAAGTTTAGCATAAACAATTATCAAACCATAAAGCATTGTTGTTTTACCAGTTCCTGGTCCTCCAGTAATTATCGTAAGAGGATTTATTAATGCACTTTTGATTGCTTGTTTTTGTTCTTCTGTATAAGCTATATTTAACATTTTTTCTATATTTGAAATTTCTTTTTCAATTAATTTATCATCTATAGTTAAATAGTTATTAAACTTTAAAATATTATTAGCAATATTTTTTTCTTTTTCATCTATTTCTTTTAAAGTATATGTATTATCATCAAACACAATTTCTTCTTTAAAAATTAATCTTTCAATTCCATCTTTTAAGTTTTGATCACTTATTTCCTTTAAAACTGTCTTGATTGCATACTCTGTTTGTTCAGCAGTTAAAAAAGTGTGACCTTTCGCAAATATATAAGCATTTAAAGCGAAAATTATTCCCGCTTCAATTCTTCTTTCATCACTTTTATCGATTTCCATTTTTAAAGCAATTTTATCAATTTTTAAAAAGCCAAAACCCGGAATATCTTTAATCACTTGATAAGGGTTATCTTCTAATACTTCTAAAGTCCGTTTTTGATAAAACGAGTATAATTTAGAAGCTAAATCAAGTGGTATTTCTTTTTTAATTAACTCCATCATCATTAGCTCATGTTCTTGATCTTTTTTAAGTTCTTGATAAAGCCTTTCTATTTGAACTGGAGTAAATAAAATATCTCTTAAAATGTTTTTATTTGCTAATATTTTTTTTACAGCGTCAATTCCTAAATAATTTACAATTCTGGCGGCTCTAACTGGACCAATACCTGTAAAATTTGAACTAGACAAATAATTAATAAGGGCAATCTTATTTTGAATTGGACTTTTTTCATATGAAATTACTTCATATTGAATTCCATAAGTTTTATGCATTACTTCTTTTGTCTCAAAAAGATAAGCAGTTTCAAGTGAAAGCGGAGGTAAATAGCCAACAATAGTTTCAGTTGTGCCGTTTTCTAGTTCAATTTTATAAATAGAATAGCTATTTTCTTTATTGTAATAAACTTGACTAACAACAATTCCAACTAAAGTCATACTTTTGTCCTCCTTTTTTGATAAATCATTAATAATCCACTCGCTATTATTAACAATAGACTTAATACCACAAATAAATAAACCTTTATTTCATTATATAATAATCCACCTAAAAGTGGGCCTATTACTGCCCCTAAAGCTAAAGCACTTTGTCTTAATCCCATTAAAATTCCTGTTGACCCTTTTTGTTCATTAATGTGGTTAATTATTGCTGGTTCATATATTGTTTTAAAAGAAATATAAACCATAAATAACGAATAAACTAATATTAAAAAATATTTGTTAGGCATAATAAATACTATAAAGCTAAATACTCCCGCAAAAAAAAGCGAGATTATGCCGAGCCTAATTGGTTTAACTTTATTTAATAGTTTAGGAACGATAAAAAGAGTTACTACGATTGTTACTAAGCCTGATACAAAGTTTATATTACCAATCATCTTAGATGAATAATTTAGATCGTCAATATATAAATCAATATATTTAGAAAAGTTAATTATTGCCATATTAGCCACTACAATAACTATAAACAAAAAAGTTAACTTACTATCAAGTTCTTTTAATGCTTTAAAAGGAGAAAAGGGATTTCTATTTACGCTTACATCTTCTTTCTTCTTTTCAATTAAGCCAAGACTCAATAAAACCATTCCTATACTACTTAGTGATTGTATGTAAAAAATAGTTCTAGTAGGATAAACCTCACCTAAATGGCCCCCAATCAAATAACCAAATGAAGCCCCTAAAACTATTAAAGCTAAATAAATTGATAAATGCATTTTTTGATTTTCAAATTTCTCATCTAATAAATAAGCAAGCGTTGCAACTTGAAAAGCCGCAATGAAAAAGCCCGCACCAAATCTTGCTAAACCGATATATAGTGGATTAGAAAAACTACCAAATAAAAACTGGCAAATTGCATAACCAAAAAAACCTAATGCAATAATAAATCTTTTTTGCTTTCTATCTCCTAAATTGCCCCAAAAAGGAGAGCTAATAAAAACACCTAAATTCATTACGGCAAAAAAAATTCCAAACATATAATCGCTAATATTTAAATTGCGAAGATACATTGGAGTAATAGGGTGAACAATATTCATTACAATCCCTGATACTAATGCAAAAAAATGCAAAAAAATAACTTTTTTATTCATTAATAGTTTCGTCTTTCATCATTAAAATAAACTTCATCAATAAAACCGCCAGCAATACAAACTTCACCTTCATAAAAGGCTGCTGCTTGGCCTGGAGTTACTGCTCTTTCTTTATTTGGGTATAAAACTTCTAAAGTTGTTTCATCAATCCATTTAAGTGTTACTAAAACATCTTTACTTCTATATCTGAACTTTGCTGTAAAGGAGCGGTTTTCTAAGTCTTTGTCTCCTCTAAACACAACATCTTTAACAATACATCTATTTGAGTATAAATATTCGTTATGATAATCTTGGCCAATATATAAGGTATTAGTATTAATATCTTTCCCTACTACAAACCAAGGAGCTTGATCATAATCTTTTAAGCCCCCAATATCAAGACCTTTTCTTTGACCTATAGTATAGTAAAATAAGCCATAATGTTCTTTAATTGTTTTCCCGTCTAACGTTTTCATTGGGCCTGGTTTTGCAAGCATATAATTTGATAAAAACTCACCAAATTCTCTTTCACCAATAAAACAAATACCTGTACTATCTTTTTTGTTATAAACTTCTAAATTATATTTATGGGCAAGTTCTCTAACTTCATTTTTTACTAATTCGCCAATAGGAAAAATGACTCTTTTTAACTGCTCACTAGTAAGTTGTGATAAAAAATATGATTGATCTTTATTTTCATCTAATGCACGAAGCAAATGGCTAACACCATTTATTTCTTTTTTTCTTGCATAGTGACCCATCGCAATATAGTCAGCCTCTTCTTTTAATGCATATTCTAAAAATGATTTAAATTTAATTTCGTTATTACATAAAATATCTGGATTTGGAGTTCTTCCTTTATCATATTCGCTTAAAAAATATTGAAACACCTTATTCCAATATTCTTTAATAAAATCAACTTTAGTTATTTCTACATTCATTTTTTTACTAATTAAAGATGCGTCTTCATAATCTAATGTTTGAGCACATTTCTCTGCATTTACAGTTGGATTTCCTTTAATATCATTATTAAGAAGCGAATCCCAGTTTTGCATAAAAACAGCTTTTACATTATAGCCGGCTTCTTTAAGTAAAATTAAAGCTGCCGCTGAATCTACGCCTCCAGATAAACCTAATAAAACTTTACTCATTAATTATACATCTCCAGGCATTTTATATAAATCCCTTGGGGATAAAGCTATTTTACATACTTTAGGCCCTTCGGGAACTGTTTGTCTTTTAAATTGCGAATTTCTAAATCTTTTTAAAAATTCATCTACTAATTTAGTTGCTTCATTTTTTGCAACTTCAAAAACTTCATTTAATAAAAACTCAAGTTTTGTTTTTTGATCGCCACAAGCAAGATGACGATAAATTAAAAAATCATTTAACAAATAACTTCCCACTATTTCTTCTGTAAACTGATTATCTTTAAGTTCTGGAGAAATTGGGGTATTTAATATCTCTACTAAAACTTCATAAAGTTCAGGATAAAGACTAATATATTCTTTAATTTGTCTTTGAACCATAGTTTTAGGAATTCCTGAATTAATTCCATACATACTCATTTGATCGCCATTATAAGTCATAAAGCCTAAAGCAATTTCTGATAAGTTACCTGTTCCTAAAACAATACCTTTATACTTGTTTGCTAAATTCATTAAAGTTTGTGTTCTAATTCTTGCTTGAACGTTTTCATATGTAATATCTTCTTTACTATGATGGTTGATCATCTTAAGCTGATTTTGAACTTCATCATTAATATCAATTTCAAGCGTTGTTACATTTAAAATTTTAGCAAGATTTCTTGCATTTGTTAAAGTTTTGTTTGAAGTATGGACACTAGGCATAATAACAGCAACTATTTGTTTAAGATCTAAATTAGATGTTTTAAATAAATCATAAGCAACTAACAATGCTAGTGTTGAATCAAGACCACCAGAAACTCCTAATACAATTGGGCAATTACTTAAATGTTCAACTCTTCTTTTTAAAGCTTGTAATTGGATTTTTCTAACACTTTCAAATTGGTAATTACTTAAAAATGGCAATTGTTCTATTTTAGTATCAAAAGAGTAATGTTCTTCTTCTAAAAAGGAAATATTAACTACTTTAAAATTATTTTGTTTATTTTTTTGTTTGTTTTCTTTTCTTCTTAAAAATTCAATTTCACTAAAATCGAGATCCACTACAAAAGAATCATTTAATTCTTTTAGCAATCTTCCATTTTGATAAGCTAAATTTAAATTATTATAAACTCCTTCTCCAGTAGATTCACCGTTGTTACCACCTAAATGAAGGTACGCTCCTTCATAAAGATATGATTTCATCAAAACATTGTTTTTTAATAAATCGTCTAAACCTAAATAATCAAGTTCATGAGAAACATTAATAATTAAATTGGCACCATTTAAATAAAGTTCTTCACCTTTAGAATTAACTTCCTTTAAATTATTATTAAATTCAAAACCAAACTTAATATCTTTATCTTTATCATTAAACAACAAATTACCAAAATTAACTTTTTGCTTTAAAACTTCAATTTCTAAAACATCTTCAAGCTCGTTACCTTTAAACCATCTACTTTCGTTATTTTCACTATTGTTAGCTAAAGTAGTTTTAGGGATAACACCTAAAATTTTATTTTTATTAACAACAACCATCACGTTGTATAACTCACTATTTAAAACTAGGGGCATACCAATGGCAATGAACTTATTATAGTTTTTATTTAAAAGCTGATTTAAAGCATCTAAAGCATCATCTAATAATTCTTTTTGATAAAATAAATCTCCACAAGAATAACCACTTAAAACAAGCTCAGGAAAAACTAATAACCTAGCATTTTGCTTTTCTATTTCCTTTAAGATTATTTTAATGTTTTCTTTAGGTTTACCTACTTTAATTGTAGGAGCTATTAAAGCTACCTTTAAAAATCCTTCTTTATACATTGTTATTTACCCCATATAAATTATTTTTTAAAATAAACTGATAAACTTCTTCGTCAACTAATTCGCTTTTACTTGGATTCGTTCTAAAACTTGAACTAGAAAGCGGCATGTTACAATCAAACATTTTAAAGTTGTTTTTTTGTTTTTCAAAATTATTTAAAATATATTTTTCAATAAAAATATTATCTCTTTTTACAACTATCAATTTAAACTCTTCAATAATTTTTTCATAGTTAATCCACTTATTTAAATAAAGTAAATTATCTGCACCTAATAAAAAATAAACTTCTCGCTTAAACTCTTCTTTTATTTTTAAAAGACTTTGATATGTACCTTCATAATTTTTAGAATTTTCCAGTTCAGAAATTACATAAACATCATCTTTAAAAACTAGTTCTAACATTTTTTTGCGTATAGAAAAATCTACAAAATCTTTTTTCCAAGTGTAGCTGTTCCCTGTTGGCAAAATAATGATTTTTTCAGGGTTAAATTCTTTTTCAATTTTCTTAGCTATTTCTACATGAGCTTTAGTTACAGGGTTAAATGTTCCCCCAAATACAATAATCATAGGCACCACCATTAATTATAACACACTATAAGTTAAAAATATTATGTTATAATATTAAATGCGAGGTAAAAAATGTCAGATAATTTAAATAATCAAGTCAATCACAGTGATAACGAACATACATTTACAACAATTAAAGCAAAAGAAGTTTACTTAAAAGACAACTACAATTTTTTTAGTAGAAAATGGTATTTTGTCATTTTTACTCCTATTTTTGTTTTTATACTTAAGATATTTATTAGGTTTTTATATGCACCCATTTTTCTAGGTTTTAAAGTTAAAAATAAAAAGAAATTAAAACATCTTAAAAAAACAGGGCATATTTTTATTGCAAATCATATTCACCCAATAGATTCTTATCTTTTAGGGTCTTTCTTGTTTCCTAAAAAGGTTTTTTTTACAATGCTTGAATCCAATTTGGGATTACCTTTTATTGGCAAAATAATGCGTTTTTCTGGAGGAGTACCTATTCCAACTAGAAGAAGCCAATTACATGTTTTTGAATCACAGATGAAAGAGATGCTAGAAAAAAAACATTTTGTGGGAATTTTCCCAGAAGCTGCTTTAAAACCATACTATCCTTCAATTAGAAACTTTCAAAAAGGGGCATTTCGCTTCGCTTTAAACGCAAAAGTTGCTATAATACCTATGGTATTTATTTTAAAGAAACCAACTGGTTTTTATAAACTTTACAAAAGAAAACCACTCATCCAATTACATATTTTAGACAAATATGAATTAAATGAAATTGGCAATCGTCGCGAGACAATAAATTACCACAAAGAACGTTTAGAAGCTATTATGGGGGAGTATTTTAACACTCATAGTACTTACAGGGGGTAATGTATGGACGTTAAAGAAAAATATTATGAAATGCTTAGAAAGAAAAATTTAAGAATTACTGAGCCTAGAAAAGCATTAATTGAAATTTTACAAGATAATCATTTAACATTTAAAGAAATTCAAACTGCTTTAGCAAAAAGAGGTTTCAATAATGTTTCTACCGTTTATAACAACATTGACTTTTTATTAGAAGAAAAAGTTGCAGTTGAATTATATATTAACGGTGTTAAATACTATGACTTAGCAATCGATAATCCAATGCATAATGCTGATAGTCATGTGCATGTTTTAATAAAGGATACAAATGAAATAGTTGAAATTAATAATCCTACTATATTTGAATATATTAAAAAGTGCTCTGAATTAGAGCACTTAGATGTTGATTACATTAGAATTGCAATTGGAGCTAAAAAAAGATCTTAGTTTTTAATAATCGCTCTTAAAATTGCAGATTTACTACGTGAATTAGATTTTATCTCTTCTTTAGATGGTAAAATCTTTTTTTTGTAATATCTAAATGGCATTTCCTTTGGTAAAGAAGGTAACCCTTTAATAAACTCTTGTTCGCATACTTCCATAAATTTATACTTAACTATTTTATCTTCAAGGGAATGAAATGTTATTGCGGCAATAACTCCTTCTTTATTTATAATTTTTAAACTATCATCTAATACTTCTTTTAAAACGTTTAATTCATTATTAATATATATTCTTAAAGCTTGGAAAACATGTTTAGCCGAATGTCCTTTTCTAACTTTAAACTTGTCAGTTATTTTAACTAAATCAAAAGTTGTTTTTAGAGGTCTATTTTTAATTATTTCATCTACTAAAGCTTTAGCATAATAAACATCACCATACTTTTTAAAAATTTCAATTAAATCATCTTTTTGATATGTGTTTAAGACTACTTCTGCTGTTAATTCATTAGATTGATCCATTCTCATATCAAGAGGCCCTTCTGACATATAAGAAAATCCTCTATCAACGTTATCTATTTGCATTGAGCTCATTCCTAAATCCATTAATATACCATCAACTTTATTAATACCAATTTGATTTAAGTGAAAAACAAAATCTTTAAAGTTAGCTTTTATTATTTTAAAATTACTAAATTCTTGTAAACGTACTTTTGCGATTTCAATAGCTTTTTCATCTTGATCAAAAGCATATAAAAAACCACTTCCAGCAAGTTTTTTTAGTATTTCTAAACTATGACCACCAGCACCAAGCGTTAAATCGACATATATTTTGTTATTTTTAATTTCTAAAGCTTCAATTGTTTCATCTAATAATACTGATTTGTGCATATTTTACCTCACTTAATTTTATCTTTTAAACTTATTATTGTAAAGAAAAAGATGCCTGTAGCATCTCTTCTTTTATCTTATTCAGATTTTTCTTCAACTACTTGCTTGCCGTTGTATTGTCCAGTGAATGGAGATACTCTGTGAGGTAATATTAAATCACCAGTTTGTTTATCTACTACAAGTGTTGGCTTAGTTAGTTTTTGATGAGTACGACGTTTTCTTTTTCTCGTCTTACCAGTTCTTCTAAATGGTACTGCCATTTTCTTCCTCCTCTTTTTCGTATACTGTTAAAGGAACTTCTGAAATAAACCAACCCCAAACTAATTCATATAAATTGATTTTATCATTAACAATTTTATATTCTGAATCATCAGAAACTTCATCATTAATTAAAACTTCAACAGTTCTCTTTATTAAGTTAAGTGTATCAGCAGCTTGAAATGTTACATCTGCTTTTGCTAGTAAATGAAATTCAATTATGCTGTCATTTAAAAATGTGTAGTTGCCTGTTACAGTACAACTATCAATTTTAACTATTTCAGGTAGACCGTTAATTTCTTTAGAAAAATCCATTTCTAAATTAATTCCTTCTGATTGATGTTGTTTTAAATAAGTCACAGTATAATTCATTTTATCACCAACATCGAGTATTATAACAAAGTTATTTATTATAGTCAATAAAAAAACCTACTTTTATGTAGGTTTTAAACTATTTTTTCTCTTAAGAAATATAATAAGTCTTCTGAAATTTCTTTAAGTTTTACATCAAGACCATATTGTGCATCTGGAGTTTCGTTATCAACGACAATATTTCTTAAAATTAAATTAATATCTTTCATTCCGTCGATAGCTAATCTTAATTCGAAAACATGATGATTTCTTTTTAGTTTATGCTTGAATAATAAAGAAGTTTGTACAGTCTTTACTCTATTATATGGAATGCTTACACCTAAATCATTGTAAATTTCACCAGTTTCATGATTAATGATTGAAGTATAAAAATGCATTAATTTTTCTCCGAACATTAAAGTATAATATCTTCCTACATCAAATCTGATTTTATTATCATGATAGACAAATTTTGACTTTAAATCTCTGTTTAGAGCTTCAGGTGCATTAGTTGCTATCGGAACGTGTGCAGAAATTTCTTCATCTAAAACGCCTAAGAAATCCTTTGCGCGATCGAAAGCTTTTTCCATATCTTTTTGAATGTATAAGTCAAAATCATCTAATAAAGATTTTTTGGTGTTTTTAAAAAACTTTCTCATAAACTTTTCTCTATTCATGTTTCCCTCCAAAAGTGTGTGTCTTTTATATATTTTATCAATAAAATAATGTTTAGTCAATTTTTACATAAATAAATATTTAAAAATTAGTGTAATGCTAATGACAAAAATATTAAACCAACAAATAAAACAGCTAAAACAAAAGTTGATCTTATAAAGAATAACTCTATACCACGCGCTTTTTGTTGTTTAAATAAGTCTGATTTTTCACCACTAAATGCGTCTTGCATATTATCTTGTGACTCTTGAACTGCAACGACTAAAATTAATAATATTCCTACTGCTAGTATTAAATAATCAACCCAAATCATAAAACCCTCCTAAAAATACATAGTTATTTTAACAATATAGCTTATGTTTGTCAAATTAAATAAAATTTAAATGCAATTTCAAAAAGCATTAGTAGAGTTTTTTAAAGAAACAATGTATAATATTACATGTGAATTTATTTTTACATTAAAAACTGGAGGTAAAAAATGCAGAAACTTACTAAATTTATTAACAGTAACCTACACTATCTTGTTATATCAGTTTTTGCCCTTACTGGGTGGTTAATTGATGTTCAATTTACCCTTTCTGGAAGAGCAATTTCAGTTAATGAAATCTTTCTTACTCTTATTCTTTTATGGGCTGCAATTATTCTTTGTTTAATGAAAGATACTAAACATGTTATTTTCATTTTAATTAGCGCTCTTTTAACTTTGAATTCGAATAATTTAGGACTTAACACAATTAACGAGATTAGCTTTCTTTTTATTAGTTTATCAATTTTCTTTTTAGGCTTTTTAGTTCATATTTTTAGATTTAGATATCATTTTAAATGGGGTTATATGACAATTGGTTTTGCGTTAATGGCATTAAGTTATTTTCTACCTTTAACTTATGATGAAATTGAACCTACTAAACTATTTTATATTATCTCATCTGTAGGTGTCGCTTATTTAATTATTTATTGGTTTATTAATAACACTTCTTCAGCTAAAACTGATGACCTTTTAAAAAACTTCTTTTTTATGGGTTTAATTATTATGGCACAGTTATTCTTTGTCTACATTAAAGCGTATATAAGTTATGGAGATATGGCATTTTTAGATAAACTCGAACTAGGTTTAAAAACTTCTTGGGGTCGTAATAATTTTGGTTATGGTAACATTAATGATTCTATTATCTTCTTTACAATTGCCTTTTCTGGACAACTTTATTACATTCATAAAAATCCAAAAAATATTTCACTTTGGATCTTTCCAATCTTATCAGTGTTCACAACTTTACTAAGTGGTTCTAGAGCAGGTTGGTTAGTTTGGATAATATTAATATTCTTAGTTTATTTATTTTATTTAACACAAGGAAATAAAAGACAAATATTTTTCTCAACTTTATCAGTGATAATTATTTTAGCTCCATTTGTAGCTTTTCCAGAAATTACAAGAGTTTTTATAAACATTTTTAAACAGAATGGTTTTGATGATTTAAATGGGTTTTCTTCTTCAAGAATTCAACTATATAAAGACGCATTAGCAATTTTTAAAGAATACAAATTATTTGGTGGTGGTTGGACTGCACAGTTTGAAACATTCCAAAATAGAATTCAAATTTTCCACTCTTCAATTTTTCAAACATTAGCTATTTCTGGTATATTTGGATTTGTTTCATTTATAATTTATATGATGTCATCATTTATTCTATTTATTAAGAAAATGAATTACCATGTTATGTTTTTATTATTCTCATGGATTGCTACTACTTTACACGGTTTAGTTGATAATACAACTCATATGGTTATTTACACAATTTTATCAATCTTTATTTTCAACGCTATTGAAAACGAAGGAACAAGCAAACGCCCTTATGCAAAGAAAGATCAGTTTTACTACTTGTTACAACAAAGAAATACTTATTAAAAAAGACGCATTCAAGCGTCTCAGACTGTTGAAAAAGTATTTTGATTAAGTTCAAGATACTTTTTTCTTTATTAC
>CAZYSQ010000026.1:0-17309 GCA_964649865.1 uncultured Acholeplasmataceae bacterium
CTAAACTTTAATTATTAATTAAACTAATAAAAAAGGACTAGCTTTATAGTCCTTTTTTGTATATAAATCTTTTTTAAAATGTTTCTGAGATTGTTTTTCCTTGCATATGTAATATTAAATAATCTGGTCCACCTGCTTTTGAATCTGTTCCACTCATATTAAAACCACCAAATGGTTGATAGCCAACAATTGCGCCAGTACATTTTCTATTAAAGTATAAGTTACCAACATGGAATTTTTTTCTTGCAAGTTCTAGATTCATTCTATTGTTAGAAATTACTGCGCCAGTTAATCCATATTCTGTGTTGTTTGCTACTTCTAATGCTTCATTAAAAGATTTAACTTTAGTAACTGCTAACACAGGACCAAATATTTCTTCTTGCATTATTCTTGCTTGAGGATCAACATCAATAAATATTGTTGGTTCGATAAAATAGCCAGTTGTTTGATCACTATTACCACCAAATACTAACTTACCTTCATTTTTACCAATTTCAACATATTCTGTAATCTTTTTAAAGGCAAGAATGTCGTTAACTGGACCTACAAACGTCTCATTTGATTCAGCGTTACCAACTTTAAGAGTTGCGACAATTTTTAACATTTTTTCTACTACTTCATCATATACTTTTTCATGAATAATAGCTCTTGAACATGCAGAACATTTTTGTCCTGAAAAACCAAAGGCAGATTTAACAATCGAATCAGCCGCTAAATCTAAATCAGCGTTATCATCAACAATAATTGCATCTTTCCCGCCCATTTCTGCGATTACTCGTTTTAACCAAATTTGACCCTTTTGAACTTTAGCTGCTTTTTCATATATTGTTGCGCCTACTGCTTTAGATCCAGTAAAGGAGATAAATCTTGTTTTAGGATGATTAACTATATATTCACCAATTTCACTTCCTGAACCAGGAATAAAATTAACTACTCCGTTTGGTAATCCAGCTTCTTCTAAAACTTCGATAAATTTATATGCAATAACTTGTGTTGTAGAAGCCGGTTTAACTAAAACAGTATTTCCACTAACAATTGCGGCTGTAGTCATTCCTACAAAAATAGCTAACGGAAAGTTCCATGGTGAAATAATCGCTCCTACTCCTAAAGGAATATATACATATTCGTTTCTTTCAAGATCTCTTCTTGATAAGATTTTTTTATCAATTGTAGTTAATTCAAGCATTTGTCTTCCGTAATATTCTAAAAAGTCAATTGCTTCAGCAACGTCTGCATCTGCTTCAACCCAAGGCTTACCAGCTTCAATTGTCATTAAAGCTGCGAATTCAAATTTACGTCTTCTTAAAATTCCAGCTGATCTAAATAAAACATCTGCTCTTACTTTTGGATCAACATCTTTCCAAACCTCAAAAGTTTTTAAAGCTACATCCATTGCATGTTCAGCTTCTTTTAAGCCGGCTTGATAAATTGTGCCAACTATTTCTTTGTGGTTGGAAGGATTTAAAGAATCCATCTTTTTGTCTGTTTTAACTCTTTTCCCGTCAATTACAAGGTCGTATGTTTTACCTAAATAACTTCTTGCTGTTTTAAGACCTGCTTGATATTTTACTTTGTTTTCTTCTTTAGTAAAATCTACTAAAGGTTCAGTTTGATAACTATAAATTGCCATTAATAACTCCTTTCTATACTACCGATTTTTCAGTTACGGTAAACTGTTTATTTTTAAATCTATCTAAATGTAATGATTCCATTTCTAAAGTTGGTGTTTCACCTAAAATCAACTCCGCTAGTAAAAGTCCTGTCATAGGAGCTATCATAAAGCCATGTCCACTAAACCCACAAGCCATATAAAATCCTCTACATTGGTCAGTATCACTAATAATAGGTTCTCTATCAGGACTCATATTATATGAACCACCCCAAGTTCTAATAACTCTTAATTTACTAACATTCGGTAAAATATGATTTACTGTTTTAGACATTTCATCTAAAAACTGCCAAGTTGATTCTACGCTATGGTTTTTCTCTACTAAAGGATCACTTCTACCCATAATAAAAGCACCATGAGGAACTTGCTGGCAATAAATATTTTTAGCAAATGAAATTACCATTGGTCCTTGCATTTTTTCAATTGGTTCAGTTACTAAAATTTCATGGTTTTCAGCATAAACAGGAATGTCAACGCCTGCCATTAAACCTATTTCATGCGAGTAGCCACCAGCAGCATTAACTACTATATTTGTTTCATAAACATTTTTGTCTGTTATAACCTTTTTAATTTCTTTATTTTCAGTAACAATTTCTTTAACTTCTTCATAAAATGAAAATGTTACTCCTAATTTTTTTGCGGCTAAATAATATGCTTCTGTCATTTTAAAAGGATTTAAATGTCCGTCTGTATGACAAAATGTCGCACTTATAAAAGCTTCAGGATTTAAATGAGGCACAATTTCTAACGCTTCTTCTTTAGTAATTTGTTTTGAAGGAATTCCTAAACTATTTTGAAGTTTAACGTTTTTGGTAAACTGATTATGCTCATCTTCATTAGTAGCTAAAATTAAATATCCTTCTTGTTTAAATTCTAAATCATCTTGATAATCTAAAACTTCTTTAGCTTTTTCAAAAAAATCCATACTCATTTTTGTTAAAACACAATTTCTTTTTGAAGCCCATTGTTGTCTAACTCCCGCTCCACATCTTCCAGTAGCACCATTAGTAAAATATCCCTTATCAACAACATGAATGTCTTTCATGCCTTTTAATGCTAAATTATAAGCAATACTTACACCACTAATTCCTGCACCAATTATTAAGCAATTAACTTTCATCTTTATCACCTTTTGCAATCATTTCTAATGGAACCCCAGTAATAAGTGGCCTAATTTTATGGACCTCTATTTCTTCTACTGGCTTGTTTAAAAACTTAGCTATTTCTCTTTGAATTAGTCCTCCACATGTATTACCTTGACAAGCGCCCATCCCTACTCTTAAAAGTCTTTTTAAGTCTTCAAAACTTGTATATCCTTCATTTAAAAGTTTATGAATGTCAGCTAAGGAAACGTCTTCACAACGACAAATAATAATTTTATCTTTATCCATTATTTTTCCCTCACTGTAATAAATTCATGTAAATATTTTACTGGAACACTTGCGGTTACTATTGCAGTGTTATCCATTTTATTAGTTTTTAAAACACTCTCTATAAAAGCATCACAAATAACTTCTCCAGATCTATTAATTCCTTGCCAAACTTCACCTTTATTTGGTGTTGGTAAAAACTCATAAGGAATTTTAAAAAGAGCTTTATCTTCTTTAATTTGAACAATAAATATTGCTAAGCCAGGACAACTAGATGCACAAAGAGTACATCCTGTACATTTATCTACATCTAAAACTGGTTGTTTATTAATGTTTGGTCCAATTTCAATTGCATCAAAAGGACAAACTGTTGAGCAAGGGTTACAAGGAATATCTTCATAACACTCTAGTACTGCTTTTGGCTTTAAAAGTGCAACATTATTAGGAAATCTACTTAAAGTTTGTTTATTACTTGGTATTCCTGTTTTATTAAGCATGATTTTCTTCCTCCCTTAATTTATCTAAACCAATTTTAGTCTTTCCACCAAATGGTCCTTCTCTTAACATTCCTAATTCAAAATCATAATGCTTCATTAACTCATCTTGTTTAGGATGTGGTTTTTTAATTGTTTTAGCGACATGTAATCCTGCTAAATATCCTTCCATCATTGCTGAGCTAGCTTCTTCTATTCCAACAGCATCTCCACATACAAAGATGTTAGGAATAGTTGTTTCAAAGTTTTCTTTTATAACAGGCACAAAACCGCCTAATTCATTAATATATTTAACTTTAGCTCCAACCATTGATAAAAGTTGATGAAGTGGTGATAGACCAACCGAAATACATAACCCATCTACTTTTACAACTTCTTCACTTCCTAGTATTTTATTCCATTTTTCATCAAGTTTAACAAGTTCAACAGCTTCTAGTTTATCTTTTCCAATTGCTTTGTTAACTGTTGTATTAGTAATAATTGGAATTCCAAGTCTTCTTATTTTTGAAGCATGTACTTTATATCCACCGATATTACTTCCAGCTTCAACAATCGCTTTTACTTTTACTCCTGCTTGTAATAATTGATATGTCACTATTAATCCAATATTTCCACTACCAACCATAATAATTTCTTCACCAGGTAGCACACCATAAAGATTCATTAAAGTTTGAACTGCCCCTGCACCGTATACTCCAGGTAAATCAGAGTTTTCAAAAGCTAATACTTTTTCGCTTGCGCCTGTTGCTACAATAATTGCTTTTGCTTTAATCTTTTGATAAGAATAATGGTCATAAATAGTCGCAACCATATCAGGATATAATCCAACTACTGTTGTTTCTTTTAAGATTTCAACATTTTCTAAATTAATAACATCATCAATTAAGATCTTAGCAATATTAAAACCTCTTGTTTTAGCGTATTGTGCTTTAGAACCAAAAAACTTATGAGTTTGTTTTATTAGTTGGCCACCTAATTCAGGACTTCTATCAACTACTAATACTTTAATTCCTGCCTCAGCAGCTATTTTAGCTGCACAAAGACCAGAAGGTCCGCCACCAATAATTAAAAGTTCAACTTCTCTCATTTTATGACCCCCTTATTATCTTGTCTAGAAACTACCATTCCTGCCCTAAGAGGCATTATGCATGTTCTTACATTAGGAATGCCATCAACAATCATATTACATGAGGCACAATTGCCAATTGCACAATAAAAACCTCTAGGCCTATCTTTTTTAATTGATTTGCTTAGAGTAGTAATTCCAAGTGCATGTAAAGCTGAGCCGACAGTGTCCCCTTTAAAACCATAAACGAGTTTTCCTTCAAAAATAAACTCGATTTGTTCCCTTTCTGGAAACGTTAAAATCGGATGTTTTTTTATTCGCATTTAATTTACCTATCTTTTCCCTTTTTTGTTTATCTTCACTTTATCACATTACTATAAAATAGTAAATATCATTTAAAAAAAGACGCCTAAAGCGTCTCTTGTTTTATAAAAATTTTAAATATTACCTTTCTTTACTAGCTGTTCTACTAATTCAATTACTTCATATAAATAGTTTAAAGTTATCTCTTGTTTATCATATACCGGATTATATTCAACTATGTCCATACTATTTATTTCAAAACTACTAAAAAGACATTTTATAACTTCTTTTGCTTCAATTAAATTAAACCCTTTTTCTACTGGAACAGATACGCCTGGTAGTAAACTTGGATTAACTACGTCTAAGTCAAATGATAAATGAATTTTATTTGTTTTATTAAGATAAAATTGTTTTACTTCACTTAAAGCATTACTTAAACCTATTTCATTAATATGGTCATATGTTAAAACTTTAATACCTAATTTTTTAATTAACTTTTCTTCTTCTAAATCCAAATCTCTCACACCAAAAAGCAAGACATTTTCAGTTTTAATTTTAACTCCCTTATAGTAAAGTTCAGTTAACACTTTATCTCCTTCACCTTGTAGTGCAGCTAAAATCATTCCATGAATATTACCTGATGGAGAAGTTTCGTTTGTGTTCATATCACCGTGTGCATCAAACCATATTACACCTAAATTGTCATAATGTTTACTTGCTGCACTTACAGTACCTAAGCTTAGACTATGATCTCCACCAATAAATAAAGGAAACTCCCCATCTAAAATTACTTTATCAACTTCACTAGCAGCTAGAGTAATATTTTCAATTACTTCATTAACGTTTTTTAAGTTATTAACTGTTTCTTTTTTTAAAATAATAGGTTCTAACAAGTTATAATTATTAAGTTTAAACTTGTCTAATAACATTTTTGCCCCTTCAAAAACACCTTCATCAGCGCCTGCATTACCATACGCTAAAATTAGTTTTTTTACATCCATTACAAAAAATCCTCTTTCTATTTTATATATTTTCTCTCTACTCTTAAATTCATATTAGTAGTTATTTCATAATTAATAGTATTATTATATTTAGCAACTTCATCAATAGAAACTAGGCCGCCAAAGATAGTAACTTTATCATTAACTTTTGTATCTTTATCAACTAAAACAAAACATGCATCCATACAAACTCTACCAACTAAATTATATCTTTTATTATTTATTTCTACACTTGAATTTTCATTTCTTCTTAAAAACCCATCTCCATAACCTAAAGGTAAAACTGCAACATACTCAACATCTTTTGCGCAATAACTAGCACCATAACCAACACAGTCGCCTTTAGAAAGTTTATGAATTTGCATAATTGTTGTATAAAGTTTCATTACTGGATATAAAGGTGGTGTTTTAGGATTAAGTGTGAGCCCATACAAAGAAATACCTAATCTAACGTGTGTTGTGTAATCAAAAGTATTTTCTTTAGTAAATGTTGCTGATGAGTTACTTACATGAACCATTTTAGGTCTTTTTTTAAGTGATTTAACAATCTTTTCTATTTTAGTTAATTGTTTGTTTAAATAATCTTCATTTTCATCTACAATTGCTAAATGAGTATAAATTCCGACTAAATCAATATTGCTTAAATTTTGTAAAGTTTCTACTGCTTTAATTATTTTTGCCTCATCATTTAAACCGTATCTTGACATACCAGTATCTATTTTTAAATGAACATTGAGTTTATCTTGATAATTAATTACTTCATTTAATATTTCTTCATTATATATTGTCATATCTAAATTAGCTTTTGAAATTGTCTTTAAGTCTTCTTTTAAAACTGGCCCTAAAACAATTATTTTAAGATCATCAAAATGTTTTCTTAAATTAACAGCTTCTTCTAATAAAGATACTGCGCATACTCTAACACCTTTTTGATAAAGGTAATCCATTACCTCATAATCACCATGACCATAAGCATTAGCTTTTATTACTGGAATAACTTCTTTACCATTAGAATATTGTTTAGCGAGTAAATAATTTTTATATAAATTAACCAAATTAATTTCTAACCAAGTTTTTCTATAACTACTCATAACGTTTCCTCGTAAAAGGAGACGTCATCACGCTTAAAATGCCTCCATAAGTTAATTTAAATTTTAGTTTGTCGCCTACTTTAAATTCATTATTTTTAATATTTACAATTAAATGATCACTACTACAACCAACAATTTCTACATCACCAATTGGAATTAAATCTTCACAATTTACATTTTGTCTTCCTAAAGCCAAAATAGCTCTATTCATTAAGCCTTTGTCTTTAATATTCACTGTTTTACCAAAAGCATCCATTCCTGTTAAACCATCTGGAAGCGATGGTTTGTTTTTAAGTTCTACTATTTCTGCCTCAACAATAATTACATCATCATGCATATTGTTTAACTTTTTGCCAAAAGCAGTTTCTCTTCCAAGTATAATACTTTCTCCTAATCTTAAATTGTTTATAAAATTAGGATGTTTATTTTCTTCTATTAAATAAAGTGATGACGAATTTCCACCACTAATAATTTCTAATTTATAATTTAATTTAGTTTCAATTTCTTCTTTAATATTATTTAAACGTTTTAAAATTTGTGGAGTTGGAATTAAACCACCATAACAAGTAAGATTAGTACCAATCCCTAAAAGTTTAATATTACTTAACTTAATTATTTCTTTAACTATTTCTAAATAGTTGTCCTTGTAATAAATTCCTTCTCTTAAATCACCTAAATCAAACATTAAAATAATCTCATGATTTTTGTTTTTACTAATCGCAACCTCGTTTAATTTTTTAATTGTATATACTTCAGATTGAAGACTCACATCACTATTTAAAACAACACTTTCAAGTTCGCTTAAAGCTGAAATTCTTAAATACATTTTCTTTTTACTAGTATTCATCTTTTTAAGATTTTCTAAACTGGAATCACCAATAAACATAACATCTGTTTCATTAATTACATCAATTAATGGTTGGCTTCCTAAAAACACTTTACTAACTGCAGCTAAATTTAGGTTAATTGCTTTAGTAAGAGATATTATGTTATTTAAATTTTCTTTATATTTAGTTAAATTAAGATAAACAATAGGTTCCATTTTAGTCCTCCCATCTTAAAGTTTTCTTTATTAATATTTTAGCTTCATCAGGATAAATATGTGATAAAACACCAATAGATGAAAATAAATAATCTTGATCTTTCAATACTTTTACGTTTTGATCAGGAACTAGTTTTTGTGTTTCTTTTTTAAAGTAATTTAAAACTTCTTCCGTTGCATCGTCTAAGTTAAGAAGTGCTCCACCTGTTAAAGCTACAAGCTTAACTTGTGATAAATCTTTTCCTTCGGGTATGACTTTAAAACCATTAGTTGTAAATATTCTTTTTAAATCTCCAACATGTCTATTAAGTCCAACTGTTAAACATCTTTTTGTTAGTTCATCAATTATTTTTTTACCAACAACTGTATTTGGAATAAAAGGTTCTTTATTAATTATTTCTAGTATTTCTTTTTTTGTAATATTAAACTTATCTTCTAGATAATTATCTTTAAAAGTATTATAGACAAACTCTCTATTTATAAATACTCCTAAATCACCTTCAACTGTCCTTTTAGAAGTAGGTTCTCCTTCAATATATTTAGCATAAATTGGTTTAGGATTACAAACAGAATGAAGATCGGTTGTGGCACCACCAATATCAATAGTTAAAACTCCTTCAATTAACTCATTTAATAAAAGAGTTGCATCCATTACAGCTCCTGGTGTTGGAATAATTTGTCCTTTAATTTTTTTAGATACCTCACTCATGCCTTTAGCATGAATAATGTTTTCGCCAAAAACATGATAAATTGCGGCCCTTAGTGGCATAATATTAAAATCATCTACTCTTGGATATACGTTTTCAACTATTTTTATATTATCGTTATTTAGTTTTTTAATTTTATCATGATTGCTAATGTTTCCTGCATAAATAATTGGAATGTTTAAAGGTATTACTTTTAATAAGTTATGATATGCTGTATCTTTTTCACCATAATTAGTTCCACCTGCAATAATAATTATATTAGGATTAATTTCTTTTATTTTAATTAAATCTTCTTCTTCTAAAAGACCAGCTGTAACTAAGTGGATGTTAGCGCCAGCATTTAAAGATGCTTCTTTTGCGGCTTTAGAAGTCATTTCATAAACTAAGCCATGAACTGTAATTTTTAATCCACCCGCAGCACTAGAAGAGGCTAATAGTTCTTGATATTCTAATATTTCAGTTTGTAAGTTTCGTTTTAAATCATTAATTGCTTCATTTAGTCCTTCATTAACGTCATTAATAGTAGTCTTAGAAAAGCCTCTTCCTAAAAAGAGAACTTCCTTATATATATTAAAGGCATTTACTATTGTTGTGGTGCTGCCAATTTCTGCAACTAATACATCTATTTTCATTTTACCCCTTTAACTTTTTAACAATAAAACTAGCAATATCAATACCTTTAGTTCCTCTACCAAAGCCTTGATCCATTCCATGTTTTCTAGCAATTTCTGGTGTAACTTGAGTACCTCCACCAATTAAAATGAGTTTATCTCTAACTCCTTTTTCAATTGCATAATCATTAAGTTTCTGCATGTTTTTATAATGGATGTCATCATGAGAAATAATTAATGAAATTAAAATAATATTAGCATTTTCTTCGATTGCAGCATCAACAAACTTTTCAATCGGAACACTTGTGCCTAAATAATTATATTCAATTCCATATTTTTCTACTCCACCATGTTTAATATCAAGTATTTCTCTCATACCAACACTATGTTCATCACTCCCACCTGTCCCAGCAACAACTTTAACATGGTTTTCTCTGACAAAGTTAATAATTTCTTCTTCTGTTAAAGTTTCTACAACTTCAGGTAAAACTAACTTATCTACTTCGATATCAAAATCTACTACACCTTTAAGTTGAATTCTTGTGCCTTCGCTTGGATGCATTACTTCTTTATGAATAACTTCAACATCTACTAAATTCATTTTCTTACCAACTACTAAAGCAGCAGCCTCTGCAGTTCTAACGTCTGTAGGGAAAAATAAATCAACAGTCACTACACCATCTGCCAACCATTCAACTTCAGGTTTTAATAAATTACCACTACGATATTTTTCATTTTCTTCTAATCTTAAATAAACATTATCGTTTTCATCAAGTTCATCAATATATTGAATTAATTCTGGGTTTTCAAAAGTAGAACCACCAATTAAATCTGCTGGATTGTTAGTATTTAAATACTGGGAAACGTTATTATATCCGTAATGTGCAGTTACAGGAGCTAAATACTTTTTATTTCTTTTAATAATAGTTCCACTACCAATACCACCATCTATTTTTCTAGCAATACCATCAGCAGATCTTTCTGGATAATTACCACTATCAACAAACATACCAGCTTCAACAGCTTTAAAATAGCCGCCCATTTCAAGTATTTCTTCCAACATTAAAACTGCACGTTCTTGGATTTCTCTTTTTGTTTTTATAACTTCAGAATCTTTTTTAAATTCTAATATTTCTTTTAAATCATCCATACCAACCATTGCTTGTTTAGCAGTGTCCAGTGCTTCTATATTATAAACATGCCAAGGAACATTTCTTCCTTCATCAGGAGTAATTGTGCTTTGAATATCTGCACTAGTTAATTTAGAAATCATCAAGTTTAAAACATGCGTCACTGTTGCTTCTCTAGTTGATGAATCCATATATTTTGTATTCATTTGAGCACGCATTTTATAATTACTAAAAAACTCTCTTAAAGCAAGAGCGTATGGTAAATTAAGTTTTAAATCTGGACTAGGAGGTGCAGCAGGAGGAACAGTTGATAAACAAATTAAATCACTTTTCATTCCTACTTTTTCACTCATTCTACTATTAATGGCATGTTGAACAAGTAATTCAGGCATTACTTTCCAAGCATCTCTAGCTGTTGCGTTAGCATTATGAGCTCCATCAATTTGTGCAAGACCACCATAAGCCATTATTTTTTTACTTTCAGCTGCATCCACAAAACTTCTTAACATATTAATATTTCTATATAAGACATTATATTGAGGATCTTGGTGAGCTCCGTTTACTCCTTCTTCAGTAAACATAACTGCAATCTCTGGACCGGCTACACCCGAAACATAGGAATGATAGTTAATTGGTCTTCCTACTTCATCTTCAATAATATCTAAAGCTTTTCTTTGTGCTCTTACTTGTTTTCTTGTAATTGGTACACCACCAACCCCCTGTGGTGTCCCTTCTAAAAGCCCGTCCATATGTGACTGACCGGCTGTCCTAATAACCATAATATGATCAGCTCCATGGTAAGCAGCCATTCTCATTCTTCTAATATCATCTTCAAAACGACCGGAAGCAATTTCTGTAGTAATTACTGAATTTGGTTGTGGATCAATATTATTTAAATGTCTCGCACTTGGAAGAGGAACATAATTTTTAAGAGATGGACTTGCATCTTTAAAAACGAACTGACCTATTTCTTGTGGTCCTTTTTCTCTCCAAACCCAACCTTTTCTTTTAGGACGGTAATCTTTTAAGTCAGTTAAAATATTTCTTATGTTTAATTTTTCATTAGGCTTAATCATTATTAAACACCTCTTTTAAAAAACTTATTGCTTGTCCGTTTGAAATTTTTAATCCCGCTTCTCTAATTGTTAGATTGTTATTTTTTGCATATAAATAAACCGCATGACCAGCGCCATACTCTAATAAATTATATTCAAAAAGTTTCTCTGTAATTGTTTTAGCTTCTAAACTAGAAAAACCCATTCTCATTAAAACGCTTCTTTCAATTGCTGGAGAAGTATACTGATAAGCTATTTCCATTATTGGCTCTAATAATTTATCAGTGAGCTCAAAAAAATAATTTTTGAGTTCTTCATCAGATAGTTTTTTTAAATGTTCACTTCTTTTTTCAAAATCATCTATTCTAGCTTTCATAATACCTCCCACATTTTTTTAACTTCATTAACAGTAATATTTAGCTCATCTGCTAAATAGTTAAAATCAAGATCAGTTAAATTTTTACCTTTATGATGTCTTAAGTAAGAAAATCTTAGTCTATGTAAATCAAGTTCTTTATAATTAATTGCTTTTGCAGTAGTTGGGAAAATAATATTTTTGCCTGGAACTTCTAAAAGTGGATCACCAAATAAAATTTCAATTCCTCTTTTTTTAGCAAAATCAAGTTGTGCGTTCATATGCTTTCCAGCCCCAGTATATTCGCTTTCTTGAACAACTATTATTTCATCTTCTTTTAACTCTTGAGCTAATTTAAAAGCGGCAGCTAAACTTGTATTTCCTGCAGGACCTCTTTCAAGTCCTTCTAGTAAAGCTAAAGCCTCTGTTATAAAGAAGACACTTCCTTGATTTACTAGTAAATATCTATCTAAGTATCTTAAAGGTCTACCAGCACTTCTAGGCACATCACTTCGGTCAGGGAAAGTTGTAAAAGGTATACCAAAGCCGGTGTGACCTGTTGTAAAAGATTTTTTATTAAAATCGTGATTGCTTGCCATATGAAGTCCTGTTAAATCAACGCTTGCACCATAAACTTTTGTAATCAAGGCACCAGCCTTTTTAAGACCTCTAGCTGTACCAGTTAAATTACCTCCACCAGCATTAGTCGCAATTACAACTTCTGGATATTTACCTTCTTTTTCAAATATTTCATTTGCAATTTCATAACCTAAAGTTTCTATTCCTTGAATACCATAAGGTGAATAAAGTGAAGCATTAAAATATTTAGTTTCTTCTAATAATAATAAAAATTTATAAAAAAGTTCAGGTCCAACTGTTAGTCTTAAAACTTCAGCACCATAAGCTTCACAAGCTCTCGCCTTTTCAATAATCTCAGGTTGTCCAGTAAAACTATTATCATAAACTTCTTGGACAATAATACACTTAAGTCCAAGCCTTGCGGCCATTGCGGCTACAGCTGCGCCGTAGTTTCCACTTGTTGCGGCAATGACTCCTTTATAACCTAATCTTTTAGCTTGATAAACGCTGATTGCGGCCCTTCTCGCTTTAAATGAGCCGCTTAAATTGTTTGCTTCATCTTTTAAAAAGATTCTCGCCCCATATCCTTTTTTACTAAATTTTCTCGCATATTTAGTTAAATTTTTAAGTTCTATTAATGGTGTATTTCCTACTCTATTTTCTGCTTGTATATTAACAACATCTAAAAATGAGAATCCAGTACTATCCATCATTTTTTCATAATCAAATCCAATCCCATCAAACTCAAAATCACTATAATCAAGTTTCAATGAATCTTTAATTATTTGATCTCTTCTTTTCATTACTTCTAAATAAGAGTTATTCATCTAAATCACCTGCTTCGGTTAAAATGATATTTCTAACTTCATTTAACTCACTCACAAACTCACCAAAGTTATGTAAATAAGCTGGGTTTTCTTTAATTAAAATTCCAGTTTCAATTCTGTTTGTTGATGTTTTTATTGTTGCAATTTCACCAATTTTAGCCTCACTTAAAAGCACACCTTTAACTCTCATCTTTAGTGGTACTTGTTTCGTGTCTTCAGGTACTTGAGGTGCCCTTTCGTCTTCCCTTAAAATTGTTACTTCAATTTCTACATAACTTTCTTTTTTAATCATAATTCACCCTCATTTTTATTCTTTTTCAATTAAGTTTCTCATGTCGCCCATGATTGCCCTTGGTACAGGTAAATCAATCATAGTTTTTAAACCTGGTTTTGCATTAATAACATGAGGAATCATATTAACACACATTGCAATAGTTCCTATTCCACCACTTATTTCTGGATTAATCGCCATATTAATGTTTGGAGTTCCTTTAATTGTTATGTAATCTCCTGTATAGGTGCCTGCTAGTTCTGGTTCTATTTGCTGAGGATGAATCATTTTAATAATTTCTTTACCCGAAATATACCCTTGACCTCTCATATCAATTCCGGCAAGATTACCTTTTTTAGCTTCACCATATAAACTTTTTCTATCTATATTAGTAATAATTGGTGACATTTGTTGCTTAAAATCATCTAGTTTAAATCCTAAAGCATCACCTATCATATAAATGCTTTCTTTAAAACCAACGTGACCAGCTAAACTATTATTACTTAATTTTTCTTCATATTGTTCTAAAGTAATACCTACTCCTTGTTCTTCCATAACAGTTTTACCAAATGGGCTTAAACTATTTACTCTTTTAGCTTCAATGCTTTCAACGTTACTCATTGTACCAGTTAAAGCAATTACTAATAAGTCCATAATAAAACCCGGATTAATTCCTGTTCCTAAAATAGTTACTTTATGTTTTTTAGCTAACAAATCCATCTCTTTAGAAAGCTCTGGTTCATTAACATATGGATAAGCCATTTCTTCGGCTGTACTAATAACGTTAATTCCACTAGAAACAATTTTTTTAATTTTAGGATAAGCTTTTGCTGTAAAGCTATCAGTACAAAGCAAAACTAAGTCAGCCTTTGAACTTAATAAAAGTTGATCAATGTCATCACTAATTATAACTTCTTTATGATTACTTTTTATGTTTAAAACCTTTAAAAAGTTTTTACCAACTACATCAGGATTAATATCACAAATTCCTGCAATTTCTACACCCGTTTTAGTTAAGAGCATTTCCGCCATCCCTTTGCCCATAGCACCAAAACCCCAGATTAAAATCTTAATATTTTCCATATATTTCCCCTTATATTTTTTCAATCATATTATAACATTTTAGCAATTATTTATAAAGCACTATAACTAATGTTATAAATTTATAGTTAAATCTTATTAAAGAACTTTCTATAAGTGTTTTCATTTATAATTTTTGATAATCAAAAAAAGGCCTAGTTAAGCCTTTTTATATTTTTATTATTTATTTCTTATTTAAAATAATTTGAGAAAATATCAAAAATAATCTTTGACTCTAATGAATTATCTTTTATCTCTGGATGCCACTGAACTGCAAATATTGGTAATTTTTTATGACTCACCATTTCAATTGTTTTATCTTTATGATAGGCAATTACTTCTAAATCATTAGCTAGTTTTTTTATTGCTTGATGATGATAACTATTAACGTTTAAATCATTTATTAAATTATATTTATTATTTTTGAAAACTTCTACAAAATGATTTTCACTAACACTTTTATGGACATTATTTTCATCATTTAAATCCTGAATTAATGTTCCTCCTAAAAACACATTTAAAGATTGTAAACCTCTACAAATTCCTAGCAGTGGTTTATTTGTTTTAAGAGCGTGATTGATAACTTGTTTATCTATCTCATCTAACCTAACATCCGTATCTTTTGAAAGTCCTGCTTCATTATTTTCGTTATAACTTGTTGGGTCTAAGTCATTACCACCTGTTATTAAAAAACCATCACAAAGATTTAAAATTTCTTCGTTATCAACATTGTCTAGTGTTAAAAGTATAGTATTAAAATTTCTTTCTTTTAGTGGCTTTAAATATCTTGTGTTTACAAATTGTTTTTCTACTCCTTCACTAACTATTAATCTTGGCGTTAAACAAATTAATTTATGTTTTTTCATTTTCAACAACTCTTTCTTAAATTAATTAAACTACTTCTTTTCTTTATTTTAACATTTAATTGCCTATTATTTAAAATAAAAAAAGCGACTTCTTTTAAGAAGGCGCCTTAAGTTGTATTTTTTATAATTGATTTAAAAATTCAATTAATTTATCGTAATTAGGATGGTTAGTCATTTCACTTAAATATTCTACATAAATTACTTCTCTGTTTTTATTTAAAACGAAGACAGATCTTGCTAATAGTCTTACTTCTTCAATTAAAACACCATAACTTACTCCAAAATCACCTGTCATATAATCGCTTAATGTAACAATTTCTAAACCTGCTGAACCACACCATCTTTTTTGAGCAAATGGTAAGTCCATTGACACTGTAACAAAATCAACATTACTAAAAGATGCTAATTTTTCATTGATTGTTCTTGTTTGCAAATCACAAACTCCTGTATCAAGTGATGGCACAACACTTAGTAAGACATATTCTTTTTCAAAATCACTTAACTTCTTTTTATTTAAGCTAGTATCAACTAAAGTAAACTCCGGTGCTTTGTCACCTAATTTTAATTCTTTTCCCAGTACTGTTATTGGGTTTCCATGCATAGTTTTCATCTAAATACCTCCACTAATTATTATAAGACTAATTTATAATTTTTTCACTTAAAACGACTTGATAATCTTATGATATTTTTTAATTAAATGATCTTGTTCACCTTATTTAAATAGTTTATTTATGCTAAAATAGTAGTAATGATGCAACTTGTCTCTTATATATGCATGATGTCTTAGTTTACTTTATAATTTTTTTATAAGAGGATAAAATAAAATTGGAGGGAACCTGATGATTAAAATCATTTGGAATCGTGATGACTTTGAAAAAATTAAAGAAGAAATCACTAATCAATTTAATATCACAATTATTAATGATCCAAATGAAGTTCCAGATCATAAAATTGGGTTACTCTTAAAGGACGAAAACGAAGAAAAGATTAAAGAGTTCATTGAATCATTAATGTATCAATCTTATTTAGTTTTGTTTGCAACTATTGATGGTTTTGTTCAAGTAAATGTAAAAGATATTATTTATTTTGAATCTTTTGGTGAAGAAATTCATATGCATTTAGAAAAAGCAGAAACAATCATCTTAAAAGAACAATTATATCGTTTAGAAGAAAAACTTAAACATTTTAATTTTGTTCGCATTGGTAAATCTTATATTGTTAACATTTTAAAAATAAGGTTTATTAGAACGATGCCAAATGCAAAACTAGATTTAGAATTACTTAATGGTCAAAACTTACATGTTTCTAGATCCTTTGTGAAAAATTTTAAAAAAGCTATAGGCATACAAAAATAAAGGAGGGATAGTATGACTACATCAATTTGGATTTTTATTTCTATTTTAGCAGTTTTAATGTGTTATTTTGTTGTTCAATTAATTAGAGATATTTTATGGAACAAAAAGTTAAATACTTTTCAAAAAAAAGCTGGAGAGGTTATTAAAAAGGAGAAAACATTTTTTTGGTTTAAACGCTCATATGGTGCTTTAGTTTCTAGTGTTTTCATGCTTACAACTATTTTTTCTTGTGTTTTGGTAGACCCTAATAAAAAAGTTTATTTAAATGCTAAAAGCGTTAATAATTACGAAACACTCTCAAGTTTAATAAATATCAACAGTAGTGGAGGATGGTTTGAAAATAACAATGACTTAAGGCTTGAATCCGAATCAATGGCCCCTGATAGCTCTAAAACTAATACTAATGAGCGTGAAGTTATTGGTACTAATAATCAAGT
>CAZYSQ010000027.1:0-16274 GCA_964649865.1 uncultured Acholeplasmataceae bacterium
TTAGTTATTGTTTCTTTTGAGTTATAAATTAAAAAAATAGACATTATGTCTATCTTTTTTTGTTAATATTACAATAAATTATTGTGTTAAAATAACATAACTTGTGCGCTTATAGACTTGATCAGTTAAATAAGCAATTACTAAACTAAATGGAATTATTAAGCCCATTCTTAAAAAGAAGTTGGCAAAGGCAAAACCTTTACTATAGTAATACCACATTGCCCCTGTATTACATAAACTAGCAACTAAGTAAGCAATAACTATTACAATATACCATTTATAACCTTTAGGTGTTTTCATTAAAAACACTGGAATTAAAGCCCAAGCTAAACTTGAAAACACAAACCCTGGCAAATAGCCCCACGGAGACAATAAACCGATTGCAGTATCAGCTACTATTGCCACAATAGCTCCATATGATTTGCCTAAATATAAGCCAGCTAAAATTAAAGGAATTCCATAAAATGGTAAATTAAAATTAGCAGGCATCACGTTTTCAAAAGTGTATCTAAAAATAACACTTAGTGATGCTAAAACTGCACCAATTGCAATTTTATTAATTTGTTTTGTCATAAAAAAAGACCTCCTATTATAGAGATCCACCATATTAAAAATACAGCGGACGCAAATAAAAGCCGCTACTATTAGTATTCGTTTAACTCCAACATCCCATGAGTTAACACTTGACGCTTTTATTTTACTCTGTATTATCAATATAACATATTTTAAATAAGAAAACTACTTATAATAATTCATCTTTAAACTATCTACTACTTCTAGTTTAAGATCATCAATTAACTGATAAGATTTTTCGATTGCATAATCATGTAAATCAGCCATACTATGAGCATCACTACTAACGTGAACTTTAGCATTTTCTTCTTTAACTATTTTGAAAAATTCCATTCTAGGATATAAATATTTACTTTCATCCAGTGTATTTAATCTTACTTTTGCTTTTCTAATTCCATTAGCATTAAACTCAATAGGTATATCTAATTCTTTAGCAATTTTTACAACAGGTCTTAAAAGTTCATACATTTCTTTAGTAGGATTTTCAATATTATAAAAACATAAATCAGGATGGCATAATAAGTTAAAATAACCAGTTTGCATCGCCTCTATTAATGTATTTCTATAAATTGTCAGATCTTCAATAGTTTCTAAACGGTAAGTACTTTTAAAGTCACCATTTTTTTCAATAACATGTTGTCCTAAAATTAAATAATCTAAATCTTTTAAATATCTTTCATAAATCGTACTATTTGAAATATATTCAACTTCTGCTCCTTTAAAAAACTTAATATTATTATTTTCTGCATATACTTTCGCTTCTTCTAATAATGATAAGTATAAAGGAAACTCTTCAATTGTCATTCTGCTTGAACCAATTAATTCTGGCATAGGAGCATGATCACTCATTCCTAATTCTAAGTAGTTATGTTTTAAAGCTTCTTTAACATAGTCAATTGGTTTACCAATCGCATGGTTACATAAATATGTATGCATATGATAATTTTTATTATGTTTAATCATAGTATCATTAAGTCTTTCGCTGTTTCATAAATTATCTTAACTGCCTCTTCTAGTTCTTGATAAGTATGCATACTAGAAGGCATTAATCTTAATCTAGCTGTTCCTTTTGGTACTGTTGGGAAAACTATTGGTGATGCAAATACTCCATTTTCAAATAGCGCTTTAGATAGTTCAATTGTTTTTGCTTCATCTTTAGTAATTATAGGTGTAATAGGTGTTTCGCTCTTTCCAATATCAAAACCTTTTTCTTTAAGCATTTTCTTTAAATAATTAGCATTATCCCATAACTTAGTTGTTCTAGAGTCATCTTCTTCTAAAATATTAATTGCTTCTATAATTGCTGCTGCTGCAGCTGGTAACATTGTTGTTGAAAATAGTTGTGGTCTTCCTCTATTAAGCAAATACTCACGCATATTTTTACTGCCACTTACATAACCACCCACAACTCCAATTGCCTTAGATAGTGTACCAATAATAAAGTCTACTTGACCATGTAAATTAAAATGATCTACTGTTCCTCTACCATTACTACCTAAAACCCCGCTACCATGAGCATCGTCTACATAAGTTAAACAATTATATTTTTTCGCAAGTTTAACAATCTCATCTAACTTAGCTATATTACCATCCATTGAAAAAACACCATCAGTAATAATTAAACAAGTATTATAGTTTGCTCGGTGTTCTTTTAATACGTTTTCTAAATCTTCCATATCGCTATGTTTAAAAATCTTTTTATCAGCTCTTGATAATCTTACTCCATCAATAATTGAAGCGTGGTTGAGTTCATCTGAAATAATTAAGTCGCCTTTTTCAGTAACAGCTTGAATTACTCCAATATTACACATATATCCGCTTTGGAAAACTAAAGCAGCTTCTTCTTTTTTAAACTTAGCTAATCTAATGTCTAATTCTTCGTGAACATCCATGTTTCCAACAATTGTTCTAACAGCACCTGCGCCAACACCATATTTTGATGCTGCTTCATTAAAAACTTTTACAAGTCTTGGGTCATTAGCTAATCCTAAATAATTATTTGAAGATAAATTAATTACTTTTTTACCATTTAAATTAATTACCGCTTCAATTGGACCATCACTAATTGGTGGCATCTTAAATATGTTATTATCTTTTAACTCTTGAAGCTTTTTTCCGATTACATCCACTTTAAATCCTCCTCTTTAAAAAGTTAAGACTACTTTACCACAATCTTTACTTTGCATTATTTCAAATGCTTTATCCATTTCATCAAATGTTAAATAATGGGTTACAATTTTATCTAAATGAAGTTTTTTAGCTTCTAATAAATTTGCGATTTGTTGCCAGTTTTCATACATTTTACGGCCTGTAACACCATACATTGTAATTCCTTTAAAGACAACTTCATTTAAATCAATAACAGCGTCTTTAGAAAACACTCCTAAAAGCGCCATATTTCCACCTGGTTTAATATATTTTAATCCTTGGTTAAAAGCAATATCACTACCAGAAAACTCTAAAACCACATCTGCTCCACCTTTAGTTTCAGCTAATACTCTTTTAACTACATCTTCATTAATAGCATCAATAACTACATCTGCTCCTAAACTTTTAGCAATATCCATTCTTGTTTTATTTGTATCAATTGCAATAATCTTTTTAGCTCCACTTGATTTTAAAATGTCAATACTCATTAAACCAATTGGCCCACATCCAATAACAACAACTTCTTTCATTACTATATCAAAATGGAGCGTTGTATGAACTGCATTACCAAGTGGTTCTAAAACTGATAATAATTTATGGTCTAAACCACTTTTATCAACATATAAGTTATCTTCTGGCATTTTAATATATTCTGCAAACGCACCATCAATATCAACACCTATTATTTTAGTGTTTTCGCAAATATGACCTTGGCCTCTTCTACAAAATTCACAAACTCCACAAACAACGTGAGTTTCACTAGCTACAACATCACCAACTTCAACTCTCGTAACATTCTTTCCAACTTCTACTACTCTTCCAGAAAATTCATGTCCAATGGTTAATGGTGGTACAATGCGGTTTTGAGCCCATTTGTCCCAATTGTAAATGTGAACATCTGTCCCACATAGTGAAGCCGATAACACTTTTATTAAAACTTCATTATCTTTAATATCTTTGGGCATTTCCTTTTCTTTTAATTCAAATCCTGGTTTTCTTTCGCTTTTAACGTATGCTTTCATATTTGCTCCTTTATTTTATTTCCCAATCAATTGGTTTTAAATTGTTTTCTTTTAGTATTTCGTTTGTCTTTATAAAAATATTAGACTGATAAAATCCTCTTGTAAATGATAATGGGGAAGGGTGAGATGATTTTAATATGTAACTTGTTTTATTAGTTATTTTCGCTTCAAATTTTTTTGCGTAATTTCCCAATAACAAATAAACAATGTTATCTTTAGTTTGTAATAATTCAAACAAGTTATTAATAAATATTTCCCAACCAATACCTTGATGAGATAATGGTTCATTTTCATTTACAGTTAAAATTGTATTTAATAATAAAACTCCTTCTTTAGCCCAGTTTTCTAAATTTCCATGTGTAGGCATTTTATATCCATATTCATAATTCAATTCTTTATAAATATTTCTTAAACTAGGAGGGATTTTAACACCAGTTTTAACTGAGAAAGCTAAACCTTGTGCTTGATCTTTATTATGATAAGGATCTTGTCCTATTAAAACAACTTTTAAGTTATCAAATGAAGTTAAATAAAAGGCTTTAAAAATATCTTCTTCCTTAGGAAAAACATTAGTTTTTTGTCTAAATTCATTAATTTTTAGAAATAGCGAATTAAAATAAGGTTTATTCTTTTCCCCTTCAATAAACTGCTTAAACATTAATTACCTTCCTTTTATTTTTATCACATCTATATTATACAAACCTAAACTAAAAAAGTAAACAAATACTCATCTTACTTATAAAACATATTAATAATAATTATTAATAAAAAAAGGATTGATTACTCAATCCTCAAAATTTTTTATTAGATAAGTGAAGCTAAATACTCTAAAGTTCTTACTAGTTGAGCTGTATATGACATTTCATTATCATACCATGCCATAATTTTAACAAATTGTTTGCCATCAGCTTCTAAGATTTGTGTTGTATTTGCATCAAAGACAGCGCCTGTCGCTCCAATAATGTCTGCAGATACAATTGGATCTTCTGTATAAACTATAGTTGGGTTTGAAACTTTTTTAAATGCTTCGTTAACTTCTTCAACAGTAACGTCTTTTTTCAATGTTGCAGTTAAGTCAACAATAGAACCTGTAATAGTTGGAACTCTTAAAGCTGTTCCATCTAATCTACCGTTTAAGTGTGGTAAAACTTTACCTACAGCTGCTGCTGCTCCTGTAGTTGAAGGAATAATTGAAAATGCTGCAGCTCTACCACGTCTTGACATATAACCTTTTTTATGAGGCATATCCATTAATGATTGGTCGCTTGTGTAAGCATGAACAGTAGTCATAAATCCTAACTCAACACCAAAAGCGTCATCTAAAGTTTTAATCATAGGAGCTAAACAGTTAGTTGTACAACTTGCTGCAGAAACTACTTTTTCAGTTCCATCTAAAACTGTATGGTTTACACCATAAACAATAGTTTTTACATTTCCTTTTGCAGGAGCACTAACAACAACTCTTTTAGCACCAGCTTCTACGTGCCAACCAGCTTTTACTTCGTCAGTAAATAAACCAGTACATTCTAATACTAAATCAACACCTAATTCTTTCCATGGTAAATTTTTAGGGTCTCTTTCTGAAATAATTAAAGCTTCTTTACCATCAACAACTAACTTGTCACCTAAAACTTTAATATCTCTGTCAAATTTTCCTTGAGCTGAGTCATATTTTAATAAATATGCTAATTCATCAGCGTTGGATAAATCATTTAATGCAACTACATCAAATTTATCATTATCATGCATTAAACGAAAAGCTAAACGGCCGATACGACCAAATCCATTGATTGCTACTTTAATAGCCATAATAAAAACCTCCTTTATTTGGTTTAATTCATCTTGATTTTATCATTTTCACGCTATTTTTTCAATAAACTTACAATAATTTACTATGTAAACGTTTTATTTGCCAATAAATTTTTCATTAAGCCTTTTTACAAAATCATTATGTGAATTTTTCAAAAATTTTACCTTCTTAGATCCAAGCTTAATTTTAATTTCTTTAACATTTTCTTTACTAATCCATTCTCTATCAGAAGTGATATCAATATATCTGTTTTTAGGTACAATTTTAACTTCTTCTTCTGCTAAAACTACTGGACTTAACATTGGATAATTTACTGATTCAAAAGGGGCTATCAAACTCATTTGCATTGCTTTCATGTAAGGATTTAAAACTGCTCCACCAACACTTTTATTATAAGCTGTTGAACCCGTTGGAGTAGATAAGCAAATACCGTTACCTCTAATATGCATTAAATATGTGTTATCAATATAAATATCTGCTTCTAGCAACCTATGTTGATCAGTAATTGTAATTTCATTTAAGGCAAAAACTTCCTCATTATTTATTTGATATTTTAAAAGATGATACTCGCTTACTTCTTTTTTAATTAATAATTTCTTTATTAATTCAAGTTCATTTGGCAAAAATTCAGTATAAAAACCTAAATTACCCGTATGAATTGTCACAAAAACAACTTGATCAATTAATTTAAAATACTTTCTTACCGCATCTAAAACTGTCCCATCCCCACCAATTGTAAAAACAAGTTCTGGGCTTTCTTCATTTAAAGTTCCAGGAACTAACTTTATAATTTCTTCTTTAATTGTTTTTGATAACTTTTCATCTTTACAAACGAATGCATATTTCATAATATCACCTATGATAAATATATCACATATTTAAAAAATATGTTAATATAAAAAGAGGGAGTGATAATTATGAAAACACTAGAAATAGAATTTAAAAACCCAATTTCTGAACAAGTTTATAATAAATTACTGAAAACTTACAATCTTGAAAACAACATATTCTTACAAACAAACTACTACTTTGACTCTGTTGATAACTCTTTAGAAAAAAGAAGAATTGTCTTAAGAATAAGGTATAAAGCTCAAAAATACAAAGTAACATTAAAAACTGGAACTAACCAAGGTGCATTAGAAGAGCACGTTTTAATTAGTGAAGAAAAAGCTTTAGACATGATTCAAAACGGATTTAATTTAAATGAGTTTTTTGAAGAAGATTTAAATGTTAAGTTTTTGGGTAAACTTGATAACTACCGCGTTTCTATGCCTTACAAAGACGGTGAATTGTTCGTAGATAAAATTATTTACTTTGATTCTATAGACTTTGAAATTGAATATGAAGTTGATAGTTATGAACAAGGTGAAATTAACTTTAAACAATTTCTTTTAGAACATAAAATAAAAGAAGAACCTTTTATTAGAAAATCTTCCCGTATATATAATTATTTAGTAAAATAACATCTAAAAACTTCCTATCGAAGTTTTTTTTATTGTCTTTATAACTTTAATTATTTCTGTTTTTATAATATTATGTCCAAAGCTTGTAGGATGAACTCCGTCATGCAGTATTTCTAATTCACTAAAATCATTTAAATTGTTATCTAATACTTCTTGCATTTCAATTAAATATGATTGATATTTTTTACTTAAGTTTACTATTTCTTCTTTTACTTCATTTAAAAATGAAAACCATTCTTTTAAAAATATGTTTGATGGATAAGCAAAAGGAGTAATTAAAACTATTTGAGCATTTGGTTTATCATTTTTAATATTTTTTAAGATTTGTTCATAATTACTTTTAATAGTATTAATATTTGTTTTATTATTTAAAGCGAAATGGTGCCAAACATCATTAATTCCTAATAAAATAAATATTACATCAAAATCAATTAAACAAATATCTTTATGATATCTTTTTAAAACTTCATTAGTGCGGTCTCCACTAATACCTCTATTAATAATAACATCGCTATTTAGTTCTTCTTTCACTAATCTAACATAACCATATCCTAAATTTTCTAAATCATTAAATCTATTAGCGTCAGTAATTGAATCACCTTGAAATAAAATTTTCATCTTCTCACCTTTATTTTAAAAAAAACATCTCAAACTTGAGATGTTTTTAATGTTCTATTTTCCTAATTTTTTATCGTTTTTGATTTCCTCGAAATAACGTTCTAGCTGTGTCTGGTAGTCGCATTCACCATCAAAAGGACAGTTTTTACACATTATATAATCTCTTAATCTTTGTGGAACGAAAACTCTAATTTCTTCGTCATTATAACCGACTTGCATCTTTTCATCTTCGATAATAATCGGTCTTTTTAAAACGCTTGGGTTTTCAATGATAAATTCTTTTAGTTGACTTACAGTCATACTATCTGGATCTAATTCGTTATCTTTAAAAACTTTAGATCTTGTAGAAATAATATCTTCAAAACCATTCTCAGCATTCTTTAACATGAAAGAAATGTCTTCCACTGTGATTTTATGAGAAAATAAATTTTTTTCCTCGTAATCTAGTTGATGCTCCTCTAGCCACTTCTTCGCTTTTCGACAAGATGAACAACTAGGTGTTGTATAAATTCTTATCATATTATCCTCCTTTGGATACAGGTTTTTTCCTGCAGCACTAATCTATAGTGGTCTCTTTATTATACATCTAAATTATAATTTTTGCAAGTAGCATTTAAAATTACAATATCTATCTATTTCCCTTTAAAACACTAGTTTTAGTGTTTGTAAATAGACATTAATTTTGCTATAATTATTAAAGCGAAAGGACGTATGAAAATGAATTGGAATTTAGATGTTTTTTATAAAAACGAGGAAGAGTTTAACAAAGATTTAAAGCTTTTAGATGAAAAGTTGCCTACTTTTACAAGTTTTAAAGGTAAATTAAATCAGTTTGAAGTTTTTAAGGAGTATTTATTATTTGAAGAAGAAATTACAAAACTACTTTATAAGCTTTACATGTTTAGTCACTTATCAAGTGATTTAAACTTAAAAGATCAACAACTACAAAGTAGAAATCAATCTGTTATGTTTAGAATGAATCAAATTGGTAGTTTAACTGCTTATATTTCTCCTGAACTAATTAGTATTGGAGAAGAAAAAATCTTAGAATTTGTAAGCAAAGATGAGGCATTAAAACCTTATTTTTTCCCAATGCAAAAACTTTTTAAGCAACAAAAACATGTTTTATCAAATAAAGAAGAACAAATATTAGCTAACTTCGGTCCAACTAGAAGTATACCAAGCCAGCTTTACAATGCTTTATCATTAACAGATAGAGTTGATGAGGAAATAACATTATCAAACAATGAAAAGATTGTTGTTAATACTCAAAACTGGCGTTCTTTACTACCTAAGTATCAAAACCCTAAAGATAGAGAATTAATTTTTGGAGCTGCTTTTAAACGTTATCAAGATAATAAAGACGCTTTTGCACAAACTTATAATTTAGTTTTACAACAAATGGCTTCTACTTATAAATCAAGAGGATATACTAGTGCGTTAGAATCAAGACTATTTGGCAATGATATTCCTTTAGATGTTTTTATGACTTTAAAAGATACTGTTTATGAAACTAATGAAACAGTTAGAAGATATGTACGCTTAAGAAAAAAATACTTAAAATTAGATAAATACAATACTTATGACCGCTTTTTACCACTAGTTAGTGAATTAGATCACGAATATACTTATGAAGAAGGAAAAGAAATTTTCTTTAAGGCTCTTGAAGGTTTTAATGAAGAATTTGTTGCTAATCAAAAAGATGCTTTAAAAGATGGTTTTGTTGATGTTGAAATGAAAGATGGTAAAAGAACTGGCGCTTATTCATCTGGTGTTTATGGTTATCATCCTTATATTTTATTAAATCATGATAAATCATTAGACAGTGTCTTTACTTTAGTTCATGAAGCAGGACATAGTGCTCATACTATTTTTTCTAATAATGCACAACCAATGCCTATTTCTAATTACACAATCTTTGTAGCAGAAATTGCTTCTACTTTTAATGAACGTGTTTTAGCAGATTATTTATTAAAAACTGCACAAACTAAAAATGAAAAAATTAATATCATTGAAAGAGAAATTGATGGTATTATGAGCACTTTTTACCGTCAAACATTATTTGCAACTTATGAGTTTGAGGCTAATAAATTAGTTTCAGATGGAGTTCCTTTAAATAGTACTAATCTTTCTAAAATAATGATTGATTTATACAAACACTTTTATGATATCGATATTACTACTGAACCTGGCAAACAATATGTTTGGGCTTATATCCCACATATGTTCCATACTCCATTTTATGTTTATCAATATTCATCAAGTTATGCTGCTTCTTTAAAAATTTATGAAGATGTAAAAGCTGGAAAAGCTAATGCGATGGATAAATATTTAAATATGCTTAAATCTGGTGGTAGTGATTACCCTGTTAACCAAGCTAAAGCAGCTGGTGCAGATTTAACTAATAAAGAAACTTACTTAGCTGTCGTAAAAAGGTTTAATGAATTAATTGACGAGCTAGAAAAGTTATTAGAAAATTAATTGACAAATTATTATAAGTAAATTACAATAATAAAAAGCAATGACGTAAGAAAGTAGTTAATTTCTGTAGTTACAAAGCGACTTGGTGAAGGTGAGAGACTAAGAACTATTAATTAATGAATTGGGCTTACTGAGCTTTACTAACGAGGGCTAGCTTTTGCTAGAACTAAGGTGGCACCGCGCAATTATGCGTCCTTAGATTATTTTAAGGACGCTTTTATTTTTTAAGGAGAATTATAATGAGATTAGTATCTGGAATACAGCCATCTGGCGGGATTACGCTAGGCAATTACTTAGGAGCAATTAAACAATTTGTTAGTTTACAAAACGACTTGGAAGATGTGGAGTTTTTTGTCTTTATTGCGGACTTACATGCAATTACTGTTCCTCAAGACCGTGCTAGTTTAAAGAAAAACATTAGGTCTTTAGCTGCTCTTTATTTAGCATGTGGACTTGATCCTAAAAAAGTTACTTTATTTATTCAAAGTGAAGTTGCTGAACATAGTCAATTAGGTTATATTATGGAATCAACTGTTTATTTGCCTGAGCTTCAAAGGATGACTCAATTTAAAGATAAAATTTTAAAACAAAAAGAAGGAATTAGTGCTTCTCTTTTAACTTACCCTGCTTTAATGGCAGCTGATATTTTACTATATAACGCAAACTTAGTCCCAATTGGTGATGACCAAAAACAACACTTAGAACTAACTAGACTTTTAGCTGAAAGATTTAATAATAGACACGGTGAAACATTTGTTGTTCCAGAAGGATATTTTCCTAAAGCTGCTAAAAGGGTGATGAGTTTAAGTGATCCTACTAAAAAAATGAGTAAAAGCGATGAAAATAGTAAAGGGGTTATTTTTTTACTAGATCCTATTAATCAAACAAAAAATAAAATTAGAAGTGCTATTACTGATTCTGATACTAAAATTGTTTATGATAAAACTAATAAACCAGGTATAAGTAACTTGCTTGATATTTATAGTGCCCTTACAAATAAGTCAATTAAAACTTTAGAAGACGAATTTAAAGATGCTTCCTATAAAGATTTTAAAGAAGCGTTAGCTAATCAAGTTGAAGAAGTTATTTTACCAATTCAAGCAAAGTATCAAGAAATTTATAACTCAAAAGAGTTAGATTCGATTTTAAATGAAGGTAAAGAAAAAGCATCCTTAATCGCAAAAAGGACGCTTAATAAAGTTTATAAAAAATTAGGTTTATCTAGATAAGCGTTTGCTTATCTTTTTTTTATCTTTTAATTGTTAATAAGCTTTTTGGTTCTGCTAATTCACCGTCAAACTCTACAAATAGGTCTTTATCAGCTTGAAATGATATTTCACTACCTTGATAAAAATGGACCCATCTTTTAAAGATTTTATGAAGACCTAAATAAATTGTTGGGAAAATTAACAGTATTAACCATCTCGGTACTCTATTAATAACTACTACTTCTAATTTATCATCTAGTCTAATTGACTTAGGTGATATTTTCATACCACCACCAAAATACTTACTATTACAAACAACTGCAAACCATGTTTTAGGAAATGTTTTACTAACACCATCGATAGTTGTAGTTAACTCAAAGCTATTATAGCTCTTAATTGCTTTTAAAGTACTTTTAAAGTAACTGCCTTCTGTTTTACTTTTCTTATCAGCAACATACTTACAAACTAAAGCATCTAATCCAAAACCAACACTATTAATAAAGTAACGCTTATTATCTTTTTCACTTACATAAGGCAAATCATTAATATAATCATTAATTTTTATTAAAAATGTTTTTTGTCTCAAACTTCTAACAAAGTCATTTCCTGTACCTGCTTTACTAGCTACAAATATTTCTTGTTTATATTTGTGTCCCATTAATTCGTTAGCTAAATAATGAAGTGTACCGTCACCACCAAAAATAATGATTTTATCATCTTCATTTATACTTTTAATATAATCATCAGCACTTTTAATGTCTAGTAAAGAAGAAACTTCAACATTGTGGCCTTCTTTTAAAAGTTTGTTTTGAAGTTTTTTAATGTTTTTATCAGTTTTACCTCTATTACTTTTAGGATTAAATAAAATTTTATAATTCATATATATTAGTCAAACTCAACAATACTATAACGTTTCTTACCGCGCCTAATAATTGAGTATTTATTAAAGTAGGCTTTTTCCTTTATTAACATGTAATTTAAATCTTCTACTTTTTCATCATTAACCATAATTGCTCCACTACTTATAAAATTACGGCTTTCTCTATTAGATGATGACAATTTAGTTTCTAATAAAACATTTAAGATATTATCTTCTGTTATTTTAAGAGAATCCAGTACTTGAAATAACACTTCAAACTCATTTATTGTCAAATTATCAAAAGAACCAGTAAATAGCGCCTCACTCACATTAACTGCTTCTTTTAAAGCTTGTTCACCATGAACTAAGTTTACTAAACTTTCCGCTAAAGCTTTATGAGCAATTCTTTTTTCAGGAGCTTCTTTATGTTCTAAAATTAAAGCTTCAATAGTTTTTTCATCAAATAATGTTAGTACTTTTAAATAACTTTCTATATCACTATCAGAAGTATTTAAAAAGTATTGATAAAGTTCGTAAGGAGTTGTAAGGTTTTCATCTAACCAAACTGTCCCAGATTCGCTTTTACCAAACTTACCACCATCACTTTTTGTAAGAAGTGGTGAAGATAAACCAACTGCTTCATGTTTATCACCAACAACTTTTCTAATTAATTCTAGTCCAGCAGTTAAATTACCCCACTGATCACTACCACCAAATTGTATTTTTACATTATGGTTTTTATATAAATTTAACCAGTCAATAGACTGCAGTATCATATAAGAAAACTCAGTATATGAAATTCCTTTATCAAGTCTTTTTTGCACTGTTTCTTTAGCAATCATATAATTTACATTAAAATGTTTACCATAGTCTCTTAAAAAGGTAATCATATCAATGTTTTTTATCCAGTCATAGTTATTAACATATAAAGCATTTGGTAAAAACTTTTTAATTTGTTCTTCAATTGCTTTAGCATTTTCTAGTGATTCTTCTAGCGTTAATAGTTTTCTTTCTTCTGTTTCTTTTGGATCACCAATTAAACCTGTTGCGCCACCAATAAGTACTACTGGTGTATGGCCGTGTTGTTCTAAAAGTTTCATTCTAATTATTTGTACTAAATGGCCAATTGTTAAAGATGTTCCAGTCGGATCAAAGCCACAGTAAAAATGTACTTTTTCATTATTTAATAAATCTTGTGCCTTTTCTACATTTGAAATATCTTTAAGTAGTCCTCGATATGTTAATTTTTCATATAAATTCATATAAATGTCTCCTTTAAGTTAAAAATAGATTTAACTTTTTATAGTGATTCTCTTCTAATAATTTTGTGTTCTAAAATAATTTTAATTTCTGAGTTTGCTTCTTTTTTCATTGATTTTGTTAAAACTTCCATAGCTTTAGCACCTAAATTATAAACAGGTACATCAATTGAAGTTAAACTAGGTCTAGCAAGTGTTGCGTATTTAGTATTTTGAAAGCCTGCAACAGCAATATCTTCAGGAATTTTATAATCATTAGTTCTTGCCTTATTCAAAAAAGATACTGCAATAGAGTCTCTAACCGCAATAGCACCATCAACTTTTTCATTTTTAAAGAAGTTTTCAAAATGTAAAGCATTTACTTCAGTATCGCCACTTGTTCTAAAAATTCTAGGTTTTAAATTTGCTTCTTTCATTGCTCTTTCATAACCGATTTCTTTTCTTTCATTAACGTTATACGTTCTTAGTGTTGATAACATATAAATATCTTTTTTACCTGTTTCAATCATTAGTTTTGTAATATCATATGCAGCTTTTTCATAATCAATATTAATACTTAAAACATCTTTATCATCATAAAGCACATTAGCTAAAACAACGCTAATATCATTATCATTTAAAGTGTTAATAAGAAGTTCAAGTTCTTGATGTTCTAATTCGTCGTTTAAAACTAGTAGTCCATCAACTTGTTCTGCTACGATCGTTTTTACCAATTCATCAAAATCAACATTTTCAGGGCACGTAAACAATTTCATTGCATATTTATATTTAATGGCAATATCACTAATACCACCTAACATTTCCGCAACGCTTGCTCTTGTAACATCGCTGACTAAAACTCCAACAGTTGTTGTTTTACGTGATGCTAACCCTCTTGCAATAGCATTAGGTCTATATCCTAGCTCATCAATTACTTTTAAAACTCTTTTTCTTGTTTCTTCTTTAACCTTTTCTGGATTGTTAAGTACTCTTGAAACTGTTGCTAAAGAAACGTTTGCTTTTAATGCGACATTATAAATAGTTACTTTGTTACTCATTTTCTCACCCCACATTGCCTATTATATCACATTATGAAAATGTTTCATATAAATATGAAAATATTTTCATTATTATTTTCAATAAAAAAAGACACTTTTTTAAGTGTCTTTTCTTGTTTAAACTGTTCTTTTTTCTTTAATTCTAGCTGCTTTTGCTGAAAGAGTTCTAATGTAATATAATTTAGCTCTTCTAACTTTACCAACACGCATAACTTCGATTGAATCAATAACTGGTGAATGAACTGGGAATGTTCTTTCAACACCTACACCATAAGAAACTTTTCTTACTGTAAATGTTTCTGAGATTCCGCCGCCTTGTTTTTTAATTACAAGACCTTCAAACAACTGAATTCTTTCTCTATTACCTTCTTTAATTTTTACATAAACTTTAACAGTGTCGCCCGCTTTAAATACAGGTACTTCTTTTATGTATTGTTGGGTAAGTTCAGCAATCAATGCTTGGCCTTTAGCTCTTGCCATAAAATCACTCCTATTCTTTTTTTCGGGCGTTCATAAACATAATTTTAGCGGACCGCCTTAACCGTTATACGGCCTTATTAATATAACATATTTTTTTTTAGATATCAAGTCTTATTTGCTTCAAGTTTAATTTTTTCTAAGTTAGCTTCATCTTCTTTACTGAGTTTAACTGTTTTTAGTAAATCTGGACGTTTTAAATAAGTTTCCTTTAAGCTCATATAACGACGCCATTTGTTAATATTTTCATGGTGGCCTGAAGTTAATACTTCTGGAACATCATAACCTTCATAGCTTTGTGGCTTAGTATAATGTGGGTGTTCTAAAAGATCATTTTCAAAAGACTCATTAAGGTGGGATTCCTCTTTAATAACCCCTTTTTGAAGTCTTGTGATACTATCAACTAAAACGAGCGCTGAAAGTTCTCCCCCTGTTAAAATATAATCTCCTAAACTAATTTCCTCATCAACGAACTCCATAACTCTATGATCTATTCCTTCGTAGTGTCCACATAAAACAATTAAATGTTCTAAGTCTGCTAATCTTCTTGCGACTTTTTGATCATACTTAATTCCTTTAGGAGATGGCATAATAACTTTTGTATTGTTTTTCTTCAATTCTTTTAATGCATCATAAAATGGAGGAAACATTAAAAGCATTCCTCCTCCTCCACCATAAGGAGTATCATCTACTTGATTAGTAGAAAGTTTACTATAATCTCTTAAGTTTATAACATTTATTTCAATTTTATTGTCTTCTATTGCCCTTTTAATAATTGACTCATTAATATATGTTTCAATCATTTTAGGAAAAATTGTTAATATTTCTATTTTCATAATAAACCTTCAATTTCTTCAATTACAACAACTTCATCAACACTTTTTACAAATGCTTCGTTAAAAGGAATTAACTTAGTGTAATCATCAATTTTTACTCTTAATATATGCCCTTGAGGTACTTCTACAACTTCAACTATAATACCAATATAATTATTGTTAGTATTATATACTTTTTTATTAATTAAATCATTAAAGTGATACTCATCTTCATCTAAGAGAGGTTTTTCATTAGTAAATAGTTCTAAGTTTTTATACTTTAAAACTTCATTAATATTGTTAAAATCATTAAAAGATATAATTAAGCCTTTATTTGTTTCTTTAACTTTCTTAATCTTGAAATTAACTTTTTCATTATTTAAAAATGCAAATATTTCTTTTCCAACTTCAAATCTAGAAAAATCTGTTAAAGATCTAATTACTAATTCTCCTTTAATACCATGTGTATTAACAATTTTACCAATTTTATAATCCATTTTATCA
>CAZYSQ010000028.1:0-8105 GCA_964649865.1 uncultured Acholeplasmataceae bacterium
CTCATCTTAGTAACAACTTTATTATTAAATTTCAAAAACTTTCCTTCCTCACTTAAAACAACCTCATATTTGTCATCATTAGTAGTAATAATCATTTTTGCAAACTGTGCGTCGTTATTAATAAGGTTCTTATCATCGCTTGTTCTAAAACTCTTTAATAAACTTACATAATAAATAGCTTCTAATATACTAGATTTTCCGCTACCATTTAACCCTTCTATGTAGTTTTGTTTTTCAAAATCCATTTTAAGATCACGATGATTTCTAAAGTTTCTGAGTTGTAAACTTTTTATCATACAATTTTATATTTTTTATTGTTTATAACTACAAAATCGCCTTGATATAGTTTTTTGCCTCTTCTATTTTCAAGTTCTCCATTTACAGTTATCTCACTTTCAAATAAAAACACTTTTATCATTCCTCCTGAATCAATCAAATTAGCAGCCTTAATTAGTTGTCCAAGAGTAATATATTCACTTTTTAGTTTAAATTCAGTCATTTTTATTACCACCTATTTTATATTATATCATAATATAACGTAAAAATCTCCTTTTTTATTAAAGTTTTTCGTTCTGTAGTGGTTTAAAACAAACAGCACAAAAAAAGCCCTTAAAACTAAATTTAAGAGCTTTGATATTTTCTTTTTATTTCTTTTTTATTCTATTCTTACTGGTAAAATTAAATGAAGCATATCTTGATCTTGTTCACCTTTTATTACAAACGGTTTAATTTCACCTGCAAAATTTAAAACAACTTCATGAGAATTAAATGATTTTAAAGCTTCTGTTAAATATCTTGAACTGAAAGCTATTTTTATTTCAGGACCCACAACATCTCCTGTAGGAATTATTATTTCTTGAGCATCTCCAATTTCTGTGTTAGTTGAAGAAATTTCTACTGAATAATCCTTTCTAACTTGAAGTCTAATTATGTTATAGTTGTGATCTCTGTCTTTTGGAGATAGTAAACTAACTCTTTCTACTGACTTTAACAACTCTTCTTTGTTAAATCTTATAGTTATCGGAAATTCTGTAGGAATAATTCTTAAAGTGTCTGGATAAATTCCATCTAAAAGTCTTGTTTGGAATAAAATGTTATTCATTTTAAATAAAACTTTATTTGGAGAAATAAACATGTTGATATTGTCTGGTGATCCATCTAAAATACGATATAACTCATCAAGAGATCTATTTGGAACAACAATATTAAAAGGTTCAACTTCTTCTAAATTTATAATCTTTTGGCTTAATCTATAAGAGTCTGTCGCAACACAATAAAGCTTGTTTTCATCAAGTTTAAAGTTAACGCCTGTTAAAATAGGCCTTTTTTCATATTGGCTTGTTGCATAATTTGTTTCTTTAATAATAGATTTAAGAGTTTGCACATCAAAAGATAGTTGTTGTCCATTTTCTAAGAAATCAACATCTGGATAATCCTCAACATCCATAATATGGAGTTTGTACTCAATTCTATCCGATTTAATCATTAAAACTTTACTTTCAACTAAAGACATTTCAATATTGCCTTCAATCTTTCTAGTAATATCAATTAAATACTTTCCTGGCACAACCATTTTACCTGTTGCTTTTACTTCAAGGCTTGGATCACTAACTATAGTTTGAATAGCTATATCAGTGTTGCTTGATGTAAGCACTAAATAATCATCATAAACTTCAACTTTTATTCCATTTAAAATAGGAAGAGGTGTTTTTAGAGGTAATCCTCTTTGAATAATATTAAGTGCATCTAATAATACTTCTTGACTTACATTAAAAATCATTTTTTTTCTCTCCTTTTATTTCTTTTTAGTTATCATAATATTAATAATGGTTTGTGGATATGTTGATAACTTTTAAAAACGCCTTAACCATCTTATTTATTATACCATATTACAAACAATTTTTCCACAAAATATTACTACTTATCCATCTTTTTTAATAATTGTTCAATCGCTGTATTTAATTCAAAATCATATTTGCGTTGAGTCTCTATTTTAGCAATCGCATTTAGTACTGTTGAATGATCTCTATTACTGAAAAAACTACCAATAGTTTTATAAGGAATATCGTGTTTTTTCTTAATCAAATACATCGAAATATGCCTTGGTAACGTGAAAATTGCTTTTCTAGATGTACCAATTAAATCATGAACAGTAATGTTATAATATTCAGCTACAACACTTTGGATTTTATCAAAACTATTTTCGCTGTGTTGGAGTGTTTTTTTCTTAGTTTGTATTAAAGGATCTAAAGCTTCTTCAGCAATTTTTAAGTCAATAGGGACATTACTTATCATTGCGTAATATAAAACGCGCTTTAATGCTCCTTCTAGTTCTCTTATGTTTGTAGTAAAATAAGAAGCAATAAACTCTAATACTTCTACTGGAACGTTGTCCATATCAGGACCTTCCATAACAAGTTTTTTTCTTAATATTTCAACTCTATGTTCTAAATCTGGCACACCAATATCAACAATTAAACCTTGTTGGAACCTACTGGTTAATCTACTCATCATATTTCTTAGTTCGTTTGCAGGCTTATCAGAAGTTAAGACAATTTGTTTGTTTTGGTTTGTTAAATAATCAAATAATTTAAAAAACTCCATTTGTGTTTTAGGTTTGTCTGACAATTGTTGAATGTCATCTATTAATAAAACATCAACATCACGGTAAAGTTCATTAAATTCATCCATTTTATTTTGATTAACTTTACTAATATAATTTTCCAAAAACTCTGTGGCTTTTATATAAAGAACATTAGTTGCAATGTTACTATCTAAAATATAGTTACCGATAGCTTGCATTAAGTGTGTTTTTCCTAACCCAACATCACCAAAAATATAAAAAGGGTTCGCAACAATTCCGGGTTGATCAGCAACTTTTAAAGCCATTTGAAAAGCAAAACGATTAGATTTACCTACAACAAAGTTGTTAAATGATAAAGTTGCGTTTAAATCTCCTTTTCGATACTTCTTATGCATATCAATTTCTGGCCCCATAAAGCGCTGTTCTTTATCTAATTCATCTTTTAATACAAATTTAAAGCCAACGAGTTCTCTCTCAAAGAGATTTTTAGCAAGCGAGTTTATCTTATTTAGGTATAATCTGTTGATTCTTGCTTGAATGTAAGGAGATGGAGCAACAACATATAAGTAACTGTCTTTAATTTCTTGAACCGATGATAAAGGTTCAAAATATTCATTGTAGATTTCATCTTCCAAATTTTCATGCATCTCTGCTAAAATTTGCTCCCACAAATTTTGATATTCTTGCATTTTTTCACCTCCCCAATAATCGTAAATATATATTATCATAGAAACAAAGAAAAAAAAGGAATACTTAGCCACAAAAAATGTGGATAACTTTTTAACAAACAACTTACAAACACTTCAATTGTGGATAAAAACAATCAGAAAATCGCTTAGCTATCAATTCTCTTAAAGTTATAAAGATATCCACATTCATAAAATATAGTGGAAAAATTTCCCACATCAACCATGTTTAGAAATTCTTAATATAAAAGTTTTTTCACAATCAAATATTTGCATAAAAAGGGTTGACATTTAGTATATATGATTATATAATATGTAAAGCGCGATTTCTAAATTTATAGAAAGGGTGATTATTATGAAAAGAACGTATCAACCAAGCAACGTTAAACACAAAAGAAGACATGGCTTTAGAGCTCGCATGAAAACTAAAGAAGGACGTCAAGTGCTTGCAAGACGTCGTGCTAAAGGCCGAGTTAGGTTATCAGCATAACAGTAAAAATATTTTATAAAAACTAGAACGACCAGATAAAATAATTAATTTTTGGTCGTTTTTTATTTTAAAAGTTATGAAAAAGAAATTTAGAATAAAAAAAACTAAAGAAATCGATGCCATAATTAAAAACAAAGTAAGATCAGGAAACAAGTTCTTTGTAATATATTACAAAGAAAACAACCTGAATCACTTTAGATTAGCTATTTCAATCGGAAGAAAGTATGGGATTGCAGTACTAAGAAACAAAATGAAAAGACAAATACGCGAAACATTTAGAACTCCCAACTTTAAAAACTACGATTTAGTAGTGGTTGTAAAAAAAGAAGCAGCCCTTTTAACTTTCCAAGAAATTAAGACTAATCTAAACAATTTATTTAAAAATTTAATAGAAAATGGAGAACGTGAATGAAAAATAGAAAAAAGATATTATCGTTGATTGTTGTTGTAGCGCTTCTATTTGTATTAAGCGGATGTTCGGGAAATATAACCTCACCAATTACTACAACATCAAAAAATTTCTTTGACTGGATCCTTGTAATACCTGTAGCTTGGATAATGCAATTTTTTGCAGGGATAACAGGTAACAATTTTGGTTTTGGGATCATCATTACAACAATAATAATTAGAACAATCGCTTGGCCTATTTATGCTAAGAGTAATGATTTAAGTTTAAAGATGTCAATTGCACAACCTGAAATACAACGCCTTCAAGCGAAATATGCAGGAAGACAGGACAGAGAATCTCAACAAAAAATGAGTATGGAAATGCAACAAATCTATAAAAAGCACAACATAAACTTGTTTGGATGCTTAATGCCGTTTATTCAAATGCCAATTTTTATAGCGGTATATCAAGTTGTTCAAAGAATTAGTTTGCCAGACGGTAGATGGACTGATAAAGTAGCAAACAACAACTTTTTAGGAATTGATTTAACAAAATCAGGTAATTTATGGTTTTTCCGAGCTGGAGAAACAGGAGACTGGAAAGGTTGGTTACTAGCAATTATTGTTGCTGGGACTAATATTTTACTAAACTACTTGGCTATGAAAAAACCAAAATATCAAAAACAAACACAATCGCATGGATATCAATCAGATGAGGCAATGCAAAGCCAAAAAATGATGAAATATATGCAAATATTTATGGTAGTAATGATGTTTGGTATCTCATTAAACAGTAACTCACTTGCATTATATTGGGTAGTGGGTAACACATATTCAATTGGACAAAATTTAATTAATAGAAAATTAAGTGAAAAGAAATTCCACAAGATGCAAAATAAAGATTTGGTGGTGATTACAGATGACAAAAAGATTTGAATTTGAAGCAAAAACACCAAAAGAAGCTGAAGAAAAAGCAACCGAATATTTTAAAACTAACTTAGAATACATTCAAATTAATGTTTTAAGAGAGAAAAAAGGAATTCTTGGAATAGGTTCTACCACCGTGTATGAAGCTATTTTAGATATTAACTTAGCTTTTGAAGGAAAAAAATATTTAGATACAATACTAACTGACCTTAACATTGACGCCATTATTGAGTTTAGAGTTAAAAACGAAGGATTAGAAATATTTTATAACATCGAAAGTAAAGAAAATGCATTACTTATTGGATCAGATGGTAGAACACTTAATGCTATACAGCAATTGTTAAGAACCTTTATTAGTAAAATTTCATTATCTTATTGCAGAGTTCACTTAGATATCGGTGGATATAAAGATAATAAGAGAAAACAACTTGAGATTTTAGCTACTAAAACAGCCAAAGAAGTTGCTATTACTGGAATAGAAGCCAAACTAGATCCAATGTCAGCTTATGAAAGAAGAATTGTTCACACTAAACTCGCCGAATGGAGAGATATTTATACTATATCCGAGGGCGAAGGTGAAAACAGAGCAATCATAATAAAACCAAAAAATAAATAGGGATTTATGCCCTATTTTTTTATTATTAAAATAATCGATTATGGTATAATAGGGGTATGAAAAAGATAATAAAGCTTATTGTTGTAATGTTTATAGGGTTTTTGGTCTTTTCTACCGGCGTGACGGCTGCTGAAACAATAGCTGTCCGAAGAAAAATTAAAAACTTTACCAAATTAGGCATACTACAAGAAGATATAAGCACAAATAAAACTAAATATTTTAAAGTTTCACGTGAAACATTAGGGTTTGAGGAAGAGTTTGAAAGGGAACCCTTTTTTCACAATAATTTAACTCAGCCTGGTTTTGAGGGAGATATCTTTGTAACTCAACAGTCTCCTTTTCCTAATTTACCGGGAGTTCACCAATTTGTTTCTTTTTATTTTGGAGGACATGCTGCATACGTAGGCGATAATAATAGGTTATATGAAATAGCAGGAATACCGTCTGGCGATGAAAGCTTTCTTGAAGTGTTTTTTAAGGGAAGCGATTCTACTGTTGCCAATTCTACTTCTAATTATTGGATGAATGATTCCTTTAGAGATGAAAACGATCCATCTTTTGTAAATTATGGTAGTTATTACCGAAAAGAATGGGTAGGACTTAGAGTAAAGGGTGTTTCTTTGGATAGCATTAATAAGGTTACAAATTTTATGAAAGATTTAGAGAACAGAAAGGTTCAGTATAATTTTCAATTCATTATTAACAGGAAAGATAGATATTATTGTACTGATATGATGAATAGAGCGTATGAAACTATTATTAATAATAATAGTTTTAATGATATAAGTTTAAATTATGATATGGTGGCCACTACTGTCAATGACTTAATATTGTCGAAACACAGTTATATTGCTTATTATGTAACCACTGATAAAAACGGAATTAAATATTTGTATTTTATTGACAATTAAGGAGGAGGTTAATATGGAATACGTTGTACTTGGTTTATTGTTACTGCTGCTTTTGTTGGTTATTGGGATTTTAATTTATTTGATCACAAACAAAAAAGAAGTTCAAGATAAAAATTTAAAGCAAGACATTTTAATTAATATGGCAGAACAAATTGGTAATTTAAAAGAACACAATCAGGCGGTATTGGCTGAATTTGATAAACAAAGTGGAAAAGATTTTGCAGAGTTCAGTGAAAAAATTACTAACACGATTGAAGAAAGAATGAATAAAATAGATAAAAAAGTCGAAGAAAAGCTGGGCGATGGTTTAAGCCAAACAAATAAAACCTTTCAAAGTGTTGTAGAAAGGTTGGCTAAAATTGATGAAGCTCAAAAAAACATAGAAAAATTATCTTTAGAAGTTGTTTCTTTATCGGATATTTTAAGCGATAAAAAAGCTAGAGGATCTTTTGGTGAGTTTCAACTAGAAACTTTGTTTGAAAAGGTTTTTGGCCCTAATAAGCCGGAAATATATGAAAGACAATATAAGTTAAGCAATAATGCTTTAGTTGATATGATTCTTCACATGCCTGAACCTATGGGAAGTTTATCAATTGATTCTAAGTTTCCTTTAGAAAATTATCAAAAATTATACGAAAAAGGGATATCTGAAGAAGAGAAAAAACAATATTCAAAGTTGTTTGAAAGAGATTTGAAAAAACATATTGATGATATTTCCTCTAAATACATAATAGCCAATGAAACCGCCAATCAAGCGATCATGTTTGTTCCAGCAGAGGCGATATTTGCTGAAATAAATGCTTATTATGAAAACATCATTTTATATGGCCAGGAAAAAAGAGTTTGGTTGGCTTCTCCTACAACTTTGATGAGTGTTTTGTCTACGGCACAGGTTGTTTTAAAAGATATAGAGAGAAGTAAATACAGTGAGGAAATTCAAAAACAATTAAATCTTTTGGCTGTAGAATTTGATAGGTATGCCGAAAGATGGGAAAAGTTTAGAAGAAGCATAGGAACTGTTACAAAAAATGTTGATGATTTAGATATTACTTCAACTAAAATAACTAGAAAATTCAAACAAATATCAAAAGTGGATAAAGCTCTCTTTGTTGAAGAGGAAAAAACTTTTGAAGCAATAAGAGAAGAAAGCGACGATTAAGGTCGTTTTTTTTTGATAATTTTGATATAATATCAATTAGTCTAAATAAAGGAGGGTACACATGAAAGTCTTAATTTATCAAAAGAAACAAAAGATGTTAAGTAAATCGGGCATTGGAACTGCTTTTAAGCAACAAAGAGAGGCTTTAACGATGAATGGGGTATCTTTGGTGGACAATTTAGAAAAAGCTGAAATAGCTCATTATAATACTGTTTTTAAAGATTCTTATAAAAATATGAAACTGGCAAAAAAAATGGGTAAACCGGTGGTAGTTCACGCACATTCAACAAAAGAAGATTTTTTAAATTCGTTTAATTTTGCACCGCTAATTAAAGGATGGTTTTA
>CAZYSQ010000028.1:8205-16170 GCA_964649865.1 uncultured Acholeplasmataceae bacterium
GTTCATGATTTCATTGAAATTGCAAAATCTTTTCCTAATGTTAAATTTATTTGGTTTGGTACACTTGGTAAACTAAGTCAAACAAAAACGATAAAAAAAGCAATCAAAAACAAACCGGATAATGTGATTATGCCGGGATATATCAAAGGAGATATAGTGAAAGGGGCGATTTCTTTTTCAAAAGCACTTCTCTTTCCAAGTTATGAAGAAACAGAAGGAATTGTAGTATTAGAAGCGATGGCAGCTCACACGCCGGTTTTAATAAGAGATATTCCTGTTTATGACATTTTTACTCACGATAAAGATGTTTTAAAAGCTAATAATAACGATGAGTTTGCGGTTAATGTTAAAAGGGCTTTAAACGAAAATTTAGAGTCGTTAACTAACAACGCTTATAATGATGTTCTAAAAAAAGATTTAAATGAAGTAGGAAAACAAATTAAAAAAGTATATAAAGAATTATTAAAGGATAAATAAATTATGGAATTAATTAGAGAATTAAAAAAAGAAATTAATAAGTATGTAGGAAAACAAGTTAAATTGTCTGGTTGGGTTAGAAATAACAGAGCACAAAAAGAGTTTGGCTTTTTAACAATTAACGATGGGACTACGCTTGATTCAGCTCAGGTTGTGTATGATCATAGTTTGGAAAATTTTAAAGATATTCAAAAAATAAGAGTAGGCTCTAGTGTTATTATTGAAGGTATTTTTATAGAAACTCCAACAATGAAACAACCTTTTGAAATAAAAGCTACTAAAGTTGAGTTGTTTGCTGATGTAGAAGATGATTATCCAATTCAACCTAAAAGGCACTCAAGAGAGTTTTTAAGAGAACACGCTCATTTAAGAATGCGTACTAATCTTTTTAATGCTGTTTTTAGAGTAAGAAGTGCTGCTGCTCACGCAATTCATAAGTTTTTTCAAGATCAAGGTTTTGTTTATGTTCACACGCCACTAATTACTGCTAGCGACGGCGAAGGAGCTGGTGAAATGTTTACTGTTACAACACTTCCTTTAGATAATATTCCTAAAGAAGAAGGAGAAGTTAACTATAAAGAAGACTTTTTTGGAAGACAAACACACCTAACTGTTACAGGACAACTTCAAGCAGAGGCATATGCACAAGCATTTAGAGATGTATATACTTTTGGACCAACATTTAGAGCGGAAAAGTCACAAACTCAAAGACATGCGTCTGAGTTTTGGATGATTGAACCAGAAATGGCCTTTACAGATCTATATGGAATGATGGATGTGGCCGAAAGAATGGTTAAATACATTATTAAAGATGTAATAGAAAGATGCCCGGATGAAATGGAATTATTTAACAATTTTGTTGAAAAAGGGTTAACAGAGAAACTAAATAAATTATTAAGTTCTAAATTTAAAGTTATTACACATAAAGAAGCAATTAAAACAATGTTAGAATCAAATGTTAATTTTGAAAATGAACCTAAGTATGGTGGAGATTTAGCAAGAGAACATGAAAAGTTTTTAACTGATAAATTTGGCCCAGTATTTGTAATAGATTGGCCTAAAGAAATAAAAGCTTTCTATATGAGATTAAATGATGATAATGAAACTGTAGCTGCAGTGGATTTACTAGTGCCAGGCTCAGGTGAATTAATAGGTGGTTCTCAAAGAGAAGAAAGACTTCCATTTTTAATAAAAAGAATGGAAGAAATGAAAGTACCAAAAGAAGATTTATGGTGGTATATAGATTTAAGAAGATTTGGCGGATCCACTAGTTCAGGCTATGGATTAGGGTTTGAAAGAATGATTATGTATTTAACAGGGGTTGAAAACATTAGAGACGTTATTCCTTTCCCAAGAACACCAAGAAACGCAGAATTTTAAGCAAAGAAAAAGTCGACATTGGTCGACTTTTATTATGCAATTTTTTATTATTCCCAAGGAAGTTTTAAATGTGGCTCCCAAGTGAAATTATCACCAAGAGTTTTAAATAAACCAAAGTCCCAGTCAGGTGCAACTTCACCGTTGAGATTGTTAGGATAACCAAACGTTCCCCAACCATTTACTCTAGCTCTATTTTCGGCAAATCTTAAGAAAGTTAAATAAGGAACATTTTTATAACTTAATAATAAGTCAATAGAAGAATAACTAACAGGAACATCATCAGATAAACCTTCTGAAACAATTAGAAATTGTGATAGTGAACCGTTAATCCAAACTAAACCTAAGTTTCTTCCATATGTTTCTGTTAAAGCATAACCAGGAATAGATTGAAGCCTTATTTCCTTAGTGTGAGCCTCTTTTAGTTGATACTCTTTGTTAAATCTACTAGCAACATAACCCCAAGGTTCTGCGTCCATTGTGCCTTGTACTTCAGGTGTATTTATATAATAATATCTTATAGATTTTCCAGTTGCAAATCCTGTGTAGTCTTCACCATCAACAGGTCTAAAAGTTGCAGTATCGCCATCCGCAATTGATTGTAGTGTAGCTAAGAAAGTTCCCCCAGCACCAGCATTATCTATCTCAGGATCTTTATAAGGTAAATCTAAATAACGATCTTCTAATCTTGGGCCTTTATATAAGTCTTCTAAAGTTTGGATTTCATGATTATCATTTTTAATATATTCAAATACATCAGGCAAAGATGGAATAAAATTAAATGGATCATATTCTTTAAAAGGAATGTATGTTGATTTTTCACCTAATCTAATGAATGTTAGATCTTTACTAAAATTAAGTGGTAAACCAATATGTCCAATAACATCAATAACTGTTTTATTTTTAACTAAAACAATTGCATCATCACCATTAAAAGGTAGTGATCCTTCATCGTAAATAAAATCAACTTTTTCTTTTTGTTCAGTAATGCCAAAATTAGCACCAGTTATAACATAAAAACTATTAGCTTTAATTACTCCATTTAAATTAATTGTTGCAGTAACTTCGTCAGACGCATTTTGGTAAAAGTCAAGTTTATATGATGATAAGCTTTCATCTTTATCACTGTTATTGTACAGTTCAATAACGTTATTTGCAGTTCTTGTTGCAGTAAATAATTTAGAAATTACTACCGCCGAGGACTCTTCCTTTTTACATGAACTTATTATCAATAAACTAAATATAATTATAAAAATTGTTAAAATTTTTCTCATTTATTTTGTTCTCCTTTATTATCTTTATATTTTTCCTTTAATGTTAATAATTGTTTCTTTTTTTCTTCATTCTTAACTCTTATAATCATCATAACGTATTTGTGGTAAAAAAGTAAGTAATAAAAAAGAGCTAAAATTATAAAAGTAATTAATAACCAATATATTAAACGGTAATTATACCTTTGAAAAAGATCTATTAACGCTTGGTTGTAATAAAACATATCATTACTTCCCAAACCATCCAAATCATAAAGATTAGATAATGAAAGGTTATCAATGTTAACATCTTTAATATCTCTGTTATAAGATAAATCAAATTCATCTTCGTATACTTCGCTATCATACTCACTATTATTTAAAACAACTAATGTTTTCTTTAAATGAGGTTCATAGTTATATACAGTAGAGATTGAAATGGTTTTTAGTTCAGCAAAGCCATTATTTGTTTTTAAAGAATCTAATTTAAATATATAAATCCAACTATCTGGACCATTTAAAACTGCAAATCCTTTTTGTTTGATTGATTCGTTAAAGGTTATTTCTAAATTAATGAGAGGTTTTTTATATTCATCAAGTTCAAAATAGTTATCCTTTAAATAGATGTTATCGATTACTAAAGCAAAAGCATCAAAATAATTTTTCTTTTTATGTTCGATTAAACCATAAAAAGAAACATCAATAGAAGAAATAAGCACATTATTTTCCTCGTTTTGATAAGATTCAAAAAATAAAGGCTCTTTTTTTACGTAAGATATGGTATTATCGTTATTGTTAACAATAGAAAGCATAGAAATTTTATTGTAAACTGATTCATTTAATAAATCGCTGTGCGATTTTAAATATTCAGGTCCACGTTGTGCCAAAAACAAAGAAACAACAAAAAAAGTTGTAATAATTGTAAAAGCGAAATATAAAGTTTGAGCAATCCTTTTGGCCATACGAGTGATGTTAACTCCTTTTAATTAAGGGTAATGTTTTTCTTGATTAAAACATGCATTTATTATATAATAAATTATGTGAAAGTCAAATAGTTAATTATATACAAAAGGTGCCAATAAATTAGATTAAATTATATAAAAAAAATAATTGATAAAACGAAAAGGAGCAAAGTATAGTGGATAAAACAAAAGGAAAAAGTTCAGGATTATCAATAAAACTTGAAGCGCTTACAAAAGTCTTCCAAGATAAGAAAAGCGGGAAGGAAACAAGAGCGGTTGATAATTTTGACGTGCTAATTCCAGATGGCAAATTAGTGGGGTTGTTAGGACCTTCAGGTTGTGGAAAATCTACAACTCTTTATATGATTGCTGGATTATTAGATCCAACAAACGGAAAGATATTTTTTGGAGATGAAGACGTAACAGAGTTATCACCAGAAAAAAGAGGAGTGGGATTAGTTTTCCAAAACTATGCTTTATACCCACATATGACGATTGCTAAAAACATTTCTTTCCCTTTAGAAAACTTAAATCTAAAGAAAAGAAGTATTGATGAAGCATACAAAAAAGCTTATTATATTGTGGCTGAAAAAGAGGCAGATCTTTATTATACTTACGTAGATAAGTTAGAATCTTTAAAAAATGAGTTTAGCAGATATGAAACAGAAGCAAAATCTAATTATGATAGTAAAGTTTTCAACGCAAATAGTTCATTAAAACAAAAAGTTAAAGAGCTAAAAGAGTCAGGAAATAAAGAACAAATAAAAGAAGAAAAAGCACGCCATAAAGAACAACTTGGTGTTTTTAAAGAAGAATTGCAAAACATTAAAAATGAATATGCTGCGGAATATTTAGTAAGAAAAGAAAATATTACGCCAGCTAACGTAGAAACTTTATTACAAACTTTAAAAGCGGAATACAAAACAGTTGTAAATGAATTTGAAGTTAAAAAACAAGAAATTAAGGCAAATTACTCAAATAATAGCGAACTTTCAAAAGAAGAAAATGAAGCTAAACTTGCTGCTTTAATTGAAAATGCTATGCCTGAAAGTGTTAGAATAGTTCACCAAGCAGTTAATCACAACTATAAAAAAGAAATGAATGAAAGAGTTGTTGAAATTGCTAAATTAGTTGGTATTGAAGATCAACTAGAGAAAAAGCCAGCACAATTATCAGGTGGGCAGCAACAAAGAGTTGCAATTGCAAGAGCACTTGTTAAAAAACCAAGAGTACTACTTCTTGATGAACCGCTTTCTAACCTTGATGCTAGATTAAGACTACAAACAAGAGAAGAAATTAAAAGAATTCAAAGAGAAACAGGAATTACAACTGTTTTCGTTACACATGACCAAGAAGAAGCAATGTCAATAAGTGATGAAATTATTTTAATGAACTTTGGCGAAGAACAACAAAAAGGAGCACCACAAGAAGTATATGATAGCCCAAACAATTTGTTTGTAGCTAAGTTTTTAGGAACTCCTCCAATCGGTCTTTATAATGCTTCGCTTAAAGATGGTAAAGTTCTATTAGATGGGAAAGTCTTATTAGACGCAAAGAAATTAAAAGATGAAGAAAATAGAGAAGTTGTTTTAGGTGTTAGACCGGAAGCATATAAATTTGATGAAAACGGCGTTGTTGAAGTTGATGGAACATATGTTGAAACAATCGGAAGAGATTTATCGATTGTTGCTACCCATAAAGATGCTATTAATGCTCCGTTTAGAATTGTTATTTCTTCTAATGAATATGATAAAGTTAAAGAAGGAAAAGTTAAATTCTCTTTAGTTGAAAGAAAAGTATATGTCTTTGATAAAGAGGATGGAAGGAGACTAATGTAATGCTTGAAAGGAAAAAAGACTATAAAGCATGGTTATACATGGCAATCCCCTTGTTCTTGCTTTCTGTCTTTACATTTTATCCGCTAATCAAGACAGTTTTAATCTCAATGTTTTCACAGTATGATGCTGTAGAAAATGCAATGGGAGGGTTCTTTGATTTTGAGGCATACAAAGCAATTTTTAGAGATAAAAACTTTATTAGATCAATAGGTAACACATTAATAATAGTTTTTGTTTCAGTACCAATATCAACAATTTTGGCGCTTTTAATTGCGGTTGCGTTAAATTCAATTAAACCACTTCAAAAAGTGTTTCAAACAATATTTTTTATACCTTATGTAACAAACGTATTAGCAATTGGGATGGTATTTAGTATTATGTTTTCCCACCCTCATACTGTAGGTTTAGTTCCTGAAGGATTAATAAATACTTTGTTTCAGACATCGATTGACTGGATTGGTGTAACAGCGACAAGAAATAACTGGATGATGGTTGTTTTAATTTATATTATTTGGAACGCTCTGCCATTTAAAATATTAGTATTTATTGGTGGACTACAAAGCATTTCTAAACAATATTATGATGCTGCTAAAATAGATTCAGCATCACCAAGAAAAATATTAACAAGAATTACTATTCCATTATTATCACCTCTAATTAGCTATATTGTTATCACATCATTTATTGGTTCGTTTAAGTCTTATGAGTCAGTATTATCAGTAGCCGGTGGTAATGGAAGAGAATTAGATCGTAATAGATGGACTGCGGTTGCGTATGTTTATGATAAGATTGGTATTCCTGGTATGGATGGGAATATGGTTTCTTACTATTCAAGAGGAGCTGCTGCTGCAGTTGTGTTATTTTTAATTATTTTAGTTTTCACTTTCATAAACCTTTATGTTAGTAATAAACGAGTACATTACTAGGAGGTTTTTATGCAAACAGTTAATTTAAAAGCAGAATATCGTAAAAACGAACGCTTAGCTTTACAAAAAACAAACTACGTTATTAGAAAAATTATCACTTATACATTTTTAGCGATTATTGCTTTCTTTGTATTGATACCATTTTACTGGATGTTTAATATGTCTTTCCAAAGCACTAATGAAGTATTAAACTCAGCAAGCATTAGTTTTTTCCCAAAAGAATTTTCACCAGACAACTATATTAAAGTTTTCCAATATTCATCAATTTCGCAAGGTAGCATTACTTTTGCGACATACTTAAAAAACACTTTAATAGTAGCAATATTTTCTACAATTGGAGGAACATTCTTTTCAATCTTAGTTGCGTTTGCCTTAGCAAGGCTTAACTTTAAAGGGAAAGATTTTATTTTCTCAATTTTGCTTGCAACAATGATGATTCCTGGGGAAATGATGGTTATTTCAAACTATATTACTGCTGCTAGACTAGGGTGGGTTAATGATCCTGGCGCAGGTTCATATTATGCAATGATTTTCCCGTTCTTAGTATCTATTTTCCACATTTACTTGCTAAGACAAACATTTAAACAAATTCCAAATGAGTTATATTATGCCGCTAAAGTAGACGGCTGTTCAGATTTTAAATATTTATGGCGTGTGATGGTTCCAATGGCTAAATCAAGTATCATTACTATTACAATACTTAAGCTAATGGGAGCTTGGAACGCATATATTTGGCCAGATATCGTAGCTAATGAAAAATATAAATTAGTTACAACATGGCTAAGGTCATCGTTTGTTGACCAAGATTCAGGTCAAGGTAGAGTATTAATGAACTACCAAATGGGCGCAACAGTTATAGTTACAGTTCCACTACTTATCTTCTTTATAGTGTTTAGAAAATACATTATGAGTGGAGTTTCAAGAAGTGGAGTTAAAGGATAAAACTTATTAAGGAGGAGAAATATGAGAAAAAGTTTTATATTAGTTTTACTCTTAGTTGCTTCTTTTACTTTAGCCGCATGTGGCGGAAAAGATAGAGGAGGATCTAAAGTTAAATTTGTAGAATGGTATGAACTTGCTGAAGATGCTAATTATGATGGTTCAAAAGTAACTATTAAATTTTGGCATAGAGCAG
>CAZYSQ010000029.1:0-15837 GCA_964649865.1 uncultured Acholeplasmataceae bacterium
GCGATAAGGGCGTACCCGGTCAATAAATTAGCCGCGTCCTCGTTCCCATCTTCAGCCAGCTTTTCAAGCCGTGCTCCGTTCTTCTTGAACGCTTGCAAAGTCCACCCGATGAAAAGGCAGAAGCCGCCAAGCGATGGCGCGCGCTTCTTCTCTATCGGAACTTTTTGCCCCGCCGCGTTTCCGCCCTTTAGGACTTCATAAGTAATGAACGGGTTACGCGCGCAAAAGTTCATGTACTCCGCTACGTAATCTACGCACTCCTCTACGGTAGACAACGTCGCACCCTTGCAACCGCGCGTCTGCACAACTTCATAGAGTTCTTTGCACTTCTTCAAATCTGTCTTGGGGGCTGGGGCTTTGCCCGTCGCTTGTCCCTTGGTAATTGCCGCCTTAGTATCGGGGGCGACTTCCTTCTTTGCTCTTCCTGCCATAGTTGTTAGTTGGTATTAAGGTATCGTGCGTGTGTGCTCGCGGTCTCTTAAAGAGATGCGCGAGTAGTAGACCGGTCAACAAGCCAACAAGTAGTTGGGCTGTTCAAGCTATTCACGTCGCTTTCAACCATGGCACAAAGGTAGGCAACAAATCGCATCAGACCAACCTACGGTCAGTTAGGCCTTTTCTTCAAATAAAGTTTACAAATGAATTATATTTACACTGTGTTACATGAGTGCACGGTAACTACCTATCACAAAGAGAGTTGCAGGCACCTGCACAGACACACACCTATTTTCGTAAACTTTAATATAGGATATAGTATGTTTTATATCCTCCAAAATACACTTTTCTCCAGAATAATGTTTTACCCTCTTTTTACTGTGCATCTGTGTATTTACATATAATATATTATAATAGAGAGAGTTAGAGTGCACAAAAACCTGCACAGTAGCGATTTTTTACTGTGCAGGTGTGGTTAAAATCTGTTAATTTTAGAGCCTCTTTTTTCTAATTATAAACAAAAGCCCAAATCTGACATTTTGTAATCAGATTTGGGCTTTTTGCTATCGCTCGACTCGACACGTCCTTTGAGGGTGCTGACACTTAGTTCGACACGTCCTTTCCGGGAACTATCATTATGTCAATTTCCACCCGAGTGAGTCTCGATGCCAATACCACGTTTGAGACGTCCCGTTCTTGAACGTTGATACCCTTTTTATCCTTCCGTCCGGGCTAATTCCGTAGGTTCTTGGTATGTCCTGCTCGTTTCTTTTCTCCTCTGCGAGACGTGCCTCGTCTCTGATAAGGTACTGCCGTTTATTAATTGGCTGCTTATAGGTGAAATCCTGGGCAGCTACATACTTTGCCAGCTTATCAATCCACTCGTTGCAAAGCTTGGCTTCCACGAAGCCGCGCCCGTACTTGTCCTTTGTTACCCCGGCGGTATAGCCGTACCTTCGTATAAACTCCCATATAATGAATACATGGCAGTTGAGGCATACCGCGATATCCATAAAACTAACTTTCCTCATACACGATGTTTTTAAGCTTTATATACTTGTAATATGCCCCGGCGCGCGGCTTCTTCATAAACACGTCGCCACTGCCCACGCTCTTTGAGTATTCAGGCGCACTCCATGCGCCTACCTCGTCCGCTACACTTTCGTGTACCTCAGCTATGAGCACGTCTTTTAGGCCTGTGTAACCCACTACTCTAATACTGATAAGATATTCCACTTCGTCAACCCTTGCGGCTGTCCTGTCACCCCATTTAAGCTTATGGGGAAGCTTTGGTTCTTTAGTCATTTTCTTATTCTCGTTTTCGTTAAACACTCCATTACTCGTCGTACTCCCCATCTATATTCCGGGCTGCGAATTTAGCCACACACCACAAACCAGTTACCAAACCTGCCCCGATTGCTATTCCGAATAAACACATTAATGCTTCCATATTTTTTTTAAATTTTTGATTCTACATTTTTCAAGCCGTCTCCCATGCTTACCAGCTTCATACCTCCGTGCTTACCACGGATATAGGCGGCTTGCACATTGCCGTGCTCGTCCGTAGAGAATTGGATACCCCGCACGCCCTCGTGCTCCTTGATAAGCTCACCTATCGTCTTGTGCTTCGGGGCTTCCTCTTCTACCAGCTCTCCCGGTTCTACCAGTGTCCCGGCGTTGCGGTATTCATACGACAGAAATTCATCATCAGACACGCCTATATCGTTAGCGCCCCAGCTCTGCCAGCCGTTCGAATGGTCAACTCCCATTATCACCCCTTGCATGTCGTTCCAACCGACTACCACACCGGCATACTCACCGCTCTTGTTGAATACCGCACGCCCTGCGTACAGCATTGCAAAATCTCTGTTTCTAATCATAATCTTCTGTTTTTAAATTGCTAATACAAATATAGCGCTTTTCCCGTTATGTTGGTTCTTTCATTAACATCATTTAAATATTAAACTATCCTTCAGTGATAGCCCGTACTCTAATTGCTGTAGCTTGAAATTACTCTGTGTGCTGTCCGCGACGTTCTGTACTACGGTGCAGCCTACCAATAGGAGTAGGACTGCGATAACTGCTATTAACTTTTTCATTTCTTGCTGTAAAATTCCATAAGTTCTTTAATACTCTCCATAAGCCCGTCTTGCGTCTGTTTCTTGCCATCCAGGGCTTTTATTATCTTCTCGTCTACCGTGCCGGTGGTTAGGATGTGATGTACGGTTACGGGGTACGTTTGCCCTTGACGGTACAACCGGGCGTTGAACTGCATGTATAGTTCCAAGCTCCAAGTATTACCAAACCATATAAGCGTATGCCCACCTTTTTGTAGGTTAAGCCCATGACCTGCGCTCGCCGGGTGCGTTACCAGCACTTTAATTTTTCCGGCATTCCAATCAGCTATTTGCTCGGGCTTATCCAGTTTGACGGGCTTATATGCCTTTAGCTTCTGCATTATTCGGTCAAGGTCGTGCTTGTAGGAGTAGGCAACCAATACGGGCGAACCGTTCGCAGCCTCTACGAGTTCTTCAAGCTTCTCTAACTTCTCATCATGCACCTCGATAACCTTCCGGTCAGCATCGTATATTGCACCGTTTGCGAATTGCTGTAGCTTGTTTGACAGAGCTGCCGCACTTGCTGCGCTTATCGGTTCGTTCGAGTTGATAAGCTCCAATACTTGTTCCTTCTCGAACTCCTTATACTGCGCCAGCACCTTAGGGGGCAGCTCCACGCGGTCGTATATATTGATGCGGTCGGGCATCTTCAAATAGTCCTCGGCTGTCATCGATATGGTTATGTCGCTGATAAGGTCGCTTATTTGCCGCTCTGTTTCCTCCTGTGGGCTTTTCAGTGCATAGCTGTACACTATATCTCCGTTCCGTTTATCGGGCTTAAAAAACCTATCTCTGTACGCTGTGATTGATTTACCGAGCCTTTGACCCTGGTCTATCAGATACATCTGAGCGAATAGGTCTATTAGTCCGTTTGGCGACGGCGTGCCTGTCAAACCTACTACCCGGGGTATGAACTTCCGCACCTTTCTAAGGGCTTTAAAACGCTTTGAGGCGTAGTTCTTAAAACTGCTCAACTCGTCGATAACAACCATATCATAGGGAAGCTTAATGCCTCCGTACTCCATTACAAGCCAAACAATGTTATCGCGGCTAATTGCGTATATGTCCGCTTGCCTCTCGTAGGCTTCCCGGCGTTGCTTAACTGTACCGTCGATAACGGAAATCGTCAGGTCTTTAAGGTGCGCCCATGCTTTAATCTCATCGCTCCAGGTTACCTGCGTTACCTTCTTCGGGGCTATTACCAAGCAATTAGATATAATGCAATTGTCTAAAAGGTCTTTGATGGCAGTTAGGGTTGTTACTGTCTTGCCCAAACCCATATCGAGGAACAACGCGCAAAACTCGTTGTCGATAATATGCTGCACTCCCTTTACTTGGTATTCGTGTAATTGCTTTCTTTCTAACATAACATTGCTTTTATCATTGCTAACTGGGCGCTGAACTCATGGAGAGCTGCCGGGGTTATATGCCCTAATACCCTATCGTAATCGGCCGCGCACTTGATGCGCTGACCGTTGATTACTATTTCGGCGTGTCCCGCGATACACTTTAACTTTAAGTCTATATAGTTTACCATAGCTTTATTACTTCATTAATTTAGTTTTGTAGAACACACAAATGCTTTTGAAATCCTGCTCATCTGATACGTACCCCAGCGTTTTACGCGAAAGGAAATTAACGTCTCGGGTAATATCGCGTTGCAACTGGTTTAGTATTTCCTCGGTGTTACCGAACTTATCGTCGCGCACATACAGCGCACCCGACTTGATGCCAAAGTACATACCTAAACGGTATTCTAACTCTTCTTTTAAACTTCTCTTTTTCATGATTTCTGTTTTAAAATTGTCCCTCATAAATAAATAATCTCTCAGTAACTTTTTTATCGAGGCTAAGACAATTCTGTATTGGCTTCTCCCAAATTGTAATAAAGTCGTCCGGGGCTTGATATTCGGATATATAGACTTTATGTCCATCGTAAACACGCTCCCGGCACCACTGCCAAAACCCATCGTGGTTCAGTCCGTCTGCATATCCTGTGGTACCCGCATACGGGGGGTCGCAGTATATTATGGACTCCTCGGGTATCTGTAGGTCCCTGTAGTCCCCGGTACGAAACTCTACGCCCTGCAAATTGGGTATCTGCTTTGCTATGCCCCTCGCAGCCACGGATATGCCGTCTATATGCCTGCCGTCACTTCTCCAGTATGCGCCGGAGTAGCCACCAAAGAATTTGCCCCTGTAAGAAGCCATAAACCCCACCCAGCCCATAAAACCAAGGTCGTATTTGTCAGACCCCGAACGAAAACATGCCCTAACGTCATTATACAGTTCGCGGCTTATTTGCTCGGGGTATTTCTCCCCGGATACCAGCCCCCTAAACATGGCTATCAAATATTCGTTGTAATCGTTTGCTATCCTGTTTCCCAATACCTTGGCAGTCACATTGCACCCACCGCAAAACGGCTCGACGAAATACTGCCCTTCTTTTCTATCTGCCAAAATTATGGGCAAAATTTCTTTTGCTATTCTTGTCTTACCTCCTAAATACTGCATACTCAATTTTATTTTTTAATTCGATACTACAAAGATAACCCTTTCCCCGGTACGTTGTTTATTTCCTTAACATTTCTTAAGAAGAAACTTATCGCCGCGTCCCGGCTTTCCAAATCATCGATGACAAATACTTTGAAGCCTAATGCTTCTAACTTGCTATGTATTAGTAATTGTATCTTTGTTGGTTTCTTCCCCGTGGTCTTTATCTCGGCAAAGCCCACATACCCACCTTGGCAAATAACCATTCTATCGGGCAAACCCTTTATAAAGGTGGATAATAGTTTTATTACCCACACTTTTTTTGTTCGGTTAAGCTTCTCGGTGAATGTACGCTCTAAATCTTTTTCGCTTATTATATCTTTCATTTCTTACTTATCATAGAGTGAATTGAATTGCTTTATTTTCTAATTTAACATTACTTAAGACCTCGGGATATGTACCATCCTCGCGCTTTTCTGACATATTGCGGTAGTAAAACTTATTTCCCTCCATGCCGAAGTAGCGGAATAACCGCCCGGCGTTCGTTATGATATAATCGTGCTTCTCGTAGTTCTTGCCTTCGTACCCTATCTTTAGCGAACTTCTGTGATTGCCAAAAAGGTTGGTATACTTTATTTTGAACGTTTTTGGCGGAAGGTGCGTTTCCTGGGTGTAAAGCCATTGTTCGAGTTCCGAAAGGTCTGCGTATAGGTGGCTTCCCTCTGCGTCGACACCCAAGTACATATAGGGGGCGTTACCAGTCATGAACACCGAGTAACCGACATACCTACCGCCCCACTTTGTCCCCTCAATATAGAACGTTGCTGGCTTCATTGTCTCGTCCAAGCAAAATACCGTTGTATCGTCGCTTTCCTCGTCCTCTACGGGCTTTTCTGCCTCGGTCGGTATATCTGCCTTGGTTTCCTTTAAAACTTCCTTAGATAGCTCCGCAATGCGATACTTGCATATATGGATAATCTTTTCGTAGTCGAGCGTCCGCGCCTCTCCTTCTTTGCTGCGTAGCACGCGCTTCACTATGTCCGCGTCCCACGGGTTAAGGTTATACTCTTTCCAAATGTCCCATGGTTGTATGGCGTGCTTTGCATAATCGGACTTACCTACGTTGTAACTCTGTACTTTTTCACTTGCTGACATAACACAATATTATTTGATTTGTTTTAAACTCGTTTTTGTAGAACTCCCGTGCCCTCTCCACGGTTGGAAACACCCCATCTCCGGGGGTGGGATAATAAGAGGTACGTTCCCCTTCGTTTACTGCGATAACTTTTAATATAGTAACCATTTTAATTTAATTGTTTTCTAAGTTAATACACTCTGTTAGTTCTTGCATGCTCGTTTCTGTGAGTTGGCGCGTGTATGTTTGCCCCAGCATACCGATAAACGGCTTGCCATCTACGTACATAATGCGCGATACGTGCTCTACATTAATAAACTCTACTTGCAATTCACCCTTAACTACGAACGTTAGTTCAATAAAATTTCCACTTTTCATAATCTTTTCTTTTTAAAATTGTTAATTATTTTTCTAATTCTGTGTAATGCAAAATGTCTGTTCCAAAAATCATATCCCCGTAATACTTATTCTTGTGGTTCTCCGTTAGGAAAACAATATATCGGGATATATCAATAACAACCCAACCAACGGAATATCCATTGTACATTGGTATGTTGGTAGCATATGCTTCATAGGTAGGTTTCGGTAGGTCTGAGTTTTTGTCCAACGGAAAGAACGCTTCGTCACCAGCCCCGAGGAGCGCGCAATACTTAACACCGTTAACGGTCTTAATCTTCACCGCATAGGCCCCGGAAAACTTCTCATGTGTGGCCACATCCTTAAACATGAATACCTTTGTGTTATCTACTGTTTCGGGTGTGTCCTCGATTGACATAACGCCTGCATCGTCACCTGCTGAACACGAAGCGAACATAAACGCCATCAGCCCTACTACTAAAATACTTGCTAACTTTTTCATAATCTTTTGTTTTTAAATTGTTAAACCATAATCTGATATAAATTCTAAAGCTTCTTTTTTTTTGTTTCAAATCTTCTGGATAGACTATTTCGGTACAATCCCGTTTCGGTATTTATTATGTTCACTTGAAAAGCTATCCTACCGAATGTTTTTACCCTAACTACTTCCGCTCTGTCATTCATAATCTTTTGTTTTTAAATTGTTATACCATAGAAACAAAAACGCTTCTTTAATTGTTCAACCCCTCGTGATATCACCTTATCTCCTCCGAATAGATTTCCTCTCCTGTTTCATTACATACTATTGAAACATTACCCCCCTTATAATCTTCAAAGTAAGATTCATTGGTTCCGTTGTAGTCCTCGATATAGCTCCTGCAATAATCGAATGATTCGTTAAACCCCTTGTTTGTAGAATCAGTAGGGTCGCTGAAATATACATCGTAAGTTTTCATAATCTTTTGTTTTTAAATTGTTATACCATAAGAACAACGGATGCTTTGTGAAGGTTCACCGTTATTGCCTTATTAATTTTTATTTATTTATTCTTTCTATAGAATGCTCTATATGCTTTTTCGATGGCTTCCAAATTAGCTTTAGACTTTGATACCTTTAAAACAGTGTCCCAGTGGTTGAAACTCATTTCTTTTTTGTAGACGATACCCTTTGCATGCATAAAGCTTTCAGCTGCACTGATTTCGTCTCCGCTATAGCCCATATTGGAGAAGGACAAACCAACTGTAGTTAATACGTTGCTATTAAAAGCGTAACCCAACATCACGGCCAATTTCCAAAGCTTGTTATTAAGGAAATTAATCTCTCCCAAACATGTTGCGTTCTCTTTTGTTGCTGTCGGTGCAAATACTGTGTAGCTTAAATTAGTCATAATCTTTTGTTTTTAAATTGTTATTATTTCCTTTTGACATTACAAATATACGGCAAATACTGATAGGTTGTATATTTCATTAACACCATTTAAGAAATAAATCTCATTTAGTTATTCTGTTAACAGTTAGTTAACATTTGGGGGCCTTTACACCCCCTCTGTTATCACTCGTTAACAATGCGCTCATATCCTCGTGTGCGCCCGATACCTGCTACGGTTTTTCCATTCGCTGCGCGTTGCCACCCTTGTACCCTAGACATGATAGCGGCTATCTCGCGGCTCTCCTTAGTTGTTACGCGCCCTACTTCCATCTCGAACACATCTGTAGCTATTTGCATAATAGATACGAAGTCCATCTTTTCCAGTGTAAAATCTTCCGGGTCTATCTTTGATGCGTCGTACTCCCTAAAGTACATGCGCCTTTCGTTCACAAACATTCGTCTCCAGTCTGTCGGCACGCGCATATTCAAATACGCCTCTACTGATGCGGTACGGGGGTCTGCCTCGAAATGCTCTTCGCGCCCCTGCTCGGCGATTTCCTCGGCTTCACGGGATAACAATGTACTTACTTTGCGGAAATACATTTGGACTGCCTCCGCCCATAGCTGGTCTACATATTCGTCGAATCCCTTCTCAAAGATAAGATGCGTATTGGCGTTCGCCTTGACCTTCACGGGCAAAAAGCGTCTGCCGCCCGTATCGTCCTTTAGGAATTCGTCCCTATTCGTTGTACCTATGAAAATACACTGCCGGGGAAAGTTCTTCGTAACACGTCCGTACGCTGGTCTGTAGCTGTCCTCTGTTTTGGAAATGAAGTTTTTCACGCCTTCAACCTCTGAACGTCGCATCGCTGACAACTCCGCAACCTCTAATATCCAGTTACCTTGCAGCTGTTCAAACGCCCCCTTGCCGTCCATGCTCGAAAGGCTATCAGAGAACCAGTGTTTACCCAGCTTTCGGATAAATGTGCTTTTCCCGGCGCCCTGCTCGGACTGCAATACTAACATACTGTCGAACTTGCAGCCCTTTTGGAATATACGCTTAACCGCACCTACCATCATGATACGGAATGCCTCTCTGGTGTATATGTTATCTTCCGCTCCCATGATATGGATAAGCGCTTTATCAACTCTTTCGATACCGTCCCATTTCAGTTTGGTTAAGTATTCCTGCACGGGGTGGAATGAGTTCATCTCGGCTGATAATGCTATGGCATCGTCAATCTTCGCACTGTTAGATATGCCGTAAACGTCTTCGATGTGTTTACGTACGCCCGAGTAGTCCACATCCTGAAAGTCCAAAGAGCTATCCTTTGCGCGCCATAGGGGGACACGGGTAACAACCCTGCGTTCTTTAAATAGGTCTCGCGCGATAAGCCCCTTTAAATTCGGGTCGTACTTCATTATCAAACCGAGGTTCTTCGCTGATGGGAGATATGCGCCGCGCTTATCCGTTTCAAGCTTCGCCATTGCGTCCTCATACGTTGTTGCCACATCGGCGTCCGTTGCTTCCTCTACTTCTATCACATCGTCGAAATCGTCCATTACTTCGCCGGCCTTAACCGCCAGCATACGGGCACGTGCCGCTGCCACCTTGGGGTCCTTGTTTACAAGTTCGTTCATAGCCTCGGTGGAATTCTTTCTATCTGCGCCCTTATCCAGCTTACCGAACTTGTGTACGCGTACAAGGTCGTAGGCATTGAACACGTGGTTGCCTTGGATAGGGTCATTATTGTGGAATGAGTAGGCAAACATATCGTTAAAGGTAAGCATACCGCCCGAAGTTGACCCTCCCGTATAAGTCCATCTATCCTCCTGCTCGGTAGGTTCGTACACATCCGATAGGTATTCCGCGATAACCTCGCTAATCGTGTAGGCCCTACAGAAGTCGCCTACGTTACCCTCTTTTAATGTCGGGTCCTGCTGTTCTTTAGCAAGCGTCCGGGCCTCGCCTTTCTCGTCCTTGTGGTATGCCCATTCGGTTGTATCACTCCAATCGTCGTACATGCCCAGATACTTTTGCACATCCAAAGGACTTTCGTTAAACGCTGAATAATCTATAAACTCATAGTCCACATCCCGGGAAACCGATGGGAAAAACATACAGCGCTCGGGTTGAAAGGTGGTGCGGTCGTACAAGTCGATACCTGTCAACTCTGCAACCTTTCGGGCAATAGCTTCGTATTGCTCCCCGTCCACGGGTTCGGACAACGGAATAATTACGCGGTAACGAAGTGTATTCGCTTTCGGGTTATGCTTGTGCGTTCCGTGAATGATACACGCGCAATTAATAACAGAGTAGAACATTTCGGGAAAGTTCTTTTCCCCGTAGTCAATATCAAGCGCCAAAATAGAGCGTTCTCCGACATTGTTTTTGTTTCGGCGGCTGCCGAACAGCTCACCACCCATGAATGCGCCTACGTCTTTAATTGTACCCTGCTCGGCTTTGCTCGCGCTTATGAACTCGCGGTACGTCTCATCCGTAACGGTTGCCTTCATCAGCTTCTTGGTTAACTCGTCCCATGAGTATGAGCGGTTTTTCCATGAAGTAGACTTTGCGCTGCTCGCTGTAGCAATTTTAAAAGTCATCTTTCTCAATTCCATAATTTAATCTTTCTTGTAATAATCAGTAATATATCCTGCTGCTCTCAATGGTATGCCCTTTGCCCAACTCGGGGCGTTGCACATGGCATCGCTCATTATTTGCAGAGTCTTTTCTTCGTTCCCATCTTTTGGTATCTCGGCGGCAATCTCGTCATGTACATGCAACACGATATTAAAGCCTAAATCGAATACCTTGAAAATCGCATTCGCCAGCAAGTCACGGGCTATCGCCTGCACAACGTTCTCGGTTAGCTTGCCTCCGTAGGTGTTTAGCTTGACCCATTTCCCCGAGGTTTGGTCTTGCCCCATATAGGAGATGTCCTCAACCTCAAACGAGCCGTTAACGCCTTCTATGGTGCGTCTCCCCATTCTTGCCGATGGGTAGAACAGCTTTCTACCGCTTGGTAGCTCAATAGTCATTGCGCCGCTCTCGTATCGGAAAATAATACTCGAAACATCGTCTATCCTATAAACTTGTTCGCGTCTCGTCCCGATACACCGTTTCGCACAATCTTCTAACGAACGCCACAAAGATACTACTTTTTTATTAGCTTCTCTCCATTTTGACAATATTTGAGGTTTTTCTTCGTCTTTTAACGCTTTTTTAGTGTCCATTGTAGTAAGAGCGTTTACTCCGCCCCCATACCCTAATGCAAGCTCCGCAACCTTCCCCCGCTGCCTTAAGTCGTCCCCCTTGTGTACCGGGACACCGAACATCTTAGAAGCCGAGGCGCAGTAGATATCGGCTTTCGGGTCGTTAAATAAGTCTAAACGCCATTGTTCATTAGCAACCCACGCGATTACTCGGGCTTCAATAGCTGAGAAGTCAGCCACGGAGAACGTGTACCCCTCGGGGGCGATAAACGCGGTGCGTATAAGCTGCGAAAGTATGTGCGTAGGCTTGTCGTATATAACTTCCATCATATCGAGGTCGTGCAGTTTTGCCAGGTCTCGTGCCCCGTCCAGGTCTTCGATGTGGTTTTGCGGTAAGTTCTGTAATTGGACCAGGCGCCCAGCCCATCGCCCGGTACGGTTCGCCCCGTAGTAACGGAAAAGCCCCCTGATGCGGTTGCCTCGCCCGGCGCTTGCAAGCATTGAGGCGTACTTGGCGTTCGACGTTTTGCCTATCTCCCTACGTAGGTCGATAACGTCTAACACTGCTTGCTTATCCTCATCAGTAACGTTTTTAAGGCCCACTACGGTCTTTATCACCCCCTCAATGTTATTCTTATTGAGTGAATTGATAACCAAGCCTGTACGCTCTTTAATGAAGCCTTTAAGCTGTGGCATGGACTTTAAAGAGCTTAACCCGAATTCCTTTTCGGCTTTTTCGGTAAGACGCGCCTTATATTCTTCGTCCATATCTTGCGCGGCGCGTGCTAATTCAAGGTCGGTCAATATACCGTAATCGTTTATACGCTGGTCTGCCGCGTATATACGTTGTTCTTCTTCCGGGAACTCAAACCGGGATAGTTTACCGAATATCTCCTTTTCCGATAGCACATCATAACGTAGGTAATCTATGAATTCCTCCCAATCATCGGGGGCGTGTTCCGGTAAATTACGTGTGCGGCCTCCGTTTGTTTTAGTAGGCTTGCAAGGAATTGAAAAGTAACGAATAAGGTTTTTGCCCGTGCCCTTCTTCTTGTCATCAAGGTTTAGGATATTAGATACGTCCTCCAGTGATGCGGGCATACCACAATACAACGACATGTTAGCTGTACAGAAAAAGCGCATAGGGCTTATGTCAAACCCATATTCACGCAAACAGATACGCTCAAATGTAGCGTTGTGCGCGACTATCACAACGTCCTCGTTGTTCTGTACATACGTGAACAACTCGTTGAACTCGTCTCGTCCTCCGGGCTTCGTTAGGTCGATAATTGAAACGTCCGTGTCGGTGTCCCACATGTAACCGCAGAGGAGTATCTCGAAATTCTCGTCCTCACAGTATTTATAGTTACCCGCCTTTTTAATGTCCGTTTCGGAATACGTTTCAAAGTCAATAAACAGATGTCTCATAACTCATTGTTTTAATTGTTAATACTATTATAGCGGCAAAGGTACGACAATGTTTTTAATAAACAAGAAGAAAGGCTACTAATTGCATTTATTTAACAATTAGTAGCCTTTTAACTTAGTCTGCAAAAATGGGTGAGTAGAAAATAAACCCGCGCTTTTCGTTAAGAATTACGTATGTTTGCTGTGGCTCTTCGTATGCCAGCCCGTGACCCATTGCGAACGCGTCGAAGCCTTTTAACGAGCCGTTAACACAAACTTCTTTAGTATATACCATTTGGTGGTAATGCCCCAAAAAGGCTTTATCAATCTTTATTGTTTGGTTCATTTTTGCATACCAGCGCATCATTGACGGGTAAATACCCCCGATACCGCCAGCTGTTCGGAATTGATGCCCATGCGCAAACAACACTTTCTTTCCGTACACGTCGATATAGGCGAATTCGCTTTCGGGGATAATGAAGTTAAATTTAGTCAACCCCATAAGTGTTAGGGTGTGCTCAATATCCTTGTACATGAAGTATTCATGGTTCATCTCGAAACCGTTGCTAAACTGCATTTTTTTTGTAGTTCTTGAATGGTTTCCGCATATGCCGATGACGGTTATCTTTTCGAGTTCCGGCAATTGGTCGTGAAGATATTTAAGCCCGGAAATAATTAGGTTCTTAACAAAGCTAACACCGCGCATCGGTGACATGCTATTCGTTTGCTCGAGTTCGGGGTGGATATAGCCGCCTATCATATCGCCAATCAAACCGATAACCAAGTTGTCCACGGGCTTTTTCTTTATCATATAGGCAGCATTCGCAAAGAAATTAGTGATACGCTTTTCTGCGATATCTTTGTTATACTCGTTTTTTCCCAATACTGTGGAAGCTTTCACCACTTCGTCGGCGTGCCAGTCAGACGCGATAAGAAACCCGGTGTTACCCTCGTCGAGTGATGTCTTTTTCTTCGGTGTGATGCGTACCAGTTCTACGGGCGGCGCGTCCTTCTTCAAACTGATAATACCCTTTAATTCTTCTTCGTTGTAATAGCTTTTAAGCTCCTCTATCAAGGGGTCCGGGTCAACAATGGGCTGTTGTACCCCTACTACTGCTTTGCCCTCTCGAGCTGCCCAGTATGCCTTGTTTACCTTATTATATTTTTTCAACGGTTTTCCCGTTACCTTTGAAATTCTAACACCTTCTGCGTTTACGTATGAATCGTATTTTCCCATTTTTGCTTTTTATTTTTGGGCGGCATTACACCGCCCAGTTATTAATCTGTTTAATTGAATTGTTAGCTGAAAAGGTCGTCGTTCTCGTCTTCAAAATCGAAATCGTCAATGCTCGTACCGCCGTCAAGTCTTTCGTCGTCTCTTATCTTCTGCACACCGTTCAAACCTACACCGATACCGTATTTCCCGGTGAACTCATAAGGGTAAAATGATACGGCTACATTGCCCCAAGAGCCGCTATAAACCTCATTCGGGTCTGTGATGTACTGTTTCTTACCGTCGATTACGATAGGCGCTCCTTGCTTCTCCTTGCGCTTTGCGTTGATAAAGTAGCAACCTTGATACTCGGCACCGTCTTTTTCTTCGTCGCCATCTCTTAATGGGTTAGTCCATACCTTCGGGTCTTTACCGTTCAACTTCGGATAACGGGCTTTCAGCCCCCTAAATTCTTGTTCTATAGCTTCCTTAATCTTTGGGACTTCTGGGCTATCCTTCGGAATCAATAAACATACACTGTAACTTGCTTCTCCTTGTCCGTTGACTTGTTGCGCTTCAAACAATCTAACATAACTCAATCTCACGTTCTTAATCATTGCTTTCATATTCTACAATTTTTGTTTTTGCCCTCTAATCGGTTCGGGCGTTCCGTTTTTAAATTGAGGTTGCAAAGATAACAAATAAATCAATAGGTTGTTTACTCTGTTAACCTTGTTTAACTTTAAAAGTTTTTGGTGCTATTGAAATAGCGTAGTCTATATCCTTTTGGGCTGCCATACATACGATACACTTTGGGTCGTTCTTTCCGTATGCCCTAAAGCCACCCACATATGCCCTAAAGTTATCCATGTCTGAATTTCTAATAGTCTCAATCTCGCCCATGCTGAATCCCTTTATAGCTACCAAAAGTTTTTGCATGTCTTTAGATGTTCTTTCGAGTTCTTTCTTACTCCAGGTGCGGAATTGCTTTTTGTTCCAAAACCTTGTTCTTTCCTGAATCTCTTTCTCTGTTAAAATACCGTTGTTACTTTTCATATCGTTTTGTTTTTAAATTGATAATGCAAATATAACGCTTTATCTGATAGGTTGGTTATTTCGTTAACTTCTTTTAAGAATTTAATTCCTCGAAGTCATCGATAGTAGGGCTTAATTCCTCCCTCTTATCGCTTTCAGGGGCTAACGTTGGCAGCCCTTTTGGCTTGACTATCAAACCGTCAAGTGTTGCGGCGAGCGGTTTCTTACCTACGAGCCGTTCCAGGTCTCCGATACCTTTCAGTTTGCTGTTAGTTATGTCCTCGGTTGAGAAACCTAAAGCTTTTAGGCGTTCTATAGCCGTTTCCGTGTCGTTTATGACACGTACCGACCTGCCTTCTACGAGCTTCCACCCCTTGACCTTTTCGCCTCGTGTAGCGGCTTGCATTGCGAAAGTCTTAACCGATGCCAGCCAGTCGGTGAACATATCGGACTTGCTTAATATGTCCCCTATCTCGTCAAGCGTTAGCGCCTTGGTGTCCCCGTAGGTCTCGAACTCGTTAACTAAAGCGTCTCTCTGTGCCCTACATTGTGCTTTGAACTTGCAGAACTTACAATGGCTGCCTACTTTGGTTTCCCCTTGTCCTGCCCATGCCTTTTCGGCAGTGGGACGAAGTACGTGTATCGCCCAGTGGGTCAAGTCCCGTGCGGACATCTCGAATACCGAGTAATTGCCTAACCGTACTTGTGCAATGTGCATACGTACCGTTTCAATCTTGGAGCGGTGCGATGGTTCCAGGGAATTAAGCACTCCGATAGCGTACATCATTAATTGACTATTTCCGTTAGCGTCTACTTGTACGCCCTTACCATACTTTAAGTCTATGATGTTTAGAACCGTCTCACCTACTATATCGCAGTCGCAGCTACCGAAACACTCGGGAACGTATGTTGTTAGGTCGAACTTCCGTTCTATACTCATTTTAGCACCTTCCTCCAGTTCGTATATGTCGCACACATAGCAAACGTAGTCGGTCACGTAGTGCTCCATCTCTGAACTGTAGTATTTGTTTTTTCGTATTTCGTCGGGTACCGGCAATTCA
>CAZYSQ010000030.1:0-4607 GCA_964649865.1 uncultured Acholeplasmataceae bacterium
AAGCTAATCTACAAACAGTTAGAATAATAGATGAAAATGGAAACGTTAAAAAAGTTAAAGTTTCTGCTCGCGCTCTTAAGAAAAACGATCTTACACGCGCTTAATCTCAAAATAGCTTAAACATACAAATGAAAGCCGCAAGGCTTTTTTTTGTTTATATATAAAAAGATGCCAGCTGGCATCTTTTATACTAATTTAAGTTGTTTTATTGCTTCGTTGCGGTCTTTTTGATTAAAGATGTGACTACCTGCTACTATCATGTCAGCGCCTGCTTCTTTAACTAATTTGGCTGTTTCTAGGTTAATGCCACCGTCAACTTCAATAATATAGTTTAAGTTTAGTTCTTTTTTTAGTTTTTTTAACTCTTTAATTTTGTCTAATGAGTTTTCCATAAACTTTTGGCCGCCAAAACCTGGCTCAACACTCATTACTAAAATTAGATCAATTTCACTAAGTAAATGTTTAATCTCACTAATAGTGGTTTTTGGTTTTATCGAAATACCGGCTTTTATTTTTCTTGATTTAATTTCTTTAATCGCCTCTAAATAGTTATTACTTTCATAGTGAATAGTTATAAATGTGGTATTTTCAATTGAAAACTTGGAAATCCACTTAAGTGGATCTAAAACCATCAAATGAGTATCAAATGGAATATCAGTTAGATTCCTAATACATTTAGATATATGTGGTCCAAATGATAGATTTGGAACAAAGTTACCATCCATAATATCTAGATGAATATAATCAGCTTTTGAAATAGAGTTTATTTCATTTTTTAAATCTCCAAAATCAGCTGTTAAAATCGATGGGGCTATTAACATATAATCACTCCTTAATATATTTTCTTTTGTGATTTGATCTCATCAACAAATCTAACATAATTATCATATCTTGATTGTAAGATATCACCACTATGAACTAAGTTAGTAATTTGGCAACCCGGTTCTTTTAAGTGATTACATGAATTGCCGAAACGGCAATCATGACTTAAATCAAGAAAATCTGGATAAAATAATTTTAATTCATCAAAATGATGAATATCTAAATCTAATTTTGAAAACCCTGGTGTATCTGCAATATAGCCACCCTTTATTTTGTATAACTCAGAATGTCTTGTTGTATGGCGGCCTCGTCCTAACGCTTTTGATATTTCACCAGTTTTAATATCTAAATCTGGATTGATCGCATTTAGAAACGTTGATTTGCCGACACCGGTTTGTCCAGCCAATACAGTAATTTTATTTTCTAAAAATATTTCTTCTTTACTAGTCGTTGCAACATCTAAACTATTGACATAAAATATTTTAATTCCTAGTTTGTCTTTGTAATAATTTAAAGACTGTTTTAAATCTTTTAATTCATCTTGTTTAATAATATCAATTTTAGTTACCAATAAAGTTGGTTTTAAATTATTTTTATAAGATAAAACTAAAAATTTATCTAACAAATTAAAACTAAAGTCAGGTTCGACAGCTGAAAATGTTAAAAGTAATTGGTCAATATTTGCTAGATCTGGACGATCTAGTTCATTTTGTCTTGGTAAGATTTCAGTAATTAAGACGACATCTTCAGAGTCATCGTAATAACAATAATCTCCTACTTTTGGGCTGACTTGCATAATTTCTACTTCTTTTTTAGTACGCTGTGAAACAGTGCGATGAAATACCGAATCGGGATCGACTTTAATAAATCTTAATCGTCCTCTAGCTCTAGCGACTAATTCTTGTTTTGTATCAAGATCCATTATCGTATAATTGCCGCCAATTAATTTAATAATTAGGGCTTTTTTCATACTATCTTTTTCTCCTGAATACTACGAAGCTGGCCGCAGGCAGCATCGATATCATGACCTTGTTCTTTACGAAGTGTTACATCGAGTTTGCCTTGTTTAACCCAGTGCAAAAACTTCTTTTGATTTTCTATTGGACTTCTTTTATAAGGAGCTTCTAAAACTTCGTTATAAGGAATTAAATTAACGTAGACATTAATTCCATCAAGTAGTCTGATTAAGGCTTTAGCATCTTCTTCTCGGTCATTCACACCTTCAATTAAAATGTACTCAATTGTAACTCTTCGATTAGTTTTATCTAAATAATATTTAATTGCATCAATAACTTTTTCAACTGAATAAACATTGTTAATTTTCATCAATTTTGATCTAACTTCATCAGTTGCTGCATGCAAGCTTAAAGCTAAGTTTACTTGCAAGTTTAAGTCTGCAAATTCTTTAATTTTAGGAACAATACCACTAGTTGATACTGTAATTCTTCTTGCTCCAATATTCATCCCTTTTTGATGATTTACAATTTTAATAAAGTTAATTACATTATCAAAATTGTCAAATGGTTCACCAATTCCCATTAAGACAACTGAATCTATTTTTTCATTAATTTCACGCTCAGTTTGAATAATTTGTAAGATCATCTCGCCTGTCGCTAAATCACGTTTTTTCTTTAGTTGTCCTGATGCGCAAAAGGAACATCCAATATTACAACCAACTTGAGTTGTAATACAAATACTATTGCCGTAGTGATGTTTCATCACTACCGCTTCAATTAAGTTATGATCTTCTAAGCCATATAAAAACTTTTTGGTTCCATCAACACTAGTTGATGATGTGACTACTTCTAATGTTTCAAATGAATATTCTTCTTTTAGAAGATTAATAATTTCACTTGGAACATTTTTCATCATGCTAAAAGAAGTTACCTTTTTATCATATAGCCAACCCCATACTTGGTCAGCTCGATATTTTTTGTAACCAGCATCTAATAGTATTTCTAATAAGTTTTCATATGTTAAATCATAAATTAACTTCATCTAATTTCCGCCTTAAATAAATAGTTTAAGCGATTAATAACACTTTTCATTACTTTATCGACATCACTTGACTCAAGTGTTTGCTCACTTGAGTTAAATACTAATCGATAAGCAAGTGAACGTTTGCCTTCTTCGATATTATCACCTTCGTAAACATCAAATAAGTTTAAACTTACTAAATATTTACGAGCTGTCTGTTTAATAATTTTCTCAATTTCAAAAACTGATTCACTCTTACTAACAACAAACGCGATATCACGATCAATACTTGGGTATCTAGATACCGGAATATAGTTGTTAACTGATTCTTGAGTTAATATTTTTTCTAAATTTAATTCAAATGAATAAACACGATCTTCTTTTAATAATTTTGGATGTAGTTCTCCTAGAATACCAACAATCTCACTATCATATTTAATATAAGCTTGTCTATATGGATGGAAACTTACGTTATTACTAGCTTCATATTCAAATGAAACTCCAAATTTACTAAATATTAATTCTAGTAATCCTTTAATTGTGTAAAAATCTACTTTTAAGTTTTGATTTTGCCATAAGTTATAATTAACCGGGGTGTTAATTGATGCTGCTAGGAAAGTTGTTTCACTATCTTTAGTATAAACGCGACCAATTTCAAAAATATTAACTTCTTTATTTTGTCTAGCAATATTATACTTGTAAGTATTATATTGACCGTTTAATAAGCTTTGTCTCATTACTGAACGATCCTCAGTAATCGGTTTTAAGACTTGGTAAGGCTCACCTAATTGATTAAACATATGAACTGACTTTAAGTCTAATAAACTATAAGTAATAACTTCATTAAGTCCTAAGTTAGCCAATTGGTTTCTAAGTAGTGATACTTTTTGTTCGAAGACAGTTTTACCACCCTTTAAATCGCTTAATATAGGTTTATTAGCGATTTTGTTATAACCGTATAAACGACCGATTTCTTCAACTAAGTCGGCTGATATTTTAATATCAGGACGTCTTGTTGGAACAGTTACAGTTAAATGTTTATCATTATCTTTAACTTTGAAATCTAATCTTTCTAAGTATGAAATAATTGTTTTTTTGCTTAATTTAACTCCTAAGAGTTTATTAACATAACTAACTGATAAATCAATATTGATTGGTTTAATATCTTTTGATTTTGCAAATTCTAAACCTTGATAAATTTTAGCATCAGCATATTCCACTAGTAAATATGCCGCTGTATCCATCGCTAGTTTAACTAAACTTTGATCGACTCCACGCTCAAAACGTAGTGATGAATCAGAGCGTCCAATTTTTGCTGAAGTTTTTTGAATTCGTTTAGGCATAAAATGAGCAGCTTCAATAATAACTCGTTTTGTTTCTGGTACAACCATTGAATTAGCAAGTCCGATGACACCAGCAACTGCAGTTGGTTCACTGCCGTTAGTAATAACTAGATCGTCCGTTGAAAGCTCATGCTTAAAGCCTGTTAAAGTAATAATCTCTTCTTTTGGTTTAGCACTTCTTACAACAATTTCATTAGAGCCAAATAAATCAGCATCAAACATATGAAGTGGTGTTCCATATTCAAACATAATAAAGTTTGAAATATCAACAACGTTATTAATTGGTGTAATACCACGTTTAATTAACTCACTTTGTAACCACCATGGTGATTCTTTAATCGTAACATCAGCCATTCTCGCATAATATAGTGTACATCCAGAATCTAATATTTCAACTTTAAGTGGATTAACTTTTTCAATTTCTTTAACTTCATATTTAGGAAGTTTAATTTTTTGATTAGTTAT
>CAZYSQ010000030.1:4707-15702 GCA_964649865.1 uncultured Acholeplasmataceae bacterium
TGCTTCTACGAAAGTTTCTTCAAATGATTCTACTTCAGTTGTATGAGCATTTGTTAATTCAAAAATGTTTTTAGGAATTTTAATCCATTTTTCTAGTTGTGATTTAGTAATAATCATTTTAAAATTCCTCCTTAAATTGTTTTAAAAATCTTAAGTCATTGTTATAAAAATGACGAATTTCTTCAATCTGATAACGAAGCATCGCTAAACGCTCAACTCCAATTCCAAAAGCAAAACCACTATATACTTCTGGATCATATCCACCCATTCTTAAAACATTAGGGTGAACCATTCCGGCTCCTAATATTTCAATAAAAGATATTGAACCATCTTTTTTAGTAAACAAGACGTCTACTTCAATACTTGGCTCAGTAAATGGAAAGTATGATGGTCTTAGACGCATTTCTACTTTTCCTTTAAATAAAAAATCTAATAGTCCTTGCAAAGTATGCTTTAAATTAGCAAAGCTAATATCTTTATCAATTACTAGCCCTTCAATTTGCATAAATTGATGAGAGTGTGTCGAGTCATCTTCATCACGACGATAAACTTTTCCAGGAGCAATTATTTTTAATGGTTGTCCTTTCTTTTCTAACATCGTTCTTGCTTGAACTGGTGATGTATGAGTTCTAAGTAAAGTTTTAGGATCAAAATAAAATGAATCTTGCATCTCACGAGCTGGATGTCCTTCAGCTAAATTCATCATTTCAAAATTATATAAATCTAATTCAATTTCTGGACCAGTTGCAACTTCATATCCGTTTGAAATGAAGTATGCTGAAGTATCCTCAATAATTAAATTTAGAGGATGAATTGATCCATGTGAAAAATGATCTGAAGCTAGTTCAATATCTATTGCTTCATTAGCTAATTTTTCGTTTAAAGCAGCTTGTTCTAAACTTTCTTTTTTCAAATTAAATAAAGTTTGAACTTCTCCTTTAACATCATTAACTAATTTTCCAAAAGCTGGTCTTTCTTCTGGAGCTAAGTTTCTTAAATTGCCCATCATTTGACTTAATGCACCACGTTTAGAAAAATAATCGTTATGAATTTTTTCTAAATCAGCTAGTGAATTAGCCACGTTAATGGCTTCAATTATACTTTGTTTTAAGTTTTCTAATTGTAATTTCATAGTATCTACCTCATTAAATAATTATACCATAAATTACAAGTGACATATATTTATATATGTTGATTTGTGTTTTTCCAAACAAAAACCCGGTTTTACCCGGGTTTATTTGTTTATTTTTGTTTTAGTCTCTTCCGCCAGCTAGTAAGATAACTAGTCTTAATACTTCAACATAAATCCAAATTAAAGTCACCATTAAACCAAGTGCGGCAACCCATTCATAATGTTTTGGAAAACCATGTTTAGTAATTTGTTCTGCATAGTCAAAGTCTAACATTAGCATGAAGGCACCAAAGATAATTAATACTACTGTAATAATGATTGCTAATGGGTAACTTTGAATAATTACAGCACCAGCAAATCCTAAAATCATACTAATTAATGATGCAACTAATATTCCTAATAGTGCTCCAAACATTACTTTTCTAAATCGATTAGTAACTCTAAAAGCACGACTTGTATATAACAATAACATTACTAAGAAGATTGAGCCAACACCGACTAAAGCGGTGATTGCTGCTCCTGGAACGAAGAAGTTAACAATTGCTGTTACTGCTCCGAGGAATATACCTTGTCCTAGCGAATATAAGATCGAAAATGGCATCGCGACTCTTGGGAAGAAACTAGCAATCATTACACTAATAAATGATACTACGAAACTAACACCTAATGCAGCATATAACCAAGGCTCTGCATAAAATGTTACACCTTCACCAGTTTCAATAGCCGTCAACCCGAAAAATGCTGCTGAGATTGCTCCTCCTAGTGTTAATAACAGTAAGATTACAGTCTTAATAGATATACCAGTAATCGTAGCTGCGTTAACTACGGTAGCATCGGCAGTTGATTCTAATTTTTTAAATACAGGATTCGAACTTTTTGTCATCTAAATCACATCCTTTTCATTATTATTATATAATAATTTCAATTATTATCCAAACAAACCGGTATTAATAATGTCATCTTCTTCGGTTAAATCTTTAAATGCACCATACTTTTCAAGTAATTCAAAGACTGTTTTATTAATTTTAGTTCGGTTTCTAACATCATCACGGCTAGTAAACTCTTTTTCTTCACGACGATTAACAACGTCAAATGCCGCCGTATCTCCTAAACCATCTATGGTTGTAAATGGCATTCTTAAGCCGCCTTTTTCAATAATAAAATCTTTAGCAGCTGATTTATTAATATCAACTGGTAAAAAATTAATGCCCCTTCTAACCATTTCTAAGGCAACACCTAATGTTACAATTAGTTTTTCTTCTTTATCGGTTCTTCTAAAGTTCTCTTGTAATTTATTAAGTGAGTTAACCATAGCGTTTGCTCCAGCCATCATTACCTCATAATCAAATTGAACTGCTCGTTTTGAGAAAAATCCACTGTAGAATACAGTTGGTTTATATACTTTAAACCAGGCGATTCTAATCGCCATTAAAATATATGCTGTCGCGTGTGCTTTCGGAAACATATATTTAATTTCCCCAGCTGACCAAATATACCATTCAGGAACATTATGTTTTTTCATAATGTCAACATATTCTAACCATTTTGTTTTTTCACGGGCTGGTTTACCGCGTCTAACAAATTCCATAATCTCAAATGCCATAAACGGCTCCATTTGATAGTCCTTTATTAATCCGACCATAATATCATCACGACAACCAATGACTTTATCAAATGAAATTTTACCATATTCGGTTGTTCCTTTAACCAAATCTTGAGCGTTATTACGCCAAACATCGGTACCGTGTGATAGTCCTGATATTTTAACTAAACCAGCAAAAGTATTTGGTTTAGTATCTTCTAACATGTCTCTTACAAAGTTAGTTCCTAACTCAGGAATTCCATATGAAGCTACATTACTTAAAATATCATCTGGCTTAACATTGATTACTTTTGTTCCAGCAAATAATTCATATACCTTCGGGTCATCAAGCGGGATATCTTGAGCACGACTGAATTCAAATTCATCTGGATGCTCATTAACATAGTCCATTAAAAACTTAATCATTGTTGGATCATCATGTCCTAATATATCTAGTTTTAATAAGTTATCTTCAAAAGAGTGGTAATCAAAATGGGTTGTTTTCCATTCAGAATCGACTTTATCAGCTGGATACTGAATTGGTGTAACATCATAAATTGAGTGATTTTTTGGTACAACAACAATCCCACCAGGGTGTTGTCCTGTTGAGCGTCTAACTCCTTCAACCTTTTTTGCTAAACGGTTGATTTGAGCATTTCTTAATTGTAAGTCATTTTCTTCAGTATATCCCTTAACATAGCCGTATGCATTTCTTTCAGCAACCGTTTGAATAGTCCCCGCTCTAAATGTAAAATCTTCGCCTAGTAACTCTCTTACATAATCATGAGCAGTTGATTGATAATCTCCTGAGAAGTTTAAGTCTATATCAGGTACTTTATCTCCTTTGAAACCTAAGAAGGTTTCAAATGGGATATTTTGTCCATCTTTTTTAAGTGGTTTACCACAAATAGGACATTTTTTATTTGGTAAATCATATCCAGATTCTACTTTACTTACTATTTCTTGAAATTTAATCTGTTCTTTAGTTTGCGGATATAAACTATATTCTTCTTTTGTTAGTTTAAATACACTAAAATCATGATTTGGACAATAATAATGAGGAGGTAGTGGGTTAACTTCAGTTATACCAAGTAGAGTTGCAACTAAACTTGATCCAACTGAACCACGGGAACCAACTAAATAACCATCATCTAAAGATTTTTTAACCAGTAAATAAGAAATATAATAAATCGGCGCGAAATGGTTATCAATAATTGAAGTTAGTTCTTTATTTACTCGGTTAAGAACAATTTCCGGTGTTTTTTCGCCATACATTGTTAACATTGTGTCATTAACAATCTTTTTAACTTCAACATTAATTGAATCAACACCTAATAAATCTTTAAATGCATCATCAGATAAACTGTATAGTTCATCTGGGAATGCTTTTATAGGTTCAATCATATCATTTAAAATATGAGTGTTTTTAACAACAATTTCATATGCTAAGTCTTTATCTAGAAACGAAAAAGCATTTAACATCTCATCAGTTGTTAGTAGATGTTGATCTGGTACTTCTAATGCATTATGCAACGCATGTACTCCGCCACCCGGAACTGGTTGGCGAATATAAATATCACGATATATCTTATCTTCTTTGTTTAAATAATGCACATCACCAGTTGCAATAACAATTTTATTTAAACTTCTAGCGGTATTAATAATTTTTAAAATAGTTGCTTTTATGATATCAGGACCATCTTCACCCATTTCAGCAGCTAGATGTTTATAAACTTGAGGTGGTTGAACTTCTACATAATCATAGTATTTCATCGCATTAATTAATTCTTCATTACTGCGGTTTAGAGCAAGCTCAAATATCTCCCCTTGATAACAACCACTACCGATAAGTAAGCCTTCACGATGTTCTTCTAAAACATTTTTTAAAAGTCTTGGCCCGTTATAAAAATGAGTAGTTAGGGCTTCGCTTAATATAATAAATAAGTTTTTATAACCAACTTGGTTTTTAGCTAAAATATTAACATGAGCTGGGAAGGCAACATGTTTATATTTTTCAATTGGTGATAAGTAATCATTAATCCCTTTAAATGTTTCAATACCTAACTTATATAAATCAAGTAACATCAATTGGAAAAACTTAGATGTAGCATCAGCATCGGCTTGAGCACGGTGATGATTATCAAGTGGCACTTTAAATAGTCTTGCCACGTAAGCAAGTCCAAATCTTCTTAATTGATCGCTATAAAAATAACGAGCTAAATTTAAAGTATCAATTACTGGAAACTCAGGCATTTCAATATCTAATCTTTTGGCAGTTTCTGTAATATGTCCAATATCAAACATAGCGTTATGGGCAACTAAAACTGACCCTTTAGCAAACTCAATAAATTTTGGTAGGACCTCGTCAATTTCTGGCGCTCCAATTAACATCTCATCAGTAATATTGGTAAGTTGTGTAACAAGTGATGTTAATTTCCGGTGCGGATTAACAAACGATTCAAAACGGTCGGTAATTACACCTGAAACTATTTTAACAGCTCCAATTTCAATAATTGCGTCATTTTGATTTGATAAGCCGGTTGTTTCAATATCAAATACAACATATGTCGCATCTCTTAAATTAAAATCTGGAGCGTCATTAGTTATTTTAAAATCTTCATCATCAACTAATCCTATTTCTAGTCCGTAGATTGGTTTAATTTTTAACTTAGATGCCGCCTTATGAATGTCAGGAAATGCATAGATACCATTGTGGTCAGTAAAGGCAATCGCCTTATGACCCCATTTTTCTGCAGTCTTTAAATATGTAACTGCATCAGTTACGGCATCCATCTGGCTCATTTTTGTATGAACATGGAATTCAATTCGTTTTTCTTTAGCTTTATCGGTTCGCTCAGACTTGGCTAGTTTTTCTAAAAATGTAATTACTCTTGCCATAATTGTGACATCTTTTAAATAGGTGTCATATTCTGCAACACCTTCAACTTGCAAGAAGTCTCCGGTTTTAATTGACTCCGCTTCTGTAATTTGATTTGCGTTATTTAAAAATTTCTTAACAACGATCGCATCTTCACTGTCTGCAATTGTCATTTGAAGTAATGTTGCTGTTCTTAACTTTCTTACTTCAGACTCAATAACTTCACCTTCAACAATAAAATTGGTGTCACCAATTTTATTACGATATTGGTGAAGAGTATATTCACTAACTGGTATTTCAGAAATAGAAACCGATGTTGGTTTAGCTCTTCTACGGTCAATAATTCTTTTGGCTTGAACTTGTTGATCACGTTTAATAATTTTAGATTTTTCTTGAGCAAGCTCTTCTTGAGATTTAAGTGTTTCAGTTATTTCTTCTTTCGTTGATTTTAACTCTTCATCTACTTCTAATACAACTTCAACTGGAAGTCCAAACTCATTGAACTTCTTTACTATATATGTGGCGTAACTTGATAAATAAGTACTATCAGTGTCGACATGAATTGTGTATTTTAAGTTTTTATAATCAACTTTGAATGATAAAAAAGCTAAATAACGAGGTTTTTCTTTAGCTATTTCATTAATAACAAACTCAAAGTATTCACGATGAAAATCATTTAATCTTTTTGTTTTTTCATATTCAATATTTACTTTTATTTCTTTAACGATATTAACAATTAAAAAATATGATTTTAAATTAGCTAAAAACGGTTTCAAATCTGCTACAGAAACCACTTCTTTTAATTTAACATTTAAAGTCCAAACACGAGTCCGTTTCGATACTTCACAACTGACTAACTCTGCCTCGTTAATTACTTTAGATTCAAATTTTGATTGTTCAATAAATAATGAAAACTTACCCACTTTTATCCCTCGCTTGTAAAAACATTATAACATATAAAATTACATTTTATAAGTGATAACCTTATATTTATAATTAATCAAAAAACAAGGTTTTATGATAGAATAAAATTAGGTGGTAACAATGCTAATAACGAAAGAAAAACATTACAATACACTAAATAATTACTATCAAGCTAAATATGGGAAAAAAGTGTTTAAAGTTTCCCTAAACGCTGGATTTACTTGTCCAAATATCGACGGTACAGTTGCTTATGGGGGCTGTAGTTTTTGTTCATTTTTAGGTAGTGGTGAATTTGCAGGAAAGAAAACTGATGATTTAAAAAAACAGTTTTCTGATGTTAAAAAAAGAATGCATGAAAAGTGGCCAGATGCTTACTATATTCCATACTTTCAAGCAAACACTAATACTCATGCTCCACTTGATGTTTTAGTTGAATTGTTTGAAGAAGCGATTACTCTAGATCCAAATATTGTTGAAATAAGCATCGGAACTCGTCCCGATTGCTTACCACAAGATGTCGTTGATTATTTAGGCAATTTAAATAAACGAATGCCAGTTCAAGTTGAACTGGGACTACAAACAATTCATGAAGAAACGGCAATTCAAGTTAACCGAGCTCACGATTTATTTACTTTTGATGATGCTGTTAAACGGCTTCGTAAAGAAAATATTGAAGTTGTAGTCCATATCATCAATGGTCTTCCTGGTGAAACTAAAGAAATGATGTTAGAAACAATCAACCACCTAAACACCTTAGACATTCAAGGTGTTAAAATACATATGCTTAATATCTTATCTAACTCGAAAATGGGAATGATGTATAAAAAAGAGCCGTTTGAATTAATCTCAAGAGATGAGTATATTGATATCGTTGTTCACCAAATAAGATTATTAAATCCTGATATAATAATCCACCGTTTAACTGGTGATGGTGATCGTAAATATTTATTAGAACCAAAATGGATTATTAGAAAGTTTACAGTCTTAAATGATATTGATAAACTAATGAGAAAGAATAAATATTATCAAGGTGATTTATATGAGAATTAGTTCGGCAGTTAAATATTCACATGAATTATTAACTAAATATGTTAAACCAAATGATGTTGTAATTGATGCCACTTTAGGTAATGGGCATGACTCACTTTTCTTAGCTGGTTTAGCTAAAAAAGTTTATTCATTTGATATCCAAGAACTCGCTATTAAAAATAGTCAAAAAAGGTTAGATGGCATTACTAATGTCGCCTTAATTCATGATAGTCATGAACACTACTTAAATTATGTTCAAAACTATCAAGGAGTCGTCTTTAACTTAGGTTATTTACCTACTAGTGATAAGCAGATTACTACTACTGCGATTGTTACTATCAACACTCTAGATATGATGCTTAGAGAAACTAAGGCTAACTATATAATCTTAGTAGTTTATCCAGGCCACGATGAAGGTATGGTTGAGCACATTGCATTAAAAGAATATATTAAATCAATAAATAATTATATCGTAGAAGTAAAATCGTTTAATTTAGATGAAACTAAACCATATGTCATTACATTATTAAAAAAGAGTGCTTAAAGAATGGCACTCTTTTTAATTATATAATTTTATTTAGCAACAATATTAACTAATTTATTCGGAATAATAATTACTTTTAATACGTTTAATCCTTCTAAGTGGGCTTTAACATTTTCTAAACCAAATGCAATTTGTTTAATTTCATGTTCAGCAAGATCTCGTGCTACTTTTTGTTTGGCTCTAACTTTACCGTTAACTTGGAAAACAATTTCTACTTCACTTAAAACAATTAATTGTGGGTTATATGTTGGCCAAGTAGAATATAATAATTCTTCCTCATTATTTAATACTACTTGATTTAACTCTTCAGTAATATGAGGAGCGATTGGATTAAGTAGTTTTAAGAAGTTTCTGGCTTTTTTGTAATCGATTTTTTTAACGTTGTATACTTCGTTAACAAAAATCATCATTTGACTAATCGCAGTATTAAAAGCTAGTTTTTCATAATCTTCAGTAACTTTTTTAACAGTTTGATGATAAACGATATCTAATTCTTGAACTGGTTCAGTAGTTATTTCAAAATCAAACATTCTAACAACTCGGTCTAGAAATCTCTTTGAGCCATCTAATGAATTAGTATTCCATGGTTTATCGCTTTCAAGTGGCCCCATAAACATTTCATATAGACGAAGTGAGTCAGCTCCGTGAGAGTGGAAAATATCATCTGGATTAACAACATTACCTAGTGATTTACTCATTTTACTACCATCATGACCTAAAATCATACCTTGATTAATCAATTTAGTAAATGGTTCTGGTGTTGATACTAGACCAATATCATATAAAAACTTATGCCAAAATCTTGAGTATAGTAAATGACCAACCGCATGTTCCTTACCACCTAAGTAGACGTTAACTGGTAGCCATTTAGAAATTTCTTCTTTTGCTTCTAGTGAATTAAGTGGAATTAGACCATTTTCATTTTGAAGTATGTAACCGATATAATACCATGAACTACCTGCTAATTGTGGCATCGTGTTTGTTTCACGGCGGTAATGTTTACCATCAATTTCTACATGAAGCCATTCATGAGCGTTTGCTAGTGGACTTTCACCAGTTCCACTTGGGCGGATATTATCAAGTTTTGGTAATTCTAATGGTAGTTCAAATTCTGATAGTATTAATGGGTTACCAGCATCATCAAATAATACTGGGAATGGTTCACCCCAATATCTTTGGCGTGAAAATACCCAATCTCTTAATTTATAGTTATCTGTTTGTTTGCCTAGTTTATTATGTTCTAAGTGACGAATCATCGCTTCATTAGCCTCTTTTAAATATAGGCCATTAATTAATGGGCTATTAATGTGAACTCCATCCTCAGTATAAGCTCCATTTGATATATCGCCTTCGACGACTTGAATTATGTCAAGTCCGTATTTAGTTGCAAACTCGAAGTCGCGCTCATCATGAGCTGGTACTGCCATAACGGCACCAGTGCCGTAAGACATTAGTACGTAGTCTGAAATCCAAATAGGCAGTAAATTACCAGTCAGTGGATGTTTAGCAAATGCACCGGTAAATACACCAGTTTTTTCTTTATCAGTTTGACGATCAAGTTCTGATTTTTGTTTTGAAGTTTCAATATAGTTTTTAACTTCTTGATATTCTTCAGGACTAGTTATATCTAAAACTAATGGATGTTCTGGGGCTAATACACAATAACTAACACCATATAAAGTATCTGGTCTAGTTGTGAAAACTTCAAAGTAATTATCAGATGAATCGATATTAAATCTTACGGTTGCACCGCTAGATTTACCAATCCAATTTCTTTGGATTTCTTTAATTGAATCTGACCAATCAAGTAAATCTAAGTCATTTAATAATCTTTCTGCATATTTAGTAATTTTTAAGACCCATTGTTTCATTGCCTTTTTAACAACTGGATGATTACCGCGTTCTGAAACCATTAAACCATCAACGATTTCAATTTCATCATTAGCTAATACTGTACCTAACTCTTCACACCAGTTAACTTCAATTTCTTTAATTTCAGCTAATCCGTGTTCATATAACTTCGTAAAAATCCATTGAGTCCATTTATAATATTCTGGATCTGATGTCACAATTGATCGGTCCCAATCAATACCTTTACCAGATTCAATAATTTGACGTTTGAAATTTTCAATGTTACGGTATGTAAATTCTTTTGGATCATTTCCCGTTTGAATTGCATATTGTTCTGCTGGAAGACCAAAAGCGTCAAAGCCCATTGGAACTAAGACGTTGTATCCTTGCATACGTTTAAATCTTGCAAAAATATCACTAGCTGTATAACCTTCAATGTGTCCAACATGTAACCCATCTCCACTTGGATATGGAAACATATCTAAAATATACATTTTTGGTTTATTATCGTCATCTAATGTTTTAAATGATTTGTTGTTTTGCCAGTGTTCTTGCCATTTCTTTTCAATTTGTCTAAAATTATAATCCATGTAAATCACCAATAATTATTATACCATGAAATAAGATCTCAATGTTATTTGTAAGTAATAAAAATACTTATAAAAGAAAAAAAGGGATGATCCCTTTTTACTTTTGTTCAATAAGTCCTTCGACATATTTAACTAAATCGCCAACTGTTTTAAGTGCGAACGCTTCTTCATCAGATACTGAGATGTCCCACTCTTCCTCAATGAACATTACAATTTCAACAGCGTCGATTGAGTCGATTGCTAAATCTTCTGATAGTCTTGCTTCTAAGACAACTTTATCTTCAGAAACGTTAAGCTCATCAACGATTATTTTCTTGATCTTTTCAAAAACCATAAAATAATGCCTCCTTTAACTAAATCTATTTTAGAGTATTTTTAATTTTTTGTCAAACTAACCGTACAAACAAGCGATTCATATGGTCTTAATTTTATAAATTTAGTATAAATATGTGAATTATCATAATT
>CAZYSQ010000031.1:0-1964 GCA_964649865.1 uncultured Acholeplasmataceae bacterium
AACTGGGCAAAGTCGTTGAAAGATTCTGTGCCTTTGATTGAGTCTAAAATAACATGGCCAAGCTCATGTGCAATAGTAAGAGGAGTTGCACCCTCTCCGAGTCCGATGACACGCTTACCGTTCTTGTCAGTCCACAAGAGTCCATTAACAACAACGTTTTCAGTAGTACCCTTGCCGAGCTCAACCTCAGCACTCTGATGGCCCTGGGATGATCTAAGAAAAGCTTTCTGGGAAGCCTCTGTAAGCACCCCAAAACCCGTCTCTGCGAAGGTTTGATTGTAGAATGACTCTGTATCCATCCCAGCTACCCTTGAGGCCAGGAACATCAAATACGATGACGGCAGGGCTTGATGGTAAACTTGCACTGAACTAAGTTTTGGGTTTTGTTGTTTGACCGTATCGTATATTTGCGGAAGAACTTTTGAGTGAAGGAAGCTTATATCAGAATCTGTTGCACCCTTGTCTTTTAACGCCTTAAAATAGGGCCGATAGAACTTTCTGTCGAGCTTGTCGGGGTTTGGTGCATCTTCGCTTGTGAACTCTCGTTCTAACAGCTTCATCTGGATATCAAGGTCTTGTTCAGAGCCGTCCATCTTTGTCTGCATAGGTTTATTATCACGCTCGGCCTCCAAGACCTCCTTGCGTGATTTAACAGTCTCATCAACAAGGAACTCAATAGCGTGCAATCCTGTCTCATCTTTATAATCGAGAGTTGCTTTGCCCTCTTCTGGGTGGTATCCAACAAACTTGTCATTATCCCTGGCGATAGATTCAGTAAAGCTCTCCATCTCTTGTTGGTTGTTAAAAAGGAGCTTCCCATCCTTGATCGGAACGCCGGTGTTTCGGCTAATATTATAAGCTACCGTCTTTGATGTTTCTGTTGGAGTTGATGTGTTTTCAATGATGTTTGCGTTAACAGCTTTTGCACCATTCTCTTTCAGTGAGTAGATAACATGGCTGCTTGTGTCATCAGCTGCCTTATACACACCCGCAACTTGTACTAAGTTTACCGGAGCATCTGCCTTGTCTACTTTTGAATCAAACTTTGATTTAGGTTTCACGATATTGGCCATGTCGATAGCATAAGAATCTGCCGTGTACGGAGATACTTTGTTGGCCTCTCGCTTTAAGTTTGTATCATTAGATGTATACTCATTGATCGCTTGCATAGCATCGCCAGGGAGTCCTGCAAACACCATCCCTTTTGCGGTAGATACACCAACCTCGATCATAGCTTTGACAATATCATCTTTACTGTGGCCCTCAAAAAGGGTGTCTGAGTCTTTGTTACTCTTATCCATAACATAATTGGTTGCCAGCATACCAATTAACTCTTCAAGAGACTCCTCTACGGCCTCAGAGCCAATATCTTCAAGCTTGTTAAGCAGAATTTTCGTAGCAACAGATCTTACTGCACCACTTTTTATTGCACTACTGATATTTTTTTTCCCAAAGAGTTTGGTTACGGTATCGGCAACGCCTTTTGAGAACCGATCACCTATAAGGTTTAACGCACCAACACCTCCGAGGGTAAGTATAAATGCAGACATGATTAAATCGTTACTGAGTGTGTTCCCAAGCTCATCCTCTACGAGTAGTAATTCCTTAACAAGCCCTCCGGCCTCCATCATACCTGAGTAAAGAGCACCTGCACCCCTAGAAAATGCCAGGCTTGCACCCCCTGTTGCTGGGGCTAACATACTTCCTGCTATATAGATTCCCATAGAGGGGATTTGTGAAGGGATGATTCTCCCGGATTCAACAAGAAGGTCTGTAATGAACGACATTTTCTTAAAATCGTTCCGATAAGAAGGGACACTGTTCCTCATTTCCTCCAAGTAGTCATCACGCATCTTTGTAAACGCTTCTTGATCATTGCTCTTTGAAAGCTCGATCATGTTTTTGGCCATCTTCATCGATGAGGCTAAATCACTAGCCTGGGCTTTGAATGTTTTGCCAAACTC
>CAZYSQ010000031.1:2064-15340 GCA_964649865.1 uncultured Acholeplasmataceae bacterium
CCAGCACCATTTCTCAAGGTATTGAAAACAACTTGATAGGCAACATTTTTATTCCCCTTGTTGTACCACTTGATTGCTTCAGAGATTCCGGCAGTCTCTGCGTTATATCTTCCTTGGTTTGGCCTAGTGTTTCTTGCGACAATATTTAAGAAATCTTTTTCTGCCGCTTTTATAGTAGATGGGAATACTGTAAACTCCTTATCACTTCCATCTGCAGCATAGGAGAGGTAGTAGTTACCTTTTAACTGAGGATTGAAGGTAATATCAACTCCACCAACCTCTACACCAAACACCATGTTAGTATTGCCAAGAATGGTGGGATTCACTACACCATCTGGGTCTAACATTCTGATAACATCATCGCCTAAAGACTCCACCATCTTATTTCTAACGTCTAATGACATCTTTGCAACAACAGCGGTCTGGTAAACTTGATTCCGTATCTCAGGTGGTTGCTTTTCTAAGAACTTTCCTATCTTTTTCTTACCATCTCCATCGGGGAACTTCACAACCCCAAGAGCTTCTGCGACATCGGCCATGACTTGAAGCCCAACATCTTTATGACTTTCCCCTCTGTCGTACATCTGATTCCATGTTTGAATCTTTCCTGTATTTAATCCGGGAGTAGCAGTACCATCACCAGGTTGCGGGTCGGCCAGCAATCTGCCAATGACTCGCTCATTAACAAAAAGCATCTGCCCCTTCATCATATCGTTGAGTTGCTTATAACTTTCGGTCGGAGATCCGCCAAGACCCCACAACCATTCTTTGTACATATCCGACATATCGGAGGTCATAAGTCCTATAAAGTTAGACGCACTGTCCATATAGGATGTGTCAATAGCGGATTTATATACTCTGTTGATAATATCTTCTACGTTAGCTTGGCCGTTAGTTCTGTACATCTCAGCATCATATTCCTGGCTAAATGCAACTGTCCAGTTTTTAATTACTGAATCGGCGGTATAATTATCAATATTGATCTTCTTACCCTTAGAGTCTACAGCATTATTTAAGCTAGATTTGATGTAACTCTTGAACCTGTTTATACCATCCTTCTTGGCCGGATCTTGATAATCCTCTAATTTCTGGGATCGGTATTTATTGTAAGATTCATCCGTCAACTCACCGCCAACATACAAGTCTCGAAGCTGCTTTTCCCACTCTACCTGATCCTCAGTAACAATCCGCATCATCTCAATATATGAAATAACGCCAGGGAGGTCTCTCCTTGCTCCGTATTTAGCATTATCCATAATCTTGTCATGAATCTTGCCTGCGTCTTGCTCAGCTAAGTCTTTTGCGGACTTGCTTGGTGATCCGGACGCTTTGGTTGTTACCGTGGTGGTTTGAGAAGGACTTGTTGAAGGAGTTCCTTCAGAGTCTCTCCCCTGCTCTTTCTGAGTTTCGGATACTGGGAAACCAAGGGCCTCTATGCTTTCCTCACTATATCCGTAACCGAGAAGTGCGTTATAAAGTGCTTCGGAGTAATCTTTTTCATACTGATTCTGGGCTTCATATTTCTCCATTGAAGATATTTCATCCTCAAACTTGTATGGATCAAGGCCCGCATCCTCAACGAGTTTACGTATATCACCAGGAAAGATTGTATCCTGGGAATCAATGAATGTTTTATAAACCTTTTCATAGAAGGTTGATTGTTCAACAGTAGATAAAACCCCATCTTTACCGGCTAAATCTCCCCAAAGTCCCATGAAGTCATCTCGGCTTAAACTTCCGGAGTTGTTAAAAATAACCTCTACAGCATCGTTCCGAGAGACTTCGCCTGTAAGGTATTTCCCAAGGGTATCGTTAATTGTCTCAAGAGTCTTAGGGTTTGAAACTTCAGCAAAGCCTTGATTTATTGCCCCGGTACGGTCTGCCTTAGCTGCGGCAATAGCTTTTGCCTGGGCCGTAACATATTCAAGTTCTTGATAATTGAACATTTCCCTAATATCGATGTATTCAGCCTCTTCTTCATTATTTCGCTGGGAATTATGAAGCTCTAAGAATCGAACCTTCTTTGCATCAAGCTCATTATCCCATGCAAGAGCATAATCAGCCGTATATTGTTCGATAAGAAACCGGTCATTGATATTATTTTCAACTTGGAATCGAGTGTAAATATCATCTAATTCCTTAGTGCCAAAGGCTTTACTACCGTCTTTGCTCGCTGCAATTTTAGCCTCAAGAATTGCTGGTTGGATTTGTTGGGTGTAAACCTCATTCGCCTCCATGAGGAGCTCGTTAGTGAGGTTGTTGTACTTATTTCTAAACTCTTTTTTTAAGTCCTGTTGCTCTGTTGCAGACAGGGGCTGCCCACCATAAGTTGTGTTGGCCAATTGTTCTGCATATCTCTGGCTTGCTTCTACATAATTCCATTGACCTACATTATCCCTTCTGAATTCAGCCGAGAAAGATACTGCAAGGTCGTGATAGGGTTGTAATTCTCGAAGCTTACGAATATATCCGGATGCAATATAATCCTGCTCTTCAGGATCATTGGGAGAATACCTTTTTGCCAACTCTTTGATTCTTAAAACGCCAACATCAAAAGAGCTCGCTCCACTCTTGTAGGCCTCGTCAATTTCTGGGGAGTACACAGGGTCTCCTGATACTTCAGCAGTTGAGCGATCGAAGTCTAAGAACCCACCGGTTGACGCTTCCTCCTGGGTGATTGATTTATCGATAACACCTTGAGCTTTAAGGTCTGCGAAGAGGTTTTCAGAATTGACAGTAGATTCCAACTCCTGGGCTATGATCGAACGTTCACGCTTTAAGATTTTACCATAGGCCAAGCCAGGGATCTCTGAGAGCGTCTCTGCTTTTTTGCTTTGGATACTGTCCTTAAAAAGCTGTTTAGTTCCATACTTGAATGTGTTTTCAGAATCGGCCATAAAACTATTGAGGTAATCGTCATACATATTACTCATAGCGTTAGACCAATCTTCAGGAGGGAGTGTGTGATAAATCTCTTGCTCTTTCTCTGCAAGGGCTACGTTTGCTTTTTGACGAAGGCCTTCCAACTCCCTTCTCTGGGCTTGTACGTAAAGTTCTGTGCCAATAGCAAGCCCTGTATTAGCGGCGATTTGGACATAGCCCTGTAAAGCGTTTTGTCTATTGATGTATTTGCGAGACTCCCAGTCCGCCTTATTCATTCCTGTATATGCCATAGAACATCCTTTTAATCGTCCTCAAACTTAAATCTTTTATCTGTCTTGGTGCTCTCTTCCATGATGGTTTTGATTGTATCAGCAAATGATGCATACTTTACTTCCGACTTGTCCATGAGATACTCATAATCATCTTTGTATGCCTTCATGGAAGCCGTAAGATCTTCCTGCTCGGCTTTGTAAGACTCATACTGCCTCATGGCCGCTTCAGCTTGCTCCTGGGCTGTAATATCAGCAGTACGGCGAAGGTTATCTGCTTTCTGTGATGCTGTGGTTTGTCCAGATTCCATTTGCAGCAAAGAGCCTTTGTTTTGCATGGTGATTTGTTGATTAATAGACTCCATCGCAAGGTTGTTTGCCTGCTCTTGCATACGCTGAGCGTTAGAGCCTGTTCCTGCGTTTGCTTTAATCCCGCTTACAGACTGTGAAGATATAGTATCGCCAACTGCTTGCTCTCCTTGAATAGCTTGGCCAAGAGTCCCGATACGATTCAAGCCTCCCTGCATTGATGCAAGCATCCCTTCCATCTGGTTAGCACGTACAGAGTTATCAACAGCTTGCTTGGCGTCTGCTTGGTACGCCTGTAACTGCTTTGATATTGCTGTATCACCCTGGGCTAATGAAGCCATAAGCGATGACATATCAGATCCCGACCTAAGCTTTGAGAGGAAGTCTACTCCATAAGCACCTTCAATACTCTGATCAAAAAGCCTAGTAGAGACGTCTCTTTGGCGACTCATCTCTTGATAGTCTCTCAGAGCTTGATTAGCACTTTCCCTGGCCGCAATGCGATCAGCCTTCTTTTGAGACTCTCTATTCCACCAGTTAATACCAATACTAATTGCTCCTCCAATAAGGGCTGCTATAGGCATCAGCTAACCTCCACTTCATAGGACATGGCCAAAAGGGTTAAAGGATCACTTCCCTTTGAGGCAATCCTGATCTTCAATTCTTTTTTAGGCCCGCCACTGATCGGGATTCTATAATCCTCGCTTCCTACAGGCTTTAATGTATCTTGCATATATCGCTCATCTACCCCGGTACTCATCCTTCCGGAGTTGATACATCGAACCCAAACCTCACTGGCCTTCTTTGACTTCCCAAGGGAAGCACCATTGTCGCCATTGTAATCAAACCTATTAGCAACCATCAACGACATATAGGAAAGATTCCCATTTTCTGGCTCATTGTATCGGTCTATGAAGTGTTCCTGCTCGTCAAAATCGAATCGTTCTAAGTAATACTCTCCACCACGCTTTACTACGGCGTAAAGATTTTGAATGCCGTCAATTTCAAGCGTTGAGACGCTTATGAACTCTCCATCAGTAACCCACTTAGACCAACCTTGCATCCCGTAACGCTTATCGTAAGACAGGACTGCTAATGTTCCATCGTTAAGGACACAAATGATTGTGGTGTCCGGATATTTTAAGCTGACTAGTTGTCGCACACCTGGCTTCAAAATATGATCAGCGGAGAATGAAAGGTCTAAAGCAGAAGCCCCCTCATCTGTGGTAGAGAACTCACATAATCTATTTCCTTTTGTGATAAAGAATACTCCATCGTGAAGCCGCTCTGCTTGCAGGTTAACACTTCCATATGCAGATTGCATCGAGGCACTCTGTCTTGTAGGGTCGATGTTGAAAGGAGCAACCCATTCATTGGTATCTGTTCCGATAATGATATTCTGCATCCCACTAATCCAACGGATTGTATCATTACGGCCACTTGCAAGTTCTATCTCCATCGCACATTTAGCATTGATAACCTCTTCCTTATCGTCAACATCTTCTAGGAACTTGGAAGCATCGCTAAAGTCGATAATATCATCACCTTTATCGTTTTTGATATATGGCCAATCCTCCGGGTCTTTTAATACCTCGGTGGTAACTAACACCTCATCGAAGGTCGTGAAGTCTCCGTGATTGTTCGCCCCATCGTAAGGAGGTCGAGACACCCACATTGTGTAAGGATTTGCATTAGATGAAGCAAACCAAAGGCGATTCTGACATATTCCTACAACGGCAGGGTAATTGTTATCAGACTTACCAAAATCATTACCTTCATCAGTTGATACGATCATAGGCTGAAAACTGAAAGCTACAGCAGAATATTTAAGAACAGATTGTTTGTGATTTCTGTGAGCGAAATAAACCCTATCATAATACTGAGCAAACTGCACTTCCCATATTTCAGACTGATTGTAATTGGTTGGCAGGTAATCATTATTGGAAGGCTGAAAGGTGGCCAGAGTTAAAACCCCAGCAACGTTGTACCAGATTCTTAATTTCTTATGACTCAGTTCAATGATGTAAGATTCACCACTACTGATCGTAAAGGGGATGAGCCGAGAGGCTACTGTGTTGGCCACGTGCTTTAATGGAGGGCGTCTAGTGATCCCTCCTTGAAGCATATTTCTAAAGTTCTGTAACGTCTCACAGCCTTGCCAGTAGAGGTCTAAATCAAACCTCCCTCCAAGCTTCGGGGAGACCTCACCATAAACCCAGTTGTTTATAAGCTGGTTCATTAAAGATCACCCCTATAAATCGCATCTCGAACATCTTGCTCTGTGAGAACAACATCCTCTCCCCAGGGTTCTGCCGCTCCTTGATTATACGGCCGGTCGTTGTTCCGAATCTCTGCGGACTGAATACTCGTAAAGGTAAGCTGATAAAGTTGTGCAGCAATAGCCAGGGCATCAGGATCGATCATTGGAGCGATGTGTAACGCAAGCTGGTAGGCCACCAGGGCCATGAACTCATCAGGTGCAAGGTAGTTGCCATTACTATCGGTCTCGATCGTGTTGGGCATATATTCAAGCTCTGGTGAGCCGATATTAACCCACAAGGCTTTGAAACGATACGCATACTCGTATTTTTTATTTGCATTGACTTGAACTGCGTATCCAAAATCTTCCGGAACATTGTATCCGTATCGGAACTTCCCCCATCTTTCAGGAACATCCTCACCATCACTAACCACTTCCATCCGCTTGTCGGTGAGTGTTACTCTTTTTATGAGAAAGGGGAACTCCCAAGCTTTTAGGCAGAAAGAGATAGCATTGGCGTAGTTAAGATCTAACAGTCTCAGTTCTTTGGAAGGTTCTTGCAAGTCATCAATGCGTAAATCAAAAACAGACAATGCAAGATTATAAAGCTGAAGCTTATCCACGATTATCACCAATATGAAAGCCCGTGGGCAGGAGGATACCCACGGAACGTTTAATTAAACCCCTACCTCCGGGTTTTTCTTTTTTGGTTTCTTAGGATTGGAGTCCTCTTTGGGGGTCTCGACCTTTGGGGTTTCAACATGGAGCGGTTTGAATTTCCTACTCTCAAATTTCTGCCCCTTGGGTACTAACCGGTGATCCCCAACCGCATAGAGTTTCCCATCCTTGTACACCGGAGAGATGCATACATATACATCATTCAGTGTTTCGATCACAAAGGCCTCACAAGAGCGAAGATTTTACCGGCGGTAAAGACTTCTGTACCCACGTTGAGCTTCAATCGCATATATCGTCCCATGCGGGCTGGGATGGTGAAGCGTTGAATCAATTCGCCTTCTTTAATATCTCCCTCTGCTACAACAAAGGAAACCTCATCCTTCCATGCTGTGTTGTCAGCACTGCCTTGAAGGGTGATCGTAAGAGTAGCATCACCGCCAGCTGATGCAGCGGTCTCCACGCCGAGTACCTCAAGAGTGTTCTCGTCAGGGAAATGTTGATTCTGCTCTTCGTAGTCAATTACACCGGCAGTCGCAGCGGCCTCATTGACAGCTTGCCCGGCGTATACCGTTTTTTCGGTGGTGAAGCTCGTCCCGGTAAGATCAATCGCTTCCCTGCCGAAGGTTCGTTTCTTCTCGTACAGCATATAAATGCCTCCTATAGTTTTCTAGGATCGGGGAGGGCTTTCGCCCATCCCCTTGCTACTATTAGCCATTTCCGCCATCAACGACAGCTTCACTTGCATCAAGCATGGTGTCTACCTGCCGGATGACAAAGTTATCGAATCGAATATCTCCGATTGCGTTGGTCGGGATTGCGTTTTCGTAGGTTACAGGACTTACACGGCCAGCGTAGTAGTCGTTGACGCCTGCGAGAACAGATCCCGGAGCGTAAAGGCGAACACGGCTCTTAAAGTGCTTCGGCAAGAGCGTGAAAGCACGGAAGAGGTTCTTCCGGAGAGCGGGCATCGAGGTGGCCAGGCCTGCATCCGAGGTGTCGATATTAGCAATACGAATAACCGCATAACGGTTGCTCAAGCTAAGACCGGTTGACATCAGGAATTGGGTGTCCCGTTGGAAGAATTTCTCCCCGCCCTCTTCGATAACCTGCCAGTTACCTTTCGTGATGTTGATCCCCTTGGTTTTGGTGTATCGGGGATAGAGCATATTTGCTCCACCTGCTCCCCAGACAACCATCAGCAAGGAGGACATCGCATCATCTTCGTCTCCGCCGTTATCAAGAGTGATGAACTGCGGTTTGGCTCGAAGGTTTGCAAGCTCATTGGCTTCGGTGATTCGGTTGAAGTGAGGCATGATTCCCTTGAATTGGCCCGGCTGTGCTCCACCGTAGATAAGGCAAGACTCAACGTCATACGCCATAGAGGCAACGTGATCCCGCTCATCTTCTGCGTAGACCTGCTCCGGATTCGGTGCGATCATTCCTTCCTTCTGTCGAGCAGTTGCCCAGGACTCAATCATTCCGAGTTCGGAAGTGAAGAGTTCTTTATGGCCTTTACTTGACACGCCACCTTGGTCAATGGCGACCCACTGGTTAGTGGGATAGCTTACTTTTCGAGCTCCCCGGTGCTCAAGCATACCGGTAGCTTCGATAAAAGAAGCATCATTAAGAATCGTGGTGGTTTTCTCGATTTCGTTGACCACCTGGGTAATATCGGCAGAACCGATCCCTTTGGCCAATTCGGCCAGCGTCATATAATCGTATGGCATAATTTATTCTCCCTTACCAAGGATAAATTTCATTCTCCCTACTAAGAAACCCTGTACTCGTTGGCTTATTTGCTCCTACAGAGCTGCCAGGAGGCGGGTTATGTTCGCCAATCGACTCACCAATCTCAGCTAAAAGCTGTGCCACAAATGGATTGTTTTTAGAGCCGGTCATATCCAACCCTTTATCCATTTCTGATCCTTCCGGGACAAGCTTGTCATAAGCTCGTTTCATGGCCGCAAGCTTTGCGTCATACTTCTCCCCCCAGGCGTCCTTCAAAGCAGTCTCACAAAGCTCCTTCCCTTTTGTTTTGAAAGTCTCAATGTTTGTGTTTTGATAATCGACAAGGGTGTTGAAAATCTCCTCCGCTTTAGCCTGATCAAGCTTTAACGACTTGAAAGTCTCCGTAAGTCCTTTGGTGAGAGATCCGTCTGGATCTGCTTCGGTTACAAACGTCTTAGTAAATGTGTAATTCTCCACAGGAGGGTTTTCCTGTGATCCATTTCCACCTTCCGCATCAGGACTCTTATTCCCATCCATAAGGGCTTTAATCGCCTCACCTAAGCTGGAATACTTAGCGAGGTCTGCGTTGCCCTTTAACTCATCAGGGAGTTGGCTCATCCATCGTTGGTTAGTCGGTTGATTTGGTTCAGGGGTGTTTTGAACGCCTTCGCCACCATTGGTCTGAGATCCCGGCTGTACAACCGAATCAGTTCCCGCAGGAGTCTGAGTATTCTTGTTTTCTCCATCACCTGGCATCTGTTTTTCTCCTGTCCGTTAGGACTCTTGTTTTTCTGTCTCTTCGACAGTCAATCTTAGTGCGAGTGGTAATGAGAAAAGAAAGTTAATTACTTCCTCAACCACCTCTATGTCTAGGAATCCAAGCTCTTCGAGCTTCTGAATCCCATAGTTCCGTTTGCTAAGCTCTTCTACACCGATCTCTCTAAATATCCCAAGGTCAGCCAACATTCTAAAAAGCTCTGCACGGCCATCTGGGGTGTTGTACGCTGTCCTAACAGACTGGCGGTGTATTAAATCATCATTCGTAAGTTTTGTCGCTTTAGTGATCATTTAATTCAACCCCTGTGCATTATTCAGGTTTCCCTGGCCGTTTAAGTTCCTCTGAACCTCCGATGCTTGTTTAAGCTGCTCCATCTCCTGTTGCTGTTGCATTAACATTTCCTTCATCTGTCGAATCTGGGCTACCTCCGGAAGTTCTCTGAGTACCGATTGTGGTAATCCTGCCGCAATAAAGGCTTTTCGTGCAAACAAGTCAGTATCGAGATTGTCAAATACGTTTGTCATTTGAAGAGCATGGAAGGCTTGTACCCACTCTAATGAGGCTTGAAGGCCATCCTGCATGGCAAACATCTTTACGTTCTTAGCAAGCGGGCCATCCAACTCAACTCTCATCAATGCGTTCTTAACTCGCATCAACTCCGGAGGTGGGTTGGGCAACCTTCGGCCTTTGACCATAATTCTGAAAACTCGTTTCACAACAGGGTTGATCTTCATGTGCTGAGTTGTTCCCAGGATCGATGCAAGGAGGGTTACCTCTTCGCTTTTAATAGCTTTAGTCTGCGTGGCGGTGAGAACCTTATCTTGCCTCATCAGGTAGTGGAAAAGGTCGTTAAAGAAGAGTCTTTCAATCTTCTCCTCAAGCTCTTTAATTTCTTGACTCAACCATCCAACATTTTCAACGCTCTGTACAATTTTGGGGATATTTTCAGATGTTGTTACATAGTTTCGAGCACCAGGATCAGAAGAGAACCGACCCTTCAAGCTCTCGGGGATCGCCATCGGAGGCCTGGCTACTTTTTGGATTGCCTCAAGCTCATCACGACTCATTGAGTTAAGTCGCTTTAACTCGGGCAAATACTTCATCACTAAGCCTTTCCCATAAGCAGAACTACCATCAGGCTCAAACACGTGAACTGCTACAGGAAACTCATCATACCCAGATTCCTCAACAACACAACTTCCAAGCGGATAGTAAGTTATTGCAGCAAAAGGTTTTGCGGTAGAAACCAAGACTTGGCCAGTTTCACCTCTAAGTTTTTTACGGGGATAGATTGCTAAAATATACTCATGCTCTGTATCGCCAGCGTCTGTTTCAACCTCCCGGATAATGTCATTTGGAGTTCGATCTTTGAAGCGTTCGAGAGCGTCTGCACTGGTAAGCGTGAATCGGATGAAGATTGTATCAATCCTTCCTCTTGAGTTTTTATCTACCCAGAAATCCCAAGGGGCTATGGTTTCAAATACACATTGAGCGTGCTCTACGTCATCATAAATCCATTCAGCACTCGTGCCTTGAGTTACGGCATCTTTTGTGGCCAACTTATCCATCGGGTAGAAATTGGTTTTATTTAACTCGGAGTAAATCTGATTCTCGCAAACCTCAAGAAAGTCATTTGCTCCGGGGATCATGTCAGAATCCTCAAAATCCTCACCGGTAAGGGTAAGCTTAAACCAACGTAATGCAGAAGAGATTAAATTGCCCTGGTATCCGTTGATGAATGTTTCAAAGGCAAGGATTCCAGCGGTATTGTAGAGTTTTACAGGTTTGACCGGGGTGTTAGTATCTGAGAAGGCGTTAGTACGATGTTGAACATACGCACAAGCTTCCCATCGCTCGGCCTCAGTTTTTTGCCTGGCGATTTTTAATCGCTCCCATTTTTGAGCGATAGCTTTAGCCAACGGATCATCAGATTGCTTTTTAATAGCTTCTGAGCGTCCGAGGTAATCTTTAGAGCCGTTGTCTAGGCCAATCACAATAGAGTTCATGGTTGAATTGTATGAATCATATCTCCCTAGATATTGTTTACTGGTAACGAGATGCTAGATAGGTTCGTATTCGACAGGAATTGCATCCTCAAAAACGAATCCCCGGTGTTCAAGTTGTGATCTTACTTGGTTCTCAATGGATACCGCATCGGGGAATACCATTTGAACACCAACGACTCCATCTGCGATCCGAGCAAGCGAATCCAGGGCGTCATCATGAGCAGCAAAAGGATAGGCTAAATACTCCTCTCGAATGAAAGATGACACCATATCCTCTCGTTGGCCCTCCCAGTTTACGTGCCAGGCAGATTCGCAAATCCAAACTCTACGCTCTCTGAAAATCGGCTCTAAAGCTTCGATTCTTTGCCCTTTTGGGCCATGAGCACCAGCCTCAATTATGGGGAATCGATAATTCATCTGATTCATCACGTACTGAATATGCTCGATGTCTGACTGCATGGAGACTTTCTCATAGAACACTAAAGGCTTTCTCATCCCGACAGTGTATCTCTGCACAAGACGGAAGAGAGTGTTCGTTTTACCGGTAAGATCGAACTTATCCCGGACAATATCCACGATGTAGTAGTTTTTATCAGCAGCAAGGCCAACAACCCACATGGTTGTGTAGTCTGCTTTTTTAGATTTAGTTCCTGCCGGATCTACAAGGATGTAGATGTTCATGTTCTTGTAATTCTGTGCATCCCATACTTGAAGCCATTCTTGTTTGAAGCCCATTGTTGAGGCTTGTTTGGGATCACACATCATCTGAGAGGCAAATACGCCACTACCCATCGCTTTCTTTTTAAGCTCGATAGTTTCAAGGTCGTAGAGAACAGGATTGTTCCTAGAATCAACGCAGGGGTACATTCTAAGCTTCGCAAAGCCCGAATCGATGATCTCTTGGTATGTATCAGCATAGTGGTATCTCGTGCCGATTATACGCACTCTGAGGTCGCCTGACGATCCGGTATTAAGACTCATCTGAAACTGCTTGGTGGTCTTTTTGATCATATCTGGAGAAGTTACGGAGTCCGGGGTTACAACGTCATCATAAACCAGCAGGTTATAGTGGCCACCTGTCCTCTGACCAATAACCAGGCCGGAGGCCTCGACAGTATTTTCTTTTGCGTTAGACTTGCGTTTAACCCGAATCCCATCCTCAGACCAGATCATCTTCTGCCGATCGCCGTTTGAGTCTACCCAGTAAGGCTTAGACACATCGTCAAAAAGAATATCCGGGAACAAGTCGATCAGCTTTCTGTTGCCTTCTAAGACAAGCTTAATCTGCCGGAGAAACTTGGTAGCAGTAGAGCTAGAGTAAGAGTAAATACAAACAGTTATCTCTGGGTTGACCAGGATGTCCTGAATTGTCTTTAAGAACGTGATTATCGTTGATTTATAGTGGTCTCTGGCCCAGATGTCGATATACCCGTCTGGGTTGGCCTGAACTTCCATACAGCGATAATAAAGCCAGTCTCTGTACTGAATCGTATTACCGACTTGGATATGGTCAAGATCAGTACGGCCCAGTACATAGGTGGCCAAAAAGAAGATGTCATTACGGCACATCATCCTCATCCATTCAGTGAGGTTGCCATGACTCTCTGCTTGCTGCATCAAGTCCTTAACGTGCTGGTGGTATTCTGCTCTAGTCAATTTTCTCTGGTAATTGCTTAGGCTTTACATCTCGTGCCGCCTTAGCCTGTTCAAGGAACATCTTACTCATCGCCTCAAGATCCTCAGCAAGCTTATCGCCAACTGATTTTGTCTCTGCAGGCTTATTGTTCTGTTCAGCGATCCCTAAGATATTAACCAAGACCTTAGCCGCTTCAATCTGGTTCTTGAAGGTGATGGGAACATCAATAACCTGGCCCTGCTTGGTTACAAACTGGCTAGATAACTCTCCGTTGAACATCTTGGAAAGACGACTCACAATCGCCTTAGAATCAATCACATTCTCCTCAGCTATCAACGCCCTCCGCCGCTCAATCTCTGCCTTCACTTTTGGAATGTTATACATCCTCGCAGCAGCACTCGTTACTGTACTACGCTTACCCTTTCCGGTATAACCCGCAGCAAGCATCGCCTTACGCTTATTCCCACATTTCATGTACTCGTCTACAAACCGTAATTGGTAAGCTGTGAGCTCCAACAAATCGGGGGTCTTTTCTTCTGCCATATTTCCCTCCAGGCCCAAACATACCATCTTAGTACTCACATGAGAAAGTAACCCAGTAACGAAGCCTAATTCCCTATCCGAAACTTTTGAACAATATGCACTGGTAGAGGCTGGTCTCTCCCCCCACGATCACTACCTTCCGGCGACCCCCCTCCCCTTCTTTTGACCCCTACCCCTCCATACCCC
>CAZYSQ010000032.1:0-14528 GCA_964649865.1 uncultured Acholeplasmataceae bacterium
CCCGACCCCCTGCACGTCAAGCAGGTGCTCTCCCGCTGAGCTATGCTTCCACTTTTGCCTCTAAGCTATTAATTTTAAATTCTACTCTTTTTGCTATTTCATATTCACTCATAATATCTAATTTAGCAGAATCATAAGAAATATTATTTATGCTAAAGCCCTCTTCTTTGAAATATTCAATTGAATCATTGAAAAAATCAAGATGATCAGTTCTAAATAATATTTTACCATCTTTTTTTAAAAAGTCTTTATATAATTTTAAATAGGTAGGAAATGTTAATCTTCTTTTATGATATCTAGACTTAGGCCAAGGATCAGAAAAGTTTAAATATAATACATCAACGCTTTCTTTTTTAAAATAGTTATTTAGTAGTAATGCATCTTCATTAATAATAATTAAATTAGGCAGTAAAAGCTCTTCTTGCTTTTCTAATATTCTTAGACATATACTACTATATTTTTCTACTGCAACATATAAAATATTAGGATTTTTAAGTGCGTTTTCAATAATGAATTTTCCTTTGCCAGAGCCAATTTCTAAGTGTATTGTAGGAGCTGTAATATTTTTTTGTTCAGTTAAAATAAGTGGCGATGATTTCACTCTTTTTATTGAGTTTTTTACGTTTTTAGTTCTCATTGTCACTCACTACTTTAATGGCAAGAATAGCACCAAAAAACGTTAAAACAATTCCAATTGCCCACTCGATCACACTAAAACTATTTAGTCCAAAAGTTTTGTTTAAGTGTAAAAATACTGTTATTGGACTTGCTATAACCATCCCAAAAACTGCATAGTAAAATTTAGTTTCATACTTACTTAAAAGAAGTTTTACTAACTTAATTGAAATTACAAAGCCTATTATCATTCCTGCTAACAAAACAATTAAAGGCATAATATTTTGTTTTAAAGCTGAAAAATCAAGTGCTAATATACCGTCAAATATATCTTTTCCTAAACCTAAAATATGTCCATAATAACCTAATACCATTAATAACAATGAGCCACTTATTCCAGGAGCAAAACCTGCTATTGCAGAGATAAAACCAGCAACAAATAATAATATATAATAAAGCGAGTTATTATTAAACTCATTTACCGGCCAAAATGACATTGATACAATTATTAAAAAGAAAATAATTGCTGTAGCAATATTCGGTATACTTACTTTCCCTTTTAAATAGTTTACTATTGGTCTCACTCCTCCTAGTAACATTCCCATAAAGGCAAGAGTCACTGCTAGTGGAAAAGCATTATAACCATAAGAAAAAACGAAAAAGCTTCCAAATAATCCAAATAATATCCCAATAAATATATCCCAAGCATGTTTAATACCTTTAAGAGGAGATTTAAACAATAAGTCAATCGCTTCAATCATACGGGAGTAAATACCAAAAACAGCAGCTAATGTGCCACCTGAAATGCCAGGAATAATATGAAATATTCCTACAATAGTTCCTTTAACAAAGCCTTCTTTACGGCTTACTTTAGTTGTTTTATCGTTCATGTTATATAGTTTTTTTCAAACTTTCATAAATTTCGTCTTGGTTATTTAAAAAGGTGACAACTATTTTATTGCCTTTGACAAAAACACCTTTAGTTTGTGTCTTTAAGCTTTCTAAATCTACTACTTTTAAATTAGTAAAAGTAATTGCAATTCTATTATTTGTTTTTGTAACTTCTGTAATATTATTTTTACCTAAAATAGTTAATAACCAATCTATATTAATGGTTGGTTTTTTAGTCTTTTTTATAAAAATAACCATAACAATAATTATTAAAATAATTGGCACTATAATTAGTGCTAAAAGTAATTCAATTGGCATTTTATACTCCTTTATTTGATAAACATTGCATCGCCGAATGAAAAAAAGCGATATTTTTCTTTAATAGCTATATTATAAGCATTTATAATATTTTCTTTACTAGATAATGCACTAACTAACATAATTAAAGTTGATTCAGGTAAATGGAAATTAGTTATTAGTTTTTTTACTGCTTTAAACTTATAACCTGGGTAAATAAATATTTCAGTACTATAATAACCACTTTTAAAGCCATCATCAAAATTAGCTTCTAGTGCTCTAAGCGAAGTTGTTCCTACTGCAACAATATTTTTATTGTTTTTAATAGCCTCGTTTAATTTATTAGCTGCTTCAGTAGAAATGTAATAACTTTCTTTATGCATCTTATGATTTAATATGTTTTCTTCTTTTACTGGTCTAAACGTTCCTAATCCAACATGCAAAGTTACTTCAATAATTTCAATTCCTTTAGCTTTTATTTTATCTAACAGCTCATTAGTAAAATGTAGACCAGCAGTTGGCGCAGCTGCACTACCTTCTTCTTTTGCATAAATTGTTTGGTATGAATTTTTATCTGTTAATTTCTCATTAATATATGGTGGTAAAGGCATTTCCCCAAGTTCTTCAAGAATTTCTAAAAATATTCCTTCATATTCCATTTTAAAAATTGCTCTACCTTCATCTAAATGTTTTATTAATTTTGCAGATAATAACTCGCCAAAATAAACTATTTGACCTTCTTTAATTCTTTTAGCTGGTTTTACTAAACACTCCCAAGTTTTATCTTCATTTTCATGAAGCAATAAAACTTCAATAATTCCACCGGTTTCTTTTGTACCCATTAGTCTTGCAGGTATTACTTTAGTATTATTAATTACTAAAACATCATTATTATCTAATTCGTCAATGATGTCATAAAAGTGTTTATGATTAATGCTTCCACTAATTTTATCCATCACTAAAAGCCTTGAATGATCACGGTCTTTTATTGGATGTTGAGCAATAAGCTCTTCTGGTAATATATAATTAAACAAACTTGTTTTCACTTATCAAATAATCCTTTAAAATACTTTTTTCCTAATAATTGATAGCTTTTTTCTAAAGCTATTCTTCCTCGCGGAGTTCTTTGGATAAAACCTTCTTGTAATAAATATGGTTCATAAACATCTTCAATAGTATTAACATCTTCAAAAATTGCAGCACTCAGTGCTTCAACTCCAACAGGTCCACCACCAAACTTTTCAATAATTGCTTCAAGATAAGCTTTATCTGTTAAATCTAGACCTGTCTTATCTATTCCTAATTTTGACAATGCGATTTTAGTAATTTCGTAAGTTATTACTCCATCTCCCATAATTTCTGCAAAGTCTCTTACTCTTCTAAATAACCTATTAGCAATTCTTGGTGTTCCTCTACTTCTTTTTGCTAGATCACTTACTGCATCTTCGCTAATTTCATTTCCATAAACGCTTGCTGTTCTTCTTATAATACTTGCAATTTCTTCATATGTATAAAAATTAAGTCTCATAGTAACGCCAAATCTATCTCTAAGTGGACCTGAAAGCTCGCCTAATCTAGTAGTCGCACCAATTAAAGTAAATGGTGGAAGTTCAATTCTAATAGATCTTGTTTGTTCTTCTTTACCTATTAAAATGTCAATTACATAATCTTCCATAGCAGCGTATAAAACTTCTTCAACAACTCTAGGCAATCTATGAATTTCATCAATAAATAAAACATCACCTGGTTCTAGACTAGTCAAAATAGCGGCTAAATCACCACTTCTTTCAATTGCAGGACCACTTGTAACTTTAATTGAGACATCCATTTCATTACTAACTATTTGTGCTAATGTTGTTTTTCCAAGCCCTGGAGGTCCATAAAACAAAATATGATCGATTGCTTCATTTCTTTTTTTAGCTGCTTGAATATAAACAAAAAGCATTTCTTTAATATCTTCTTGTCCTACATATTCAGTTAAAAGTTGAGGTCTTAGTGATTTTTCTTCGTCTTCTTTTAAAGCTAGACTAGAAATTATTCTATCATCTTTCATTTAACTAATGCTCCTAAAGCTTTTTTAATTTTTTCTTCAATGCTTAAACTATCATCAATGTTTTTAATTGCTTTTGTAATTTCTTTATTTGAATAACCTAATGCTTTTAGTGCTTCACTAACTTCACTATCTTTTTTAGAAACTGTTTCATCACTAACTAATTTACCTTTTAAATCAAGAATAATTTGTTGTGCGCTTTTTGGTCCAATTCCTGGGAATTTGGTTAAAAACTTAACGTCACCTGCTTCAATAGCAATTAAGATTTTTTCTGGTTCACCAAGTGATAAAATTGCTAAGGCACTTTTAGGTCCTATTCCTGAGACACTAATAAGGTCAATAAACAAACTTCTTTCAAGTTTACTACGAAAACCATACAAATTGTCCATATCTTCTCTTAAGTAATGATGAATATAAATTTTTACTTCTTCATCTATTTGATAGCTAAAAGGATTTGGACTAATAATTAAGTAGCCAATGTTGTTATTTTCTAATGTTACGTAATTGGGTTCAATTTCTGTTATTTTACCTTTTATATAAGCATACATACTAACAACCTCCTTTTACAATTATATCATTAAAACAACTAATAATTAAGTAATAAATTGTTATTTTATCGTCTTTAAACAAAAACTAACAAATATTTAAAGAAACAAAAATATCATTTTACTTTAAAGATATTTTTTAATTAATAAATTAAAATATGTTATAATTTATAGCGAAGGTGGTGGCAGTTTGAAGAAAATAATCGAAGGCTATTTAGAAAGTCAAAAAACTCATCTTGATAGTTTAAAAAATATTTTCTATTTGAATAGTGATTTAACAAACGTTAGTGAAGAAATTACTAACGCTTTTTTAGAAACTACCACAAATATAACTGCATTAAATGAAAAATTAGCTTCTTTTGAGTTATCTATTAATATGGCAGAGTTTGAACTTATTAAAGAACGAATTGATAACCTTCAAAATATCGAAAATGTTTACAAAGAAATATTAATTAAAATTACAGAAAAGTACCAAGAAAATAAAAATGAATTAAATCAAAAATTTGATAATCAAATAAAAGAAATAGATAATAAAATTAAAGGCTTAGAAAACGAAAAACTAGCAAAACTAACTGAAACAAATAATCTTTTTGAATCATCATTACAAAAGTTAAAAAAAGATAACTTATTAATTGATAACAAACTTGTTTTAGAAAAAAGAAATTATTTACGCAAAACTAGTTTATTAAGTAAAGAGCTAGAAACTAAACTAGCTGCTTTAAAAAACGACTTTAAAGTGCGCCTTGATTCATTCGAAAAACTTGAAAATCAAATAATTGCTCAAACAAACATTTTAATTAATGATATAGAAAATGAATATAGCGAGTTTTCTAAAAAACATAAAGAAAACATTTTAAATAACAAACAAAATTACTATAACAGCACTGAAGTTATTAATAATAAAATAAATGATGTAAACAAAAACTATAAAACTTTAATTGATAAAAATCAAACTTTACTAAACTTAGAAATAAATAAATTAAACGACGAAAATGAAAAATTCCTAAAACAAGTTCAATCTGAAGTTAGACTTGTTTTAGATGCATTTGAAAACCAATTAATTAAAATTGATAATAAAATCGATGATCTAAAAAAAGCACATGAAGCTCAAGAAAACATTTTAAAAGCTCATTATAACAAAGATATCACATCGATTAATATTTTATTTCAAACAGAAAAAAACGAATACACTAAACAGCTTAATGACGCTATTAAAGACTTTAATGAGCAAAAAGCTAAGCAAATAACTTTGTCACAATCTTATGAAAATTCATTTTTAAAGTATAAAAAGCAAATTGAAAATAGTTTAGCAATACTTGAAAACATTACTCAGTCAAAAATTTTAGAAAGAAGAAAAATTTACTTTAAAGACTTATTTTATTTAAATAAAAAATACTTAAAAAAGCAAGCCATTTACCGCTCTTTAAGATTTATTAAAGATGAAAAGAAAAATGCTAGTTTAAAATATTTCAAAAGAAAACAAGACATACATGATCTTAACTTCTCTTTAATTGCTAATTTAACTAATAACTTATATAAATATGAAAAAAACATTATTGAATCAAAACAAAGTATTGAAATACATCCTCTTGACATGCAAGTTAGTAATGCTAGATTACTTCATTTTAATGAAAGTGGTCTATTATCATTAGAACAAAGTTATCGAAGAGAGGCTTTTTTAAATAGCAAGTCTACTATTTTATATCAATCTCATTTAGAACTTCTTTCGTTAAAGTTAGAGTCAACTTTACTTAAAAATAATTACACTTACGAACTTAACAATTTACATGGTGACAATTATTTAGCTATTCAATATGAAAAAAACATTTATGATGGTCATGTAAAAGAAGAGTTTGTGACTAAATACATTAATGAAGCTATTCATGACTTAAAAACTTTACAACAAAAACATAAAGATGATATTTTCATTATTGAATATAACTCTAAAGTGGAAAAAGAAACTGCTAAATTAAAAGTTGATTTAGAAAAGAAAAATATTGAAGAAACTATTTTAAAAGAGCAACTAACTTTTGAAATGGAAAAACTAAAATTAAATAAACAAAAAGATATTAATGCAAACAAAGCTCTTGAAACAATTAAAACTAGTGCTTTAGAAAATGACCATCTTCAAAATATTTTAAAAACTTTTTTTGATATTTTAGATAACTTTTCTAATGAACGCGCTTTATTTTTTGAGCTCTTATCTAACATTAACAACAATGATGAATATTTACTAAAACAAAGTTTAGATATTTTTAAAGAGCTTTTAACTAATCAACTTTCAACTAGTTCTACTATTTTAGCTGAGCTCTTAAATAGATTAACAAAACAAATCAAAAATAACATTGAAGCTCATAAACTAACAGAGTTTGACCAAAAATATAAACAAATCATTGACGAATCAGAAGAAACTAAAGCAAAAGTTACTACTAAACTTGAAGAAGTTAATGAAGAAATCAAAAATGTCAGAAATTCTGTTTTAATTGATTATCAATTAATTGAAACTTTAGAAGCAGAAATAACCGATTTTAAAAATACTAAATTAATTATTGCTAGACAAATTAAAGGTTTAAAACATCACTTTGATGCACAATCTAAAAAAACTATTAAACAGCTTAAAGTTCAATATAATAGCTTAACTAATAAAATTGCTTCACATAAGCAATTAATTAAAAACTCAAATCAAATTATTAAAGAAAAAAATGACCAACTGACACTTTTAAATAACAGTTTAGCGCCACTAGAACATTCATTTAATAATTTAGATGATATTAAAAATGCTAAAGTTAAAGAACTAGAATTAAATCATAGTAAAGAAACTAATCCTTTATACCAAACTACTCTAGACTTAGAAGACACTATTAAAAAGTTTAATGAACTAAGTTTTTCTTTACTAGAGGAGTTTGCTAATATTCGCGCAACATATTTAAATAGTAAAGATGGATCTCTCGATAAAAGAATTAGCTACTTCTTTCAAACAATAGATAATAGTTTTAATGATCTTCACCAAACTATTTCTTTACTACTTGAACATCTTTACATTTATAGTAAAAAAGAACAATTAAAAATTGAACAAGAGTTTACTAACAATTATCAATTATCACTTTCTTATTTAGATAAAAATGCTCATAAAGATCTAAAAGTTTATAATACTCAATTAAAAGAACTCGACAGTTATTTAAATACTTTATATGATTCATTTGACCAAGCTTTAAAAAGAAGATTAGTCGCGGCTAGTAAAGTTCAAAAGAAAGAACTTAAAACTGCTTCTTTAAATATTAGAGAACTGAAAGATGAGAAAAGAAATATTGCAGAATCAAACAAACAACTTTTAATTGCCTTTAACTTAAACCAAAATGAAGTCAAAAAATTAACTAAAAAAGAACATAGTAATCAACTTAAAAATATTAAAAAAGAAATTAACTTAGAAATTAAGCAAATTCAAGATGAGATTAAAAAGAATTTACTTGAAGCTAATAGTAAAGAAAAATCATATAAAAACCGCATTATTACTTTAGCTAATAAAGATAAAGCAAATAAAGCTAAACTTACTAGTTCTTTAACAAGAAGAAAAACAATTAATAAAAATAAGATTAAGAAAAACACTGACCTTATTAAGAAAACATCAGCTAAAATTACTAAAACAACTAAATTAAGAGACTTTAAAATTAAAGCAAGTAAAAAAGTTCTAACTAAATATCAAGAGCGTAAAATCTATAAAATTAAGCGCACTTTAAAAAAGACTATTGCAAGCTCAACAAAAGATTATAAAGTCGCTTTAAAAAAGTCTTTAATTAGAGATTAAGTATTAAATTAAGGTTTATAACTTTGAGCACTCTTAACAGCAACCTTCCAACCTTCATACAATCTAGATGCTTCTTTAAAAGCAATAATAGGTTCGAAAGTTTTAAGAAGTTGCTGTTTTTCTATTAAGTAATCTAAAGATGGATATAAACTACCAAGTCCAGCTAAATAGCCTGCACCAAGTGCAGTTATTTCAGTTTCTTCTGGTTTTATTAAAGGACATCTTAACAAATCAGCTTGAAATTGCATTAAATAGTTATTTTTACTAACACCGCCATCGATATGCACTTCTTTTAAAGGTAGTTTAGCTTCTTTTAACATGACATCAACAACGTCTTTCACTTGATATGCTATCGCATTTAAAGTTGCCTTAATAACGTCTGCTTTGTTTATATCTTGAGTAATTCCAAACATAGCTCCTCTAACATCACTATCCCAGTAAGGAGCACCAAGCCCAACAAAAGCTGGCACAAAATACATTTCATTTTTACTTTTAAGCGCCTCAAGTTCGCTTTCATAACTTTCCGCAATAACATTTAATTGGTCTTTTAACCATAAAACACTTGCGCCTGCAATAAATATTGATCCTTCTAAAGCATAGTATGTTTTGTTATTTAACTCATAAAATACTGTTGAAATTAAACCTGAGTTTGAATGATAAACTTCACTGCCAGTATTCATTAAAATAAAAGCACCTGTTCCATATGTTACTTTCATTGTTCCTGTTGTAAGTCCTAAATGTCCAAATAAAGCACTTTGTTGGTCACCAATCATTGCTTTAATGGGAATGTCATTATAATAACCAAAGTCTGCTTGATTACTTTTAACTGGTGCTAACATTTCTTTAGGTATTTTAAAAAGATTTAATAACTTGTTTGAATATTCTTTTTCATTAATATCATAAACCATCGTTCTTGAGGCATTTGTAATATCAGTATAAAAAGATTTGCCATTTGTAAGTTTGTAAAGTAAGAAAGTATCCATAGTACCAAAATAAGCTTTTGTAGTTAATAACTTTTCTTTAATTTCTTTTTTATTTAAAAAATAAACCATCTTTGAAGCGCTAAAATATGGATTTACCTCAAGTCCAGTAATTGATTTAATTAAAGGAGCATAACCTAATACACTCCAAGTATCACATATTTCTTTCGTATGCTTAGATTGCCACGAAATAGCGTAATCTAAAGGTTTTCCTTCTTTATCAAAAATTACAGTTGTTTCTCTTTGATTTGTTATTCCTATTGCTACTATGTTTTCTTTTTGATATTTATTTATAGCTTTATCTAATAAATTTTTAACACCTAAATAAATTTGTTCACTATCTTGCAAAACTTGATCTTTTACATAAATTTGTTTAAAGTTTTCTGAATATAATTCAACTATTTTCCCATTTTTATTTAAAACTGCAACTCTACTTGAAGTCGTTCCTTGATCAATCGCAATTACATATTTACTCATAAATCCACTCCAAAATATCTTGATAAACTTTAGCTTTATCAATTTCATTTAGTATTTCATGTTGCATCTTTGGATAAATAATTAATTTATTATTTGGATTAGGTAATTTATTGTAAAGTTTAACACTCATTTGATGAGGGACAATTTTATCTTCTTCACCGTGTAAAAAAAGTGTAGTTGTTTGATGGTTTTTAATATTTTTATGTAAATACTTAACTCCACTAACAAACATTTGACCAGCAAGTTTTAATTTATATTTTTTCAATACTAAAGGATCGTTTGTGTAGTCATCTTCTACTTTTTTATCATTTGAAAGTGAACCATTCGCAAAAGTATTTTTTAAAGTAATAAAGTTAAGCGGACAATAAGGAATAGTTTTAAAAAGCTTAACTTTATCTAAAAAGTCTGACGGGGCTCCTGATGATATATATCTACTAACTTTTGGATTACTTACCATATATAAATTTCCTATTAAAGCTCCCATTGAATGTCCAAGTAAAATATTTTCAACATTTTCATTATAATAAGCATTTATCAACTCAGTTAAATCATTAATATGCGTTTTAAAGCTATTTATACTGCCTCTTTTACCAGGACTTCTACCATGTCCTCTTAAATCATATGTAATTACTGATATTTCATTTTTATTTAGCGCTTCGCTAAAGTCTTTATATCTGCCACTATGCTCACATATACCATGAACAATAAAAAGTCTTTTTTTCTCATTTTTTACGAGATATTCTTTAACAAACAAGTCCATTTTTTCACCTCATTTTTATATTATTAGTTTATCATATTATTTAAAATATTGATATTGAAGCTTTTTATGCATCTCATAGCTTATTAAGCGCTTCTTATAAGTTAATATATCATTTTTATAATTTAGATGGTATTATAAAAGAAAGGGGTGAATAAAATGAAAAGAAATTTTTTTAGGATAACAATAAGTCTTTTTTTGGTTTTATTATTAGTTTCATGTTCAGCTAAAAGTTCTTATGATCCAAATCAAGATTACAATAATGAAACAGGAATAATGGATTCTGCTGGAAACATTTTAATATCTGAAAGGAAAATAATTTATACTGTTGATATTTCTTTAAAAGCTAAGAAACTAGAAGAAACTACTGCTTCAATTAAAGCTTTATTAGAAGATGAGGAATGGGTTGAAAAAGAAACATCTACTTCTTCTACTAATTATTTAATTTTACGAGTTAAATCAAGTAGATTAAATGCTTTTATTGATAATTTAAGAGGTAATTATGAAACTACTAATTACACCTTAACATCTAAGGATGTTTCCTTAGATTACTTAGACTCTTCCGCATCTAAAGAGGCATTAGAAAATGAGCTTGCAAGATTATTACAACTATATGAAACAGCAAATGTTAATGAAATGATTAATATTAATAGACGCATTTATGAAGTTGAGCAAGAATTAATAAAAATTAATCGTATTTTAAACACATATGACTCTTTAGTTGACTATAGCACTGTTTCAATTTGGATTTACGGACCAACAGGTAACCCTAATCCACCAACTTATGGAAATAAGTTATCTACTACATTACAAGCTGGCTGGAATGCTGTTAAAAGCTTATTAACAGTTGCCTCACAAGTAATTGTATTTTTAGTTCCTTTCTTGATTATTATAGTTCCAGTTACAGGTGCTGCAATTGGTCTAAATTATTATTTGAAACAAAAAAAGAAAAAGAAAGAAAACAAATAAAATAAATAATAAAAAAGTCCTAACTCTTATTCATCTTTAGAATATTTACTTAGGACTTTTTTTGTGTTTTTAATTTTTATTAAGTAGACATTTCAAAAAGGTAACCAAAAATTCTCACTTCATCACCTTTTTTAACTCCTTTTTCTCTTAATTCGGCTGTTATTCCAAATTTATCTAATTGATAAACAAATCTTTTAACTCCTTCTGGGTTATTAAAGTTTGTTCTATCAAAGATTTTTTTAAAACCTTCTCCACCAACTTCATAAACACCGTCATCAGCAAGTGTAATTGTATAAAAAGTTTCTTTACTTACTTGATATAACTTGTGAAGTGGCATTGTTTCAATTTTAGGAGTCTTTAAAACTTCTTCATAAATCTTAAATTTAAGTTCATTTAAGTTTATGTTTTTGAATACTGAAATATCATAAATCTCTACGTTTGGCAGTTTTTCTTTTAATTTTTCTAGTTGAATGTCTGCGTTTGGTACATCCATTTTAGTGGCACAAACTATCATTGGTCTTTTTATTAATTCTTCGTTAAATTGTTTTAACTCATTATTAATTTTTAAAAACTCTTCGTATGGATCTTCTACTTCATATTCATTCATTGAAATTAAGTGAACTAAGATTCTACACCTTTCAATATGTTTTAAAAATTGTGTTCCAAGCCCACTACCAGTTGAAGCACCTTCAATTAATCCTGGTAAGTCTGCCATCACAAATGATTTTTCTAAATCAATTTTAACAATTCCTAAATTAGGATTTAATGTCGTAAATGGATAATTATCAATTTTGGGTTTAGCATTAGATAGTGCGCTAATTAATGTAGATTTCCCTGCATTAGGTAAGCCAATTAAACCAACATCAGCTAATACCTTTAATTCTAACTTTAATTTAAGCTCTTCACCATAATCACCGTTTTCACTATATGATGGTGCTGGATTTTTATGAGTTTTAAAACTAGTATTACCTCTACCGCCTTTACCACCTTTAGCAATTATTTCTCTTTGACCATTTTCTGTAAAATCAAATAACAACAAATCACTATCAACTTCATATACTTGAGTACCTAATGGTACTTTTACAATTGTCGGTGGAGCATTTTTGCCAATTTTATTTTTATTTAAACCATTATCTCCATCAAGTGCTTTAATGTGACGATTATAAGCAAAATCAATTAAAGTATTAATTTGATCACTAGCCTCAAAAATGACGTCACCACCATTACCGCCGTCTCCGCCAGCTGGGCCGCCAAATTCTACATATTTCTCTCTTCTAAAGGCAACGATGCCATTTCCGCCTTTACCGGCTTTGACATCTATTATTACTAAATCTTTAAACATATTAATAAAAAAGGATAAGAGACCTTATCCTTCATAAACTGAAACTTGTTTTCTTTTTTTATCTAAACGTTCATAACGAACAGTGCCAGAAATTAAAGCAAATAAAGTGTCATCTCCACCTCTGCCCACATTTGTGCCAGGATGAATTTTTGTGCCTCTTTGGCGGTAAATAATAGCGCCTGCTTTAGCATATTGTCCGTCTGATAGTTTACTACCAAGTCTTTTAGAATGAGAATCTCTTCCATTTTTAGTAGATCCAACCCCTTTTTTAGAGGCGAATAATTGAATATTTAATTTAAACATTGAAATCACTCCTTTTGATGTAATCTGGATATTGTTTTTCTAGTTCACTAAGTGTCCAAATCAAGTTATCTATTAAAACTTTTAATCGATCATTTAATTTTTTCGGTTTAAGATAAAAATCTCCTTCATCTAGTTTAATTTCAACTAAACTTAGATCATTAAAACGTTCAATTAAATTGCTTGTTAAGATAATTGCTGTAGAAACACTTGCACATACAATATCTTTTCCTTCTTCTTCGTAATTAGCATGACCATGAACAGTTACTTCATAGCCATTAACAATTTTATAATAAATCATTATTAAAACTTAATAGCTTCAACTAATAACTTAGTATAAGGTTGTCTATGACCTTGTTTTTTCTTGTAGTTCTTTTTAGGTTTATATTTGAAAACGATAATTTTTTTACCACGACCTTGTTTAAGAACTTTACATTCAACTTTAGCTCCATTAACAAAAGGTGTACCTACTAAAACTTTTTTATCACTAACTAATAAAACTTCATCTAAAGTAACGTTATCATCAACATTTGCTTCAAGTTTTTCAACAAATATTTCTTGACCTACTTCAACTTTTAACTGTTTACCACCAGTTTGTACTACTGCATACATAATTTTACCCTCCTTTTCATATTGAAGACTCACTATTAAGGTAACTTTTTAAGTATTTTAAGACCTTTTCTATGTGGTACTTTTACACAACGCGTTTATTTTACCTTATTTATCACTCTTTGTCAACAAAAATATAATAAATTACTTATATTTAAAAGATTAAGTACTTTTACTCTTTTTAAGCCTCAGCTTCAACGTTTTCATCTTCTTTTTTCTTAAAGATATTTTTAAACTTTTCTGGAAAATTACTAAAAGAATCTTTTATTACACTTGGTAACATTTTTACAGTTTCAATAAATGCACCTTTTCTAATAGAATTTCTCGTTAATTCTTTACTATCTGCAAATAAATATTTTCTTGTAATAATACCTATTCTTAATGTTAAAATTGCATTTGATATTCCTTGTGACAATGATTCAGTTACTATTTTCGCAAATGGAATTGATCTTAATGCTGATTGAATATTTCCTGGAAGCATTTCACTAAAATCAATATTTTCTAGTCCTTCTGCTATTAAAGCTGTTGCGAATACTTTAATTGTCAGTTTTGATAAGTTTTTAAAGTTAGGTCTAAAACCACAAGTTTTAACAATTTCTTTTATAAGTCTAACATTAACTACTAAAGAAGCGATTAAATCAAGTCGTCCATTTTGAGAAACTGCAGTGGAAATAAAAACAGTTTTTGCGTGAGCAAATATTAGTTTATTAATTTTCTTTTTTAAAGTAGAATTAAAAATTTCATTTAATTTAATTTGTAGTAACATTGCATCATGTATAGAAGCTTTTAATTCTTTAATTTCTTTTTGACTAATATCTTCATTTTTAATTAACGTTTTTGCTACTTTTTTATAAGTTTGATAGCGATGTGGAGAAGGCTTGTCAATTACTG
>CAZYSQ010000033.1:0-14493 GCA_964649865.1 uncultured Acholeplasmataceae bacterium
ATTTATTAATTAGGCCCATAGCCAAGCGGTAAGGCAACGGACTTTGACTCCGTCACTCGTAGGTTCAAATCCTGCTGGGCCTGCCATTACGAATAAACAAGCTTTAAAGTTTGTTTTTTTTATTTAAAAAGCCATATCCTATCTCGGATTATGGCTTTATTTAACTGTTTTTTAATTTTAATTAAACTTCATTAATAAACTTTTCTAATGTTTCTTTAGCGTCCCCTAAAAACATTTCTACGTTATTTTTATTATATAGTGAGTTAGTTACTCCGCTATAGCCTGGATTAGTGTCATAGTTAAAGATAAAAATATTTTTTGCTTGATCAACATCTAATATCGGCATTCCATAAATAGGGGTTCCTTCATGTGTTTTAGCTTTAGGATTAATAACGTCATTTGCGCCAACTACAATTACTAAATCAGTTGTTTTAAACTCATCATTAATCATATCCATATCATAAAGATCTTCATAATCAACATTAGCTTCTGCAAGTAATACGTTCATATGTCCTGGCATTCTACCAGCTACTGGGTGAATTGCATATTTTACTTCTTTATTTTCTTTTTTCATTTTATCAGCTAATCTTTTAACTAATAATTGAGCTTGAGCAACTGCCATCCCATAACCAGGTACGATAATAACTCTTTTACTTTCTTTGTAAGCTTTTTTATAATCTACTTTTTCTGTATTATCTACTTCTTCATCAGCACTTTCAACAACTTTTGAACCACCACTAGTTTTACCTAATAATATGTCAATCAACCTTTTGTTCATTGCTTTACACATTATTTCAGTAAGAATTAAACCAGAAGCTCCAACAATACCACCAATAGCTACTAATAATACGTCTCCAATCGCTAAACCAGAAATAGCACCTGCAACACCAGAGAAACTATTTAATAAAGAAATTGTAATAGGCATATCTGCTCCGCCAATTCTTAGTGTAAAAATAACACTAAAGACTGTTGAAACTAAAACGACAAGTATCATAAATAATAAACTACTAAAACCATCAATTTGACTAATAAATGGACTAATCGCAATAGCTATAAGTTGAACTAAAAATAAGAACCCAACAATAAAAGCATAAAACTTAACTTTAACTGGTTTTTGACTAATAACGCGGTGAAGTTTTAAAGCTGCTATTAAACTTCCAACAAATGTAATTGTACCTATTACTACTGCAATTACCGCAACAATTTGAGCGAAAGCATTTAAAGTATCAACACCAACACCAAAATAAGCAAAAGCACCAACAATTAATGATGCTAAACCACCTAAACCATTTAAAAGCGCAATCATTTGAGGCATATTAATCATTTTAACTTTATAAGCTAAATAAACACCAATAACTGCCCCTACACCAACAAAGATATAAATAACCCACGCATCAAGAATATCATATTTAATAAGTGTTAATATTACTGCCGCAAAAACTGCAATTGCGCTTAAGTTATTTCCTAACTTAGCATACTTAACTTTACTCATTAAATAAATACCCATCATAATAATAAATATTAGAAGTCCTGATAAAACATAATACATTAAATCACTCATCTTTTTTACCTCTAAACATTTCTAACATACGATCAGTTACAGTAAACCCTGCAAAAATATTAATAGTCGCAACCATTACTGCAAGTCCTGCTAATATCATTTGAGGAATCTCATCTGTAGTTACTAAAGCAAGTGCTACAAGCGCTCCAACAAGCGTAATTCCAGAAAGAGCATTCATTCCACTCATTAATGGTGTATGTAATAACGAAGGTACATTACTAATTAATAAATAACCAACAATTGCACCTATGACAAACACTCCAATTAAAATATATTGAATTGTTTCCATCTTATTTACCCATCGCTTCTAGTGTTCCTTTATGTAACAACTTTTTATTGTTTGTTACAATTGTAGAACTAATAATTTCATCTTTCATATCAATTTTAATTTGATTGTCTTTAACCATATATTTAAGTAAATTATAAATATTTTCAGAAAACATATAAGTTGAACTAGTTGGAACAGTTCCAGGAATATTTTTAGTACCATCAATAGTAACACCATAATGAGTTTCTACTTCTCCTGCTTTTGTTAAAGCACAGTTTCCACCTTGGTCAATTGATATATCAACTATGTATGATCCTGGTTTCATATTTTTAACCATTTCTTCTGTAATTAAAATTGGTGCTTGTTTACCAAATACTAATGCAGAAAGAATAATGATGTCAGCTTCTAAAACTGTTTTTTCAATTGCTTTTCTTTCTTGTTGTAAATATTTTTCTGGTAATTGATTAGCATGTTTACCATCTTTAGAAACAGCTACTTTACGTGGCACATCTAAATCTACAATTTTAGCGCCTAAACTCATTGCTTGTTCTACTGCATCTTCTCTAATATCAGATGCAAATACTTGTGCTCCTAAACCTTTAGCTGTTGCAATCGCTCTTAATCCAGCTACGCCCGCTCCTAAAACGAAAACATTTGCTGGTCTAATCATTCCTACTGCACTACCAATCATTGGTAAAAACTTACTTAAACCATTAGCGGCAGTTATAACACCTTTATAACCAGCTACAGTTGACATACTAGATAATGCGTCCATTGATTGTGCTCTTGAAATTCTAGGAACACCATCTAAAGTAAATGAAGTAATTCCTTTATTTTGTAAGTCTAAAACCATTTTATGGTTACTTGGACTTGCAGGATGTAAGAAAGTAATTAAAACTTGACCTTCTTTCATCATTTCAATTTCATGCGTGTTGTAATCTGCATTAATTTGTGGTTCTTTAACCTTTAAAATTACATCAGCTTCTTTATATATTTCACGAACATCGCTAATAATTTTTGCGCCTGCTTCTACATATTGTTCATCATGATAAAAAGAACCTTCACCAGCATCTTTTTCAACTAAAACAGTATGTCCATCATTTACCATCTTTTTGACAGTTGTTGGCGTTCCAGATACGCGTAGTTCGCCCTTTAAAATTTCTTTGGGTATCCCAATAATCATATTACTTTTCCTCCTTGTGTTGTCCTCTAAAAATATAACATATTTTAATTAGATATTCAAGCGCTTTCATTCATTATTGTTGATATCGTTATAAATAACGGTAAATAATAAAAAAAGTTGTTTCTAGTGAATGAACAACTTCTTCTTTTTTTCATTAATTACTATTTTTATTGCCCTATTTAATACTTCAATATTAGCGCCTCCATTAAAGGCATATTCACCGTCAATATTCCACTCACTATTTTTATTTATTTCAACCTTAAACTTAGTACTGCTTATTGTTTTATTTTTCTTAGTATCATATAAACCTCTACTAGCGAAAAAACCAAACATTCTAAAAAGCATCCCAGGCTCTCTTTTAAAAAACCTTGCTTCAATCATTCCATCATCTAACTTTGATTTTAATCTAAACAATCTAAAACCACCAACTCTTGGTCCATTTAAAAATAACAGTAAGCTATAAGGTCCTCTAAATCTTCCTTTATCATAAGTAATATCTGCAGCCATATAATAATCTTTAAAAAGTTCCTGAGTCCCTCTATACAAATAAGCAAAAACTCCATATTTTTTCTTTAAACTTCTTTTAATATCATAAGATGCTTTGGCAAACTTTCCTGTTGCACAAGTATAAACAAAATATTTGTCATTAAGTTTTGTAATATCAATTTTTTTAATAACTTTATCTTCAAAAATAATTTTAAGTGCTTTTTTTATATTTTTAGGAATACCAATTAAATGGGCTACATCATTAACTGTTCCAGTTGGAATATAGCCTATTAAAGGCTTTTCTACTAGTTCCATGATGCCATTAACTGACTCATTTAAAGTACCGTCTCCACCGGCTACTAAAACCATATCATAGCCCTTTGAGTTAAGAGAATAATTATATGCATCAAGTGGTTTTCTTGTTGGTTTTATTACTAATTCATGTTTAAGGTTTAAGATGTATTTTTCTATATATGCAAGTTTGGTTCTTATTTTTCCTTTACCACTTTCAGGATTATAAATAAATAAAATTTTCATTAAAACCTTCTTTCTATTGTTAAGTTATAATTACTAATGTTATCTAGACAAACACCAATATAATAATCTTCAAACTTAACAACCCTACAACTAGTTGAACTATTTAAGTAAGACACTTTAAAAAGATCTTCTTTTTCATCTGTAACCTCAATAGTAATTTCTTTTAAAGGTATCGTCATACCTACTCCTAAATATTTCATAAAACCTTCTTTTAAAACCCATAACTTAGTATAAAAATCCGCTTCATTTCCAAGCGTAGCAAGATCAGTAAACTTTCTTTTTACTCTAGCTGCTTTAAAGTCTATTAATTCGATATCTATGCCTACTTCTTCTTGTGCGAATACAACCGCAAGATAATTATAACTATGAGAAATATTAAAATAATGCTCATCATTTTTTAAATATGGTTTACCAAATTTATTATGTTTAAAAGTTGGATTTGATATCTTTTTCTCCATTAATAACTCTCTTAAAAATGAAGCACTCGTTAAAGCTTCTAATCTTACCTTTTCTGACCCATAAGTAAGTATCTTTTCATGTAGTTCTTTTGTGATCAAATTTTCATTTATATTTCCTATGTTAGTAATATATATCTTAATATTTTTCATACTTCTATTTTACCTTATTTTAAGTTTTAAAAAAACTCTCAATATTTTGAGAGCTTAATTCACTATTTTATTATTATTTATTCATTATGATAGTTGTTAGTTAAAAAGACTTTTAGTTTTGTGACTAAGACAGTAAAAAGAGAAAACACTAATAAAAGTCCTAAAATAACACCCATAAAGATTAAATAATTTCCCCCATATGATGCTGGATTAATAAAGCCGTAAGCAAAGGCTTTACTACCATCTTCATATTTAACTGTAGAGCCAATAACTAAGTTAAGAACAGTATAAAAAAGTGGATAAACAAGTACTAATAATGACTTTTTAAAGTTAACTTCTCCCGCTCCTTTAACTAAGAAAAACATTACCCATACAAAAATTGGTGTCAAATGGTGTAACCATAATTCACTAGAACTTTTTGCGGGTTGAAACTGGCCTACATAAATTGGATCTAAAACTAATGCCACAATAAAATAAGTAATAGATAAATAAACTGTTAAAGCAATCATTACTGTATTATTTCTAACAAACTCTCCTAATTTATTAGGCTTAAATGCTGTAATTCCAAAAACTGTTAACCAAAGTAGCGCTAAAATATTAGATTGTTGCGTAAATGCATAAAAGAAGCGCCAATGCTCGCTTGTCCTATTTGTAAAATTACTCACTAACACAAAGAGTAAAGTAATACTATATATTATTGAAATATATCCTAAAAACATTTCTTTTTTATTTGTTTTCATCATCTTCTCCATTTCTATTTATGATTAAAGAAAATATTATCATAAACAGTTTTTAAATCAAAAAGATATTATCAACTATGAAAAATGTTACATATCTTTATGTTAATGTCATTAGTATTCATAAAAAAAGAACGCCTTAAGCGTTCTTTAAACTATAATTTAATATTTACTGGCGTACCATCATCATTTGGATGTTCTTTTAAATATTCTAAAATTGGATTAAAATGAACATCAACTTTACCAGGTTTACATCTTCTAATGCTTCCTGCTCTACCAGCTACTATTTCTACTGCAAAAGCATGACAACTAGGAGTTCCACATGATCCACAGTTATACTGAGGTAACATTTTAGAAACAACTTCAATTCTCTCATCTTCTTTTACTTCTAAATATTTACTCGCAAAAGCAAGTCCAACTCCTAAAATTAAACCTAAACCACCGATTGTAAGTACGGCAAATAATACTTCTGTCATATTTTTGTCTCCTTCATAATTTCTTGTAGTTTATGAATTGAACAAACATTTCTTTGTCCACATAAAGTACAATTTTGAGCTTCTACGTATTTTTCTTTACAAGACTCAGGTATTTCTGTTTTCTTATTATAATAACTAGTAATAATATAACCACCAATTATTACAATTAAAAAGAGTGCTCCATATAATAAATGCATTTAAATCAACCCCGCAAGACCCATAAATGCTAAACTCATTAATGCTGCTGTAACTAAAGCAATTGGCATTCCTTTAAAAGCTTTTGGAACATCTTTAACATCAAGTTTAATTCTAATTGCGCTAAAAGCGATAATAACTAAACTATAACCAAGAGCGCTACCTAATGTTACAAAGATTGCTTCTAGGAAGTTACTTGCAATATTAACGTCTAAAACACTTAAAGCTACTCCTAAAACAGCACAGTTTGTCGTAATAAGAGGTAAATAAACTCCTAAACCACGATATAGAGGTTCTACAAATTTCTTTAAAAACATTTCAATAAGCTGAACGATACTAGCGATTACTAATATAAAAGCAATCGTATTAATATAACCAATCTTTAAAGGTACTAAAACATAATAATAAAGTGGATATGTAATTGCTGTAGAAATAAGCATTACAACTATAACTGCTGCGCTCATTCCCCAAACATTACTCATTTTTTTAGAAATTCCTAAAAACGAACAAATTCCTAAAAACTGCATTAATAAAACGTTATTAATTAACATTGCGCTAATTAAAGCGGCTAATAAAATTCCCATTGTGCCCATTATTATCTTCCTTTCGCTTTGCTCATCTTAGCTTTAAAGTCTTTGTTATTTTCATAAGCAGTAATACCTGCTAAAATTGACCCTATTACTAAGAAAGCACCCATTGGTTGAACTAACATTGAAATACCAAAACTAGGAAATAAGTTAATTGTAGTTTCAAATCCTAAAGGAAGTAAAGAACCAAGTGTTAATGAACCTTTTCCTAATACTTCTCTAAATAGTGAAATAGTTACTAAACTAAGTCCAAAACCAAGAGCACTACCTAAACCATCTAATAATGATAATAAAACTCCATTTTTACTAGCAAATGATTCCGCTCTTCCTAATACAATACAGTTAACTGTTATTAAAGGAATGAAAATTCCTAAACTTCCTGCTAAAGCTGGCGCAAAAGCATCTACAAACATTTTTAAGATTGTTACTGCTGTTGCGATAATTACTATATATGATGGAATTCTAACATCATTTGGGATGTAGTTTCTAACAAGTGAAATAATAGTGTTTGTAATTGCTAAAACGATTACTACCATAATAGCCATTCCTAGTGCACTTTCAAAACTTGATGTAACAGCTAAAGCCGGACACATTCCTAGTGTCATTCTAAAAATTGAGTTTTCTTTAAAAATACCAGTTAAAAAGACATCTTTCTTTTTTAGTGTTGCTGTTTTTTCCATTACTCTAACACTCCCTTCAACGCTTCAATTAACTCATCTATCCATAAAGATGAGACAGATGCAGTAGAGCCTGCCACTCCATCAACTTCGTCTGCATACTCACTAGCGTAGTTAATATCTGCTAATAAACGGTCTTTTAAGTCATCATAACGATCTTCGTGAAGTTTATAAAACCCAGCTGTATGTTCACTAAATTTAGTGTGAACTCCAATTACTTTATTTTCACTATCTAAACCAACAATTAAAGTTAATTTTGCTGTTGCGTGATAAGGAATGTTATTAGCAACATTTTCTAGTGTATAAGCATAACCTAAAACATTATCATTATCATCTTTAACTATTTCTTTACTTAAAACTAAAGCTGTTGGAGTAAAACTAGCGTCTTCTTCTTTTGTTTTATAATCACCAAAGATAATAATGTATGGATCTTTAGGTTTAGCTGGATTTGGTTCTTTACCTGTTTGTATAAGCGTTACTTTATTTAAAATCGCTGTTACAATTGGCATTGAATATTCACTTGCTCCAGCAACTTCATCAACGTCTTTATAATCTATTAAACTTACACCTTTAAGTTGTGGCAAGTATTGTTCAACACTTGCAAAAAAGCTAGGTGTGTGTTCATTTTCTAAAACAATAACTTCCATAATTTTATCATTTTTATCAACGTTAACTTGAAGTTTTAATAATGACCACTGTGGGTGTGTTGGAATATTTTCAGCTGAATCTTGGCCGATATAAATAGAACCAACTACTTCTTTTCCTTTATATAGCGTTATTTTTTCAGTTAATGGGCTTGCGCTTAATGTTTCTTTTTTAAAGCTAGTTGCTTCGCTAAAATATTGTTGGTAATTTTTTAATTCTTTAACTTTACCATACTGCGTCATACCAACTAAAAAGACTACACCAATAACTAAAAAAACTAAAGCATTAATAATTAAATTTCTATTTTCTCTACTCATGGTAAAACCACCTCTTTAAGTGCTTCAATTAACTCATCTATCCATAAAGATGAGACAGATGCCGTAGAGCCTGTTACTCCGTCAACTTCATCTCCGTACTCACTAGCATAATTAATTTCAGCTAATAATCTGTTTTTCAAAGCTGGATATCTTTCAATATGTAACTTATAAAAACCTGGTGTGTGTTCGCTTAAAATTGTTTGAACACCTAAAACTTTATTACTACTATCTAATCCAACTAATAAAGTTAATTTAGCTGTATCATGATTTGGAATGTTGTTGGCAATATTTTCTAGTGTATAAGTATAACCAATTTCATTTCCATCTTTATCTTTAATAATTTCTTTGTTTATAACTAACTCTGTCGCTACAAAGCTAGTGTCTGTTTCTTTAGTATTAAAGTTTTCAAACATATCTTTATATACTTGATCAGGATCAACTACATCTAAATATTTGCTTGCTTCTTTTTTAATATCTTTAATTAATTTATCTAACAAGCTACCAGACTGAGTCACCCCTGCGATAATATCAATTCCACTAACATCATCAAGACTTCCGCCAATACTATCTAACGCTTGGTTATATTGGTCATAAAATCCTACTGTGTTTTGTGTGTCTAATATTTTAACACCTTTAACACTACCTTCAACTGTCATCGCTAATGCAAGGTCAATTAATCCTCTTGGGTTTGTCCCTTTTGCTTTAAAGACGTATCCAATAACTTTGTTAGCTTTAATAATTTCGATTACTGAATAAACTGAATCTTCGCTAACTTCTTTTTCATTAATATCTTCTAAATCTTCAAAGAAACCTTTATATGCTTGCATTGCTTCTTTTCTTTTGTTAGATTCAATAATTGGTTCAGTTATATAGTTTGCAAAACCAATTAAAGCACCACATAATATACCAACTAATGTAAGGATTATGGCTGTTTTAAATAATTTCATTTTAAAAACCTCCTAAACCAACAACGACTATTAAAGCCATTATTGCCAGTGTAACACCAAGACCAGTTAAAACTTTCCAACCAACTCTTGGATTGCTCCATTTGTAATAATCAATTAATGGAACAAACATATTACCAATTAAAATTGCAAAAGCAACCCCTTCAGTATGTGAACCAAATAATCTAATTAACACAACTAAACTACCTAGTAATAACCCATATATATATCTACCAGGTGCAGTTACTGGTGCAGTTACTGGATCTGTTGCCATAAATGTTGCTCCAAATAATAAACCGCCACTTAATGTTTGGAATAATACTACATCTAAAATGTTTTCTTTAACAACTAATGCAGAAACAACCATTAATACAACAAAAGTTACTAAGAATGATGCAAAAATTCTAATATCTGCTGATTTTCTTACAAATAAATAAATACCACTAATTAAAATTAAAAGTGCACTAACTTCACCCATTCCTCCAGGTACATTACCTAAAAAGAGTTCTAATAAAGAGTAGTTTTGTAAAGTGTTAGGAATATTTAATAAATCATTTCCTAAAGCTCCTAAAGCAGTTGAGCCTGCAACTAAATCTGGACCACCATATTTAAAACTTGCTCCAAAAGAAACTAAAGCAATAATAAATGCAACAGCAGCTGGATTAAAGATGTTTCCACCTAAACCACCAAAAACTAATTTTCCAAATAAAATTCCTAAACCAGCACTAATAATAACTGCATAAATTCCAATATAAGCAGGAATCATCATCGAAAAGATAATTGCACTAATTGCTGGAGTAATAATATTTAAAACTGTAATTTGTTTAAATCTATCAATAAAACGAGCTTTAAAACCTTTTACTCTAATTGGGTGAGGACGATGCCTTAACATTACTACTAAACATTCAACAAAAATCATTATACTTACTGCAATAACAATTCTTATAAATGCTTGAACACCAAACTTATAAACACTAAACAACACTAATGGAATTAAAGCAATTAAAACATCGCTCATCATTCTTTTTACTGATGTTTCTTTTCTTACATAAGGTGCATTTGATTTCATAAAAGTAACCATAACTTATCTCTCCTATGCCTTAATGAAACGTTTAGCTTGTTTCATAATATCTGTTAAAGGTATTTTAGCTGGACATGTATAACTACATAACCCACACTCAATACATCTATTTACATCAAGATCTTTTACTTGATCTTTATCACGTGCTTTATATGCATTCATTATTTGAACAGGTTTTAAATCAACTGGACAAGAATAAACACAACTTGCACAACTAATACACTCTAATTCTTTAGGAACTTCATGATTATTTACAATTAAACTAGTAGTTGTTTTACTAATAAAGAAATCATCACTTGTAATGTTTGTTCCCATCATAGGACCACCCACTACTAACTCTTTAGGAATTTCTTCATCAATATAACCACCAGCTAATTCAATTAAATCTCTTACTGGAGTTCCAATTCTTACGTTAAAACTCTTAGGTTCTTTAATACCTTCACCATAAATAGAAAAGTATCTTTCAGTAATAGGCATTCTTCTTTCAACCGCACGGTAAATACCATATAGAGTTGTCACGTTTAAAACAATTATTCCATATTCATTTGTTAATTTACCAACTGGAACTTTAACACCCAAAGCATGTTTAATAGCGTCATTTTCCCAGCCTTGTGGGTAATGATTACCAACAAATTTAACTTCAATATCTTCAGTATAATTAGCTAATACTTCATTAAAGACTTCTTTTAACTCAGGATATTTCTTCTTAACTGCAATAACACCTTTTTTAGCGTTTAAAGCTTTCATTGAGTAAACTAAACCTTTAACTATTCTCTCTGTTTTATTCATCATAATTTGATAATCGCTAACAATAATTGGTTCACACTCAACACCATTAGCTAAAACAGTATGAATTTCTTTATCAGTTTGAAATTTTACATAAGTTGGAAAACCACTTCCACCTAATCCCGATAAACCTGAATCTTTTAAAATGTCGACAAAATCTTGTTTAGTTAATGCCTCTATTTCTTCTTTTGTTCTAGGTTTACATTTTGGACAAAGTTCATACTTAAAATCATTTTCAATAATTAAGCAATCAACACTGTCACCACTACTACCATGAAGTTTCTTTTCAATTCCAATTACTTTTCCACTAACTGTTGAGTGAATTGGTTGTTCAAAGAAAGCTCCTTTTCTTGTGCCTATTAATTGTCCTACTTTAACGTAATCACCATCAAAAACACAAGTTTCTCCAACTGGACACTTTAAATCACCAGTAGGGAAGTATAAATATTTAGCATCTTTATACTCAATTAAAGGAGAATTAACTCTACCTTTTTTACCATCTGGGATATATTTTGTCTTTTCTATCATATTTCCACCTCTTTATATATTGGATAATTTCTCAATTTTTCAATAACTTCACTTTTAATATCTTTTTTATTAACTAACACATCATAAATCATTTTCGCAACCCACTTCATTTCTTCTTCTTTAAAACCTCTAGAAGTCATTGCTGGTGTTCCAAGTCTCATTCCACTTGTAATAAATGGTTTTTGTGTATCAAAAGGAATTGTATTTTTATTTATTGTAATGTTCATTTCACCTAATAGTTCTTCCGCTTCTTTACCAGTCATTCCAATACTATTAAATGAATCTACTAAAACTAAATGATTGTCAGTTCCTCCACTTACAATTCTAAAACCATAATTTTCTAATTCTTTAGCTAATGTTTTTGCATTTTTAACAACTTGTTGTTGGTAAGCTTTAAACTCAGGCTTTAACGCTTCATAAAAACCAATTGCTTTTGCCGCAATAATATGAACAAGCGGTCCGCCCTGAATACCTGGAAAAACATTACGGTCTATTTTTTTAGCTAACTCTTCATTATTAGTTAAAATAATTCCACCTCTAGGTCCTCTTAAAGTTTTATGAGTTGTTGAAGTTACAACATCTGCATAAGGAAAAGGACTTGGATGAAGACCAGTACAAATTAATCCCGAAATATGAGCCATATCAACAAGTAAATAAGCACCTACTAAATCAGCAATTTCTCTAAACTTTTTAAAATCAATAATTTTAGCATAAGCACTTGCCCCTGCAATTATTAATTGTGGTTTTTCTTTTAATGCAATTTCTTTGATTTCTTCGTAATCAAGTTCTTCTGTTTCTTTATTTACACTATAAGTAACACCAACATAATCTTGACCAGAAAAAGATAATCTATAACCATGCGTTAAATGTCCACCACTATCAAGCTTCATTCCTAATATTTTATCGCCATGATTAATTAAACTTCTAATCGCAGCCATATTTGCTTGGCTTCCTGAATGTGGTTGAACGTTCGCAAAATTACAATTAAATAATTCTTTAACACGATCAATTGCTAAGTTTTCTACAACATCGGCAAATTCACAACCACCATAATATCTTTTTCCAGGATAACCTTCAGCATATTTATTCGTAAAAATAGAGCCCCCTGCTTTTAAAACATCTAATGAAACAAAGTTTTCAGAAGCAATCAGCTCAATATGATTTTGTTGTCTATTATATTCATCACTAATAGCCTTAAAAATTAATTTATCCATCTTCACCTCATATATGACTGGCACTTAAGTGCCTATTTTCATCGTTATATCCTTTATTATTATATAATAATGTCAAGCAATATGCAACTTAACTTAATTAATTTACAATAATTATAACTACTCATAATTTATAGTAAAAACTACTTAAAAATCACTTATTTTAAAAGATTTTTTAAAAATAAAGCACATCATTTTATCTTTTATTCGCAAAACAATATAATTTAACCATCATAAAATGGAGGTATTCTATGAATAAAAAGATAATTGTCATCATTACTAGTGCAATTTTAGTTATTCTTTTAATTGTAGTAGGAACGCTTTGGATTAAAGCTTATAACGGTGCTACTAAAGCCAAAAACATTGTTTCTCAAGAAAAAACAAAAATTTATACGGCTTATTCTGGTAGATATGATAAAGTTTTTGCCTTTATCGATGCAATTGAAAGCGCAAATGCACAAATAAATACACAAATTGATGCAATTATGGCTGCTAGAACTGCTTTTGCTAATGCACTAGGGCGTAAAGATTATGATGAAGCAGAAGAAAAAACAGAAATTATAGAATCTACTTTCATTAGTTTAGTTTCTTATTTAGAAGACAATCCTGCTGCTTGGAATACTATTGGTTTAACTAGTGGTTTTATGGCTGAGTTTTCGGCTTCTACTAACGCAGTAACTTTTGCGATAAACAACTACAATGAAAAAGTTGCTACATACAACATTTTAGTCTCCATTTTCCCAAACAAATTATTTTTAGGAGGTTTTAAAGAAATAGATGATTATGTAGTTCCTATATTTGAAACTACACTTCCAACTTTTAACTAATTAATATGAAAAACTCTAAATCACTACTAAAACCAATATTATTAATTATTAGTATTGCTCTTTTAGTATTTGTCTTTATTGACTACCGCAATTCAAGAAAAAAAACCATTAATAAACCAACTAAAGAATTTTATATTAATGACTCAATTAATGTTTTATTAAATTCAACTAAATGGTATATTTTTCTTGACGGAAAAGACTATTTTGAAGACACTACTACTGATTTAGATAATCCTAAAGACTTAATGGGAGTTCAAATTGTTGTTGGTACTTACAATAAAGCAGAGCTTATCGATTCTACAAAAATATTTAACACTTATAAAATTGGTAAAAATGATTTAGGCATTTTACTTTTAATGGGCTATCAAGAAATAGGAGAAGAGTATGTTTTTGATGATCTCTTATTTGAAATAGGAACTAAAATGAGTACTTTTATTTCAGCCTTTGAAATGGCTAATTTAATTGACCAACACTTTTATAATTATGGCTCCACAAATGATTACGATGCTAAAATAGTTAATTTATATTACGAATTAATTGAATTAACTGCTGTAAGAATTTATGGATATAATCCTAACTGGGTTTATGATTATTTTTTAAACTCAGAAGATTATTACTATGAACAATATACTATTACAAGAAAACTAGATAGTGATAAATTTACTTTTTCACCTCTTCAAGTTTCCTTTTTCATAGTCGCAATTGTTTTACTACTAGGAACATCTGGTTTTAATTTAATTTTATTAATTATTACTAATTCTTCTGGCGGTGGCGCTAGAGGTGGTGGCGGTAAGTCACATGGCTATTATGCAAGAAAATAAAAAAGCAGATTTCTGCTT
>CAZYSQ010000034.1:0-14160 GCA_964649865.1 uncultured Acholeplasmataceae bacterium
CCTGCTAAAATTAAGTTTTCAATCATTTCTGGAGTGTTAGTTGCTGGACCAATTGTACAGACTATTTTAGTTTTTCTTTTTGTCATCATAATTCAATTACCTCAGTTAATATATTATCATTTTTACATTGTATAAACAATATAAAATCGCTTTACATCCATTCACCATAACGTTTAAGATAAAGTTTTTTAACAATTTCTACACTAACAACATAAAGTAGGGCTAAACCAAATAACCAAGCTAAATAAATTAGCGGTAATTTAGCTAAATCAATTACACCACCAATATTAGTAAAACCTATTAAAATTGCTAAAGCAGTAATAAATATTGTTGAAAAAACTAATATTTTTGAAGGTAAACTTTGAATGAAAGAAATTTTTTCTGTTCTAATTGCATAAATAACTACAATTTGAGAAACAGTTCCAAAGACAAACCAACCAGCTTGAAATAGTGGCGCCATTGCTGGCGTGTTAGCTTTAATAAAGTACCATAAAACAATAAAAGTTAAAATATCAAAAACTGAACTTAAAGGCCCCATAATAAAGGTGAAACTTTTAATACCTTTGGTGTTCCACTTTCTAGGTTTTAATAAATAAGAATCATCTACTTTATCAAATGGCATTCCTAACTGAGAAAAGTCATTTAATAAATTTTGCGTTAAGATATGAATTGGTAACATCGGTAAAAATGGTAGAAAAATACTAGCAACTATAACAGCGATCATATTACCAAAATTACCACTTGCGGCCATTTTGATATATTTAATGATGTTTCCAAAAGTTTTTCTTCCTTCAACAACACCTTCTTCTAAAACAAGCAAATCTTTTTCTAATAAAACTATATCTGCTGTTTCTTTAGCGATATCTACTGCACCGTCAACTGAAATTCCAATATCAGCGCTGTGTAGTGCAGGAGCATCATTAATACCATCACCTAAATAACCAACTGTATGGCCATCTTCTTGAAGGAGTTTAACTATTCTTTCTTTTTGTGATGGAGTTAGTTTAGCATAGACGTCATATTTTTTTAAGTTATCACTTAGTGTTTCATCAGACATTTCATCTACATCAGCACCTGTATATATTACACTTGATTCTATATTTAACTTTTGACAAACTTTTCTAGTTACACCTTCACTATCTCCAGTTAATACAATTGTTCTTATTCCATGTTCTTTTAGTTTTAGAAGCGCTTCTTTTGCACTTTCTTTAGGTGGATCTAAAAATCCGATAAATCCAATTAAAACCATTTCAGATTCATCACTAACACTAAATGTATGTTCATCTGGTACTTCATTTTTTTGGGCAACTGCAACTATTCTAAGTCCCTCATCATTGTGCTTTTGATAAGTCTTCATTGCCACATCTTTTAAGTTATCGTTTATTTTTTCTACTTTACCGTCTATTTCAATAAAAGAGCATATTGCTAACATTTCTTCTACTGCACCTTTAGTAATAAGTTGTCTTTTACTTGTTTGATCTTGTAATACAACACTCATTCTTCTTCTAGTAAAGTCAAAAGGGATTTCATCAACTTTCTTATAATTTTCTAGTATTGATGACATTTTATTTTGATTACCCCTATTAATGACGGCAATATCAATTAAGTTTTTAAGTCCTGTTTGGAAATAACTATTTAAATAAGCGTGCCTTAAAACTCTTTTGTCATCTTCACCATGAATATTCATATATTTTTCTAAAATAATTTTGTCTTCTGTTAATGTGCCTGTTTTATCAGTACATAATATGTCCATCTCACCAAAAGTTTGAATCGTTCCTAAAGACTTAACAATAACTTTATGTTTACTCATTGAAGTTGCCCCTTTAGCAAGTGTTGATGTCATAATTACTGGTAACATCTCTGGAGTTAAACCAACTGCAATACTAATCGCGAATAAAAATGCTTCCCACCAATTTTGTTTAAGAATACCATTAATTAGTAAAACAAGTGGAATCATAAGCAAAGTGAGCTGAATTAAAAGTTTGCTAACTGAACCAATTCCTCTTTCAAAACTTTTAACAGCTTTATCTCCACTTAAAGAGTCAGCCATTGAGCCAAAAAAAGTGTTATTTCCGGTTGCTAAAACTATCGCTACTGCGCTTCCACTAATAATATTTGAGCCCATAAATCCTAAGTTTTCCATATCTGTTAATGAATAATTTTGTTTAAATTCACTTACAGGATATTTTTCAACAGGATGAGACTCACCAGTTAGGGCTGCTTGAGCAACGAAAGTATCTTTAGTTGATAAAAACCTTACATCTGCAGGAATCATTTCTCCACCAGAAAGTTTAATTATATCTCCTACAACAATATCTTCAATATCAATTTCAAACCATTTTTCATCTCTAAATACATCAATTGTGTTTGTAACAAGCTTTAATAAACCTTCTACTGCCTTATTAGATCTTTCGCTTTGGAAAAAGGCAATCGAACTAGATAATAAAACTAATCCTAAAATAATTATTATTGTTGTATAATCACTTTCATCAGAAAAAATAACATCTGTAAAAAATGTCATTACGGCAATTCCTATTAATAATAAGTTAAAAGGATTTATAATTGGTTCTAAAATTCTTTTAAGAGTAGATTTTTGTCTGCTACTTTCGATAATGTTTTTACCATCTTCTTCAAGCTTATCTAATGCCTTTTCGCTAGTTAAACCGTCTTTTTTACTATCCAACTCTTTAAATAACAAATCTTCATCAATAAATGCTAATCCTTTTAATCTCATTTCTAAGTTATGATTTTCTTTATCTTTGTTAATTATTTTTTTATTTGCCATTTTATTCCTCCTTTTTTAAAAAAATAACCGCATAAAAGCGGTTAGTTTAATGATTTAATAATATATTTTTTCCCTCTTTTGCCTTAATAATAGTACCATATTTGGGCTAACTAAGCAAATAAAGAGAGATTAGACTGTCTGTGAGTGACGTTCTTTTTTCAGTTCCTCTGGGTCATAAGATTTAGATAAGTATAAAGATAATTTTGCACTTGGAGGACCAAATATTTCATATAAAACCCCAGAGGCAATAATAATTGTAGTAAGTAAATCTGCATAAACTGCTAGTTCAGGAATTCCTGTGTTTATTAATATTCTAGATCCAAGTGCCGCAAGCCCAATTGAAACTCCAGCTTGTGGTATTAAAGCAAGCCCTAGATACTTCTTATTCTCAGGAGTTGAGTTTACTGCAACACTACCTAATGTCGCTCCAGCATATTTTCCAATTATTCTTAAGAAGAAATAAGCTACTCCAACAATTCCTATCGTTGCGAGCATTGAAAGTTTTAACCTCATTCCTGACGTTATAAAAAATAAACTTAAAATAGGAGGAGTAAAATAATCTAATTGTTTAAATAAAGATTCATCTTTACTTAAATTAACATAACTCATCCCCATAGCCATTACTCCAAGTAGTGGAGAAATATCTAATGACGCTGCTAATCCTGTAAAAACAACAATTAAAGAAATCGCAATAATTAACTTATTATCAGTTGATCTTTTTTGACTTATTAATAGATGTAACAAAAACCCCCATAAAAAACCACCAAATATAATTGCTAAGTTTAGTAATATTGGCATAATAACTGTCATTATATTAAAACCACCAGGAGCGTCAACAGCTGTAATAATCGCAATACTTACACTAAATAATATTAATGATATTGCATCATCTATTGAAATAACTTGTAAAATAGTATTGACAAACGGTCCTTTTGCTCTTGTTTGTCTAATTGTCATCATAGTAGAAGCCGGTGCAGTCGCACTTGCAATAGCTGCTAATAATAAGGCAAACTCAAAGCCAAAATCAAAAATGAAAAACATTCCTAAAAAGACTACTATTGCAGCCATAACAGATTCAAAAATAGTAATTATTATTACTTTATAACCACTTAATTTTAAAATTTCTAACTTAAAAAAACGACCAACGCCAAAAGCAATAAAAGCTAACGCTAAGTCAGTTAAAAAGTCCATGCCATCGACAACATCTTGTCTTACTAAACCTAAGACATTAGGTCCGATAACAATACCTGCAAAAATATATGCTGTAACGTTAGGAAGTTTGAGTGGTTTAGTTATTCTTGTAAATAAAAAACCAACAAAAAGCATTATTCCTAAACTAATTAAAATTGCAGGGGTAGATCCAATTTTATCATAAATAAAATCAAACATATCTTTCCTCATTTTTTAATCATATCATAATTATAGCATACAAAATATATAATTCAATTTTATTGTTATTGTATCATTATAATATTTACTTATAGTTTAATTGATTTAACTTATATAACATGGTAAAATGACTATATAAGGTGATAATATGCTTAAAGAAAGACTAAAAACTCTTGTTTTATTAGACAAAGAAAAAAACTATACAAAAACAGCTAAACTACTTAATATTTCTCAGCCCGCTGTCTCTCAACACATTAAATCTTTAGAAGATGATTATAATATCATTATTTTTAAAAAGACAGGTAAAGAGTTCAAAACTACTCAAGAAGGCGAAATACTAATTAAAAATGCAAAAAGATTACTTGCGATTGATAAAAACATTTCTAAAGAACTTCTTCTTTCAACTACTAACTTAAGGAAAGTTGATATTGGAATTACTTTAACCGCAAGTGGTTATTTTATTCCAGAGCTGTTAAATCAGTTTAAAGAAAAATATTCAGAAATTAGGTATAATTTCCATACTGATATTTCTGAAAATATTTTTGAAAGATTAAAATATCACGACCTAGACTTTGCCATTGTTGATGGAAAACCAACTGATAAAAATTTTGAAAGTCATTTGCTTACAACTGATGAACTTATTATTATTGCTCATCCAACTAATCCTTTAGTGAATAAGTCATTAATTGATATCGAAGATATTATGCTTGAGAAATTTATTTTAAGACATAAAGCTGCTAATACAAGAGTCTCATTTGAAGAATACTTAGAAAAATATGGTCATTCTAGTGATGAACTTGATATTATTTTAGAAATTGATAATACTTCTTTAATTAAACAACTTATTAAAGATGGTCATGGAATTAGTGTTATATCTAAAGCGATTTGTGAGCTTGAGTTAAAATATAATGCTTTAGTTCAATTAAACTTAAAAGATTTCGCAATTAATAGAGGAATTTATTTAGTATATTTAAAAGAAAATAAAAACGATTATATTATTAAAAATATTAAAGAGTTGATCGAAAACAGAGGTAGTAAAGATCATGTCAACACTAAATGAATTAAGACAAAAAATAATTAACGACAAAGAAAACGAAGCTTACACAAAATCTGGCATTATGCCTTTGTATCAGGCTTCTAATAATTCTAAAATACTTATTATAGGTCAAGCACCTGGCTTAAAAGCTCAAAATAAAAACAAATTATTTGATGATGATAGTGGTAATACTTTAAGAGAGTGGTTAGGATTAAATAATGATGAGTTTTATAATCCAGATTTAGTTGCAATTCTACCAATGGACTTTTACTTTCCTGGTGTAGGTAAAACAGGTGACTTGCCACCAAGAAAAAACTTTTCTGATAAATGGCATAAAGAGTTTTTAAAATTAATGCCTAATATAAAATTAACTATTTTAATCGGTAATTATGCTTTAAAACATTACTTGAAAGATGGTTATAACAAGAACTTAACTGAAACAGTCAGAAATTATCAAAGTTATTTACCTCAAACATTTCCACTTATTCACCCTTCTAAAAGAAATTTTAGATGGCATCTTAAAAATAAATGGTTTATTGATGAAGTAATTCCCAAACTTCAAACAATCATAAAAGAAATATTAAAATAAAAAAGAGAGATTAATTTCTCTTTTTTAATTCTTCTAAATGACTAAATAGTTTTACTGATAAGTCATTAGTAATATTTTTATAATGTTCGGCTATTTCATATTTATTTAAGCCTTTATCAGTTAATGGCTTTAAATAGCTTTTTTCACCAATTATTATCGCATTGCTTTTCTTGTGGAAATAAATTGGATAAATAGGTATTTTTTTATTAGTTTTTTTGTAATAAAATTCACTTAAATAAACAAATCCAGGATTATATTTTAAGAGCACTTCATGATAACCGCTATTTGAATCTTCTGGGAATATTAAGACTGAAGTACCTTTATCTAAATACTGTTTAGAAATATTCATCGTATTTCTTAATCTAGTGTCACTATAAGTTGGAATTAACTGCATCCCATTATAAAGAGCTTTTGAGATGATTCCAAATAATGTTGCTAATAAAAATGACTTAAGTTTATTGTAACCAAGTTTTTGCTTATAAAAAATGTGATATAAGTATTTCCATCTTTCTTTATATCTTTCTGTCATTTCATGTGTTCCCCATGGGACAAAAAATGTTGGAAAATAAAGTGAGATTGTTAGAGGACCGGAGGCAGCGCTATGGTTTGAAATAATTAAAGCATTTTTATCTATTTCTTGATCATTTAAATTATAAATATATGGTTTTTTTTTAAATACCTTAAAGATTTTTAGTACTAAGTTAAAAAACCAGCCATACTTAGTTTTTATTTTTTTTCTATTTGCCATTTAATTCTCCAAATTGTTTTTTTATATATCCAAATACGATTATAACATAGTTAAACTATTTAATTTAACCTTATTTAAAAAGCGCTATTTTAGTTAATGTTTATTCTTCAAACTGACTATTATAAAGTTTTTCATAAAAGCCACCTAAAGCTACTAACTCTTGGTGTGTGCCTTGTTCAACAATATTACCATCATTAACTACAAATATTAAGTCAGCATTAACAATTGTTGAAAGTCTATGAGCTATTACAAAACTTGTTCTATTTTTCATTAAATTGTCTAACCCGTTTTGAATTAATAATTCTGTTCTTGTATCTACACTAGAAGTTGCCTCATCTAAAATTAACATTGGATGATCTGCTAGCATTGCTCTTGCGATTGTGACTAATTGGCGTTGTCCTTGACTTATGTTAGTGCCATTTTCGTTTAATTTAAAGTCATATCCTCCACCTAAAGATTTAATAAAGTGGTGAGTTTGAGCATGTTTTGCAGCACTGATAACTTCTTCTTTAGTTTTTTCTTTTGTGCCGTAATTAATGTTTTCATAAATAGTACCTTCAAAAAGCCAAGTGTCTTGTAAAACCATTCCAAAGAGTGATCTTACATCACTTCTTTTCATTTGATTAATATTGACGCCATCAATTAATATTTCTCCAGAATCCACTTCATAAAAGCGCATTAATAAATTAACTAATGTTGTTTTACCTGCTCCAGTTGGACCGACAATCGCAACAGTTTGACCAGGCTTTATTTTAGCGTTAAGACCTTTAATAACTTCTTTTCCCTTAATGTAACTAAATCTAACGTCCTTAAACTCAACATAACCTTTGACGTTTTCTAGTTTTAAAGTCTTTTCTAATTCATTTGGTTCTTCTTGTTCTTCAAGTAATCTAAATATTCTTTCGCTTGCTGCTGCAGTTGCTTGTAAAACAGATGCGATGTTACCTATTTGTTGAATTGGATGATTAATTCTTCTAGTAAACTGTAAAAATGTTAAAATTAAACCAATTCCTAAAAGCGGATTATTATTAATAATTATCGCACCAACTACTGCTACAGCTATATAAGTAAGATTACTAATGAAAAACTGTGTTGGCATCATAATTCCAGAAATAAATTGAGATTTTCTAGAACTTTCTTTTAACTCTTCATCTATTTCCATAAACTCACTTAATGCTTGCTGTTGGTAGTTAAACACTTTTATTACTGACTGTCCATTGTATGCTTCTTCTACATGTCCATTTAACTGCCCGTATGCATTTGCTTGTTTAATAAAGTACTTTTGACTAATTTTTACAAATTTTCTTGTTACTAAAAAGCTAATAAATAATGATGAAAAAATTACTAACGCTAAAATAGGTTGTAAAATTAACATTACCGTTATATAAATAATTACTAAAAATATTGATCTAAAGATTTCTGAAAAACTTTGACTTAATGTCGTATTAATAGTGTCAACGTCATTAGTAAGTCTTCCAATTACATCTCCAAATTGTTGGCTATCAAAATAACTAAGCGGTAATTTGTTTATTTTTTCTGAAAGATCACTTCTCATTTTATAAACAATATTTTGAGTTACACCAATAAGTAAAAAACCTTGAATATAATTAGCTAAAAAGACTAATACAAAAACAGCCATTAAAATAAATGCTAATTGGACAATATTAATAAAAATATCACCAAACAATTTAATGTTTTCTAAACCTGCTAAACCTGTTCCTGCGCTGTAAGACTTTTGAATTGAAGTAACCATTTCTCCTAATAAATACGGATCAACAACAGATAGTAAAGCTCCTAATACAGATAAAATTGCCGCAATTATTATTGTTAAGCGGTATGGTTTAACATAATTTAGTAACTTTTTAATTGTTCCTTTAAAGTCTTCTGCTTTTCCAGCATAAACACCACCTCGTCCGCCACCACCAGCTCTACCTGGCATATGGCTTCGTTGAGGAATGTTTTGAGTGTTTGTTTTTTTGTTATTATTACTCATTATAATTCCTCCTTAGAAAGTTGTGAATAGGCAATTTCTTGATAAACTTTACTAGTTTTCATTAATTCTTCATGAGTACCCTTACCAACTACTTCACCTTTATCTAGAACAATAATTTGTTCCGCGTATCTAATTGTGTTTATTCTTTGTGCCACAATAAGCTTAGTTCCATAAACAAACTCATCCATAGCTTTTCTTAAGTTTTTATCAGTACGATAATCAAGAGCGCTAAATGAGTCATCAAAAATATAAATAAGTGGTTCTTTACTAATTGCTCTTGCAATTGAAAGTCTTTGTCTTTGACCTCCGCTAACGTTTACACCGCCTTGAGCAATTTCACCATCATAACCTTTTTCTTTAACTAAATTAGTTGCTTGGGAAATCATAATTGCTTTTTCTAATCTTTTTGTTTGTTCTGCTTCATCTAAGTTTCTAACATTTTTTGCAAATAAAACATTACTTTTAATTGTGCCACTAAATAAAATTCCTTTTTGAGGTACATAACCAATTAAACTATGTAAGTCTTCTAATTTCATATTTTTAATGTTAATTCCATCAACTAGAATTTCTCCTTCAGATACATCAAAAAAGCGAGGAATTAAATTAATTAATGTTGACTTACCACTTCCTGTTGAACCAATAAATGCTGTTGTTTCGTTTGGTTTAGCAGTAAAACTAATGTTTGTTAGGACTGGTTCATCTGCATCTCTATACTTAAAAGTTACATTGTTAAAAACAACTTCTCCTTTTAAATCATTTGGCAATGAAACAGGATTTGAAGTTTCTTTTATAACTATCTCCATTTCTAAAACATCCATAATACGGTTAGCTGATATTTGAGCTCTTGGGATCATAATAAAAATCATTGTAATAAACATAAAACTCATTACTGTTCGCATCGAGTATTGTTGCATTACCATTAATTTTTCTGGTGTAAAATCTCCACTAGCAAAAACTAAATCTTTTCCATAAAAAATAATAGCTAAACTCGTTAGCCCCATAATTACATGCATTACAGGCCACATTAAGTTATTGATCCTATTAACGTATAAACTTAAATCTTTAGTATCTTTTGCGGCTTTTTTAATTTTTTCTTGTTGAATTTTTTCAGTATTATAAGCTCTTATAACTCTAAGTCCTGTTAAGTTTTCTCTTGTTGTTAAGTTTAATCTATCAACTAATTTTTGGACAATTTGAAACTTAGGTAAAATTAAGATGAAAATAATTGTTACTAAAACTAACACACTTATAACCGAAACAACTAAAATAAGTGAAAGTGACGGTTGAGTCATAATTGACATAATAATCGCCCCTACAGCCATAACTGGTTGTAATATAATCATTCTTAGTAACATGTTTACTAAGTTTTGAAGTTGTTGGATATCGTTTGTTGTACGAGTAATTAAAGATGATGTTTGAAAATAACTTATTTCATTCATAGAATAGTTTTGTATTTTTTGATAAACTGCTTTTCTTAAATCACTAGCAAAACTAGCCGCAACTTTAGACTCCAAATACCCAGATAATATTGTAATGCCTATACTACCGATTGAAATTAAAACCATATAAGATGTTGCTTTAAAAATTACCTCTTTATTTAAAGTGATTGATTGGCTATGTTGATGAAGTCCTAGCCCCTCGCCTACTATTTGACCCATAAAAAGCGGCAATGATAGCTCCGCTAGAGCCCTTAGTGCCACAAATAAAAAGATTAATAAAATTAAATGCCAATAAGGTTTTAAATATTTAAATGCTCTTTTCATAATACCTCATTTCTTAAAAAATAAACCTCTAAGACAAGTCTGAGAAGTTTTTTTATCTATTATTAAATACATATATTATATTATTATAAACAAGCTAATTTGTAAAGACCTATAAATCAAATAATGTGATATTTTCTTTAATTTCTTTTATTAATCTTTCATCATTATTTTTATAATTATTGACTAATTTTGAAACTGGATAAATATCAAAATTAGCTTCATAATTGTCTAATATTTGAGCGAGTTCACCAAAACTCAAGTTTTCATCTAACCAACTTTTAAAGTTCTCTTCTTCTAATATCAATGGCATTCTACTATGGATATTAGAAAAGTTATCACTACTTGGTGTAGTTATTATCGCTACTGTATGAATTAAATCACCATTTTCATCTAAAACCGAACTTGAAAGACCAGCCATACAAAAAAGCTTGTCTTTAAAATGGATACGGTAAGGATTGCCTTCTTTATCCCATTCATAAAAACTGTCCGCTACAATCAAACAACGGCTTTTTTTAAGTTCGTTATGATAAATATTTTTTGTAAATAATGATTCTTTTTGAATATTTATTATTAATGGTGCTTCTAACCAAGTCTTTGGCTTATAAGACCATTTAAAAAGCGCTCCTTCATAAGTGTTTTTTTCATTAATAATTACTAAAATATTATTTGTGGGCCGAATATTATAATTAGGAATTAAAATATCATTTGGTAAATAATCAATCTCGAAGTTTTCATTTAAGTATTGTTTTAAAACTTTTTTGTTTTTAACTAGCGTAAATCTTCCACACATATTAACTTAATCTTTCTAGCCATAATTTACTATCTATAATTAATTCTTTGGGAATAGTATGACCATTAATTAACTTATATGTGACATTAGCATTTTTATTAGTCATTTCAGTTTTCATTAAAAGTAGATTTTGGTAGTTACTATAAGGATCATTAACACTTGTAGATAAGTAAACATTTTTATTAGTTAAATCCTTAAAACTTGTTTTAATATCAATATTATCTGGACTAAACAAAATATAATTATTTAAAGTTTCTGGGTAATACTTTAATATTCCAAGGGCAATATTTGCGCCATTAGAAAAACCAATTACAGTAGTTTTTGTTAAGTCAAACTGGTATTTTTCTTTTAAAATATTAATTTCATTTACTAATTTTTTAGTTTCTTTTTGATAACTATCTAAGTCATAGTTTCCAATAGAAAAACGCTTAAAGAAGCGGTTTATACCATTTTCAATTACATCTCCACGAAATGATAATACATTAGCTTTACTATTTATTAAATTTGCAAGCGGTAATAAATCATATTCATCTGCGCCAGTTCCATGAAGCAATATAAGTGTTTCACTACTATTGTTGTTTATAAAAATATGAATCATTTTAAAAATATTCCTTTTTAAAAGTCTTATTACTTCTTGTTGTATCAATATGTCTTACAACACTTTCAACATAACTACGTTTATTTCTAAACTTTGGAGGAAGCGCTAATGTTTCACCTAAATTTTCATATGATTCTTCATCGTCGATAAATCCTGGCTCATCAGTTGCAAGTTCAAATAAAATATTAGGATATAGTCTTACATATAATGACTCAAAATAAAATCTATCAACATAACCAGAGTTAGGTGCCCTTAAATTATTAAAGTGATTTTCCCAAGAAGTTAAATCATCTTTATTATCAACTCTAAAAGCTAAATGATGAATACCACCAAATCCTTGTAAGGCAAGATAAGGTTCATTAGAATAAACAACTATGACACTACCACCATTACCACCTTCGCCCATTTCATATAAAATATATTCTTTTTGTTCTTGTGATTTAGTCATTAATAATCCTTTTGTAAGAGCATCGTCTATTCTTTTTAAATCGTTAACGTATAAAAAAGCTGGTCCAAGTCCAGTAATTCCAAACTCATTTGGAACGGGTCCGTTTAACCAAGCAGTCCCACTTTTTACCCCTTTATCGTTTTGATCACTAAAAAGAGCATATTGTTGGTTATCAAAATCTTCAAAATAGACTACTTTTTTACCAAAAAGCTCTTCAACACCACTATGTTTTACATCATAATGATCAAATCTTTTAACAAAATAAGACAGTGCTTCATCATTTGGAACTCTAAATGAAGTTTTTCTAATTTCATTTCTTCCTCTTACTTGTTTACTAATTCCTTTAAAGTCGAAAAATGTTACATCAGTACCTGGACTACCTAAGTCATCTGCAAAAAATAAATGATAAGTATTAATATCATCTTGGTTAATAGTCTTTTTTACTAAACGCATCCCCATAATATAAGTGAAAAAATGATATATTTCTTCAGCACTTGAAGTTATTAAAGTTATATGATGCGTTCCTTTTAATTGTTTCATAATATCACTCTCCCAAACCATTATAGTATTAAATGATGATAAATTTTAACTATATGCACATAAAAAAAAGAACTAACTAAAGTTAGTCCTTTAAATTTCATTTGTAGTTCGGATCAATATCATTATGAGAAGCTACATTAATACGATTCCAAGTGTTAATTTGACTAATCATTAGTATTAAATCAACAAACTCTGCTTCATTAAAGTATTTCATAACTTCTTCAACTACTTCTTCAGGAACACCATCACTTACTAAAGTTACATGTTCAGTTAAACTTAAAACAGCTTTTTCTTTTGGTGTAAATAAATCTGTTTCCCACCATGCACTTATTAAAAATATTCTTTGCGCAGTCTCACCAATTTTTAAGGCATCAACTGTATGCATATTTAAGCAGTAAGCACAGCCATTAATTTGTGATGATCTTATTTTAATTAATTCTCTAATTATTGGATCAACTGTACTTTCTTTATGGAAGTGACCTTCCATATTTATTAAATTTTTCATAGCATTAGGTGATATTTTAAAAAAATCTATTTTCTTTGCCATTGTTTTCAACTCCTTCACCTTTATTTTATGCCTATCTATAATATTCTTCAAATGATATTACTTTATTATTCAATTATTTTTAATTGTGGTATAATACTATTATTCACTACGGGGAGCTTATGGCTGAGAGGATAAATTCGACCCGTTGAACCTGAACTAGGTAATGCTAGCGAAGGGATAGGAGAATTTTTATCTATTTCTTTGGGCTACCAAAGATTTTTTTATTTATTAGGAGGCGATTACTTTGAAACTCAATTTAAAAAAATTAGTTTTAACTGCTACTTTACTAGCAACAGCAATTATTTTTGATTTATTAATTTCAACAATTCCAGGACTTAATTTAGAACTTCCATTTGGAGGAAAGATTTTTAACTTAGGTTTATTACCATTAATACTTATTGGGCTTTTTTTAGGATTGAAATATGGTTTAATTGGTGGATTATTATATGGATTATATAAATTTTCTTTTGACTATTTAATCTTTTTATCTACTTTAAAAGAAATATTAGAGTCATGGACTGGTACTCCTTGGACAACTTTTCATATTATAGGTTTAATAATGCTCGATTATTTAATACCTTTTACTGCTTTTGGTTTAAGTGGATTATTTAATAAAAACCACTTAAAAACAATTAAAAATATCGTTTTAACATTAGTATTAACATCAAGCATATGGCTGTTATCTGGAACAATGAGTGGAGTATTACTATGGGGTAGTGGAATAAAGTACGCCTCAAGTAGTGGAGATAGAAATATTGCAACAATGATTTTTTCTTTTGTAAATGATAATCTCTTTTTGTATAGTCTACTTTATAATAGTATTTATGTCATTAGTACAACAGTTTTAATTTTTAGTATATTAATAATATCTAGAAAGAGTCTTATAGTAATTTATGATAATTCGTTTGAAAAGTAAAAGAAAAGCATTCCATTT
>CAZYSQ010000035.1:0-14015 GCA_964649865.1 uncultured Acholeplasmataceae bacterium
ATCTGTAGCTTCGATTGCAACATTAGCAAAGGGTATTTCCAGTAGTAAATCAATTGCTACCGTCGATACACTATCTTCCTACATTGATGGGTTAAAACGTATATGGGTAATCGAAGACCTCCCTGCATGGAGCACTCACATTCGAAGCAGTGATACTCTAAGAAAGGGTCCCAAACGTCACTTCGTCGATCCCTCCTTAGCAGTAGGGGCCCTTAGTCTCTCACATGAAAAACTACTTAATGATTTACAATACCTTGGTTATCTCTTTGAGTCCCTCGTGATCAGGGATTTACGTATTTATGCGGATGTTCATGGTGGAAAGGTCTTTCATTACCGAGATTCATCAAACTTAGAAGTGGATGCAATCATTGAATATCCTGACGGTCGATGGAGCGCGTTTGAGGTTAAGATGGGTTTTGGAAAGCAAGAAGAGGGAGCAAAAAACCTTCTCAAGTTTGCCAAGAAGGTTGATGTTGAGAAAACAGGAAAACCGGAGTCCTTAACCGTAATTACCTTCAATGGCTTTGCCTATCAACGAGAAAATGGGGTGAATGTTGTTCCCATTGGCACACTTACGGTGTGAGTGGAAGACATATACTAGGTAGTTACTTAGTAAGGTAGAATCTCTTTATTTCTAGAAATAACACTTGTTATATTAAGGAAGTTATAATATTATAACATTAAGGAGAGCCCGTAGCTATGAATTCATTTCTATGCATTGATGTTGGAGGATCAGAAATAAAAACTCTTATTATGCATGAGAGCGATCCTTTTGAGCCTAAAGAAATGAAACAATGGCCAGCAAAATCAGATGCATCAAAAGAAGAAATATTTTTGAATTTCTCAAATATTTTGAACTATTATACTTCACCTAATTATACTATCAGTGGTATTGGAATGGCTTTCCCTGGGCCCTTTGACTATACAAATGGTATTAGTTTGATAAGCAATATATCTAAATATGATTCAATATATGGGTATAAAATTGAGGACGAGATAAAAGCAATAAATACTAACTGGATTAATGATTGTGAGTTTATATTTTTGCATGATATAGCTGCCTTTGCATTAGGTTGTTGTGCATTAAACTCCTTATTACTCGATAAAAAAGTGATGTATCTTTGTATAGGGACAGGAGCAGGATCAGCTTTTACGGAAAATGGAAGATTGATTGAACATGGAAAATGCATTCCTGAGAATGGATGGATATACAACACTAAATTTAAAGATTCAATTATTGACGATTATATATCAACGAGGGGATTGGCAGCATTAAGCCAGAAATACCTTGGACAAGTATTCAATGGGTATCAGCTGCAAATAATGGCTGAGGATGATAATGCATCAGCATTAGCAATATTTAACGAATTTGGTCATAACTTGTATGAATCAATCCATACCTTTTTAGAGGAGTGTGAGATTGATCATTTAGTTTTTGGTGGACAAATTTCAAAAGGGTTTGAATATTTTTCAGCAGATTTGACTGAATATTGTGATAAAAAAGGAATCAGTATTGAATGCATATTTGATACTTCGACCGTAATTTGTACTGGAGTCTACAGCTCATTTTTACATAGGAGGAAGTATGGAACTCGATAAATCAAAAGGTGCCCAACCTTTATATTTTCAGTTGTATGAAATTATTAAAAAGAAAATTGAACAAAAAGAGTACACGTATGACGATATCTTGCCAAGTGAAAAAGAGTTTATGGAAGAGTTTGATGTTAGCCGTATAACAGTAAGGCAAGCTATCGCAAATCTAAAAAATGATGGATATATCGAGAGCAATAGAGGCATTGGTACTATAGTAAAATATAGAAAAATTGATGAACAAATAGACTCGGTTATAAGTTTTTCTGAAGAGATGAAACAGCACGGTATTATTATGACCACTGGGTTTTGCGAAGTAAAAACAATGAAAGCTACTGCAGATATCGCCACCCATTTGCAATGTAAAATAAATAGTCCATGTTTGAAAATAACCAGAGTCCGTTGTGCAAATTCAGATCCAATTGTTTACTCTATTACGTATGTGAGCAGCGATTGGGATTTAGATTTAGATAAAAAATATTATGTGGATTCTTTTTATGCCTATTTATTAGAAAGAAAAGGAATCATAGTTTCTAGGGCTCGAGATACTCTAGAAGCCGGATTAGCTGATAAAAAGATTGCTACTCTTTTGAGTATTGCCAAAGATAGTCCGGTGTTTATCAGAACCCGAAAAAGCTACACAAAAGATGGTGTATTGATTGAATACACAAAATCGTATTATCCAGGAACTAAATATAAATATTCTATAGAGTTATAAAATAATTAATAAGGAAAGGCACGTGGTATATAAGAAGTATGGGAATTATGAGTTACATCCGATGACAAAGATTGTAAATCATAAAGGTGACGTTGTAGCGGGATATGACCAGATCTTCACGAAGATTCAGAGTGAAATGATAGATTCAACAAATGTGCTGATCTGTGATTTTTATCCTGGTGTTAATTCGGAAGAAGTAGAAAAAGAGTTAGAAAAACTAAATCCTTCGCTTTTTATCAGAACTCAAGAGCTACTATTTGACTTTCAAACATTGGATAAAATATTTGAAAAAAATATTACTGACGATAGAGTTTTTGGATATATGTCAGACAAAAAAGTAGAGGACTGTTTCGATCCAGCAAAGGTAGAAAGCGCGAAAGAGAAAATTGCCAAAATTAAGAATGATTTAGTAGTAGTTGTTGGCGTGGGTGCATATTCAATATGGAATGAAGGATTGTTTGTATACTTTGATATGGCCCGGTGGGAAATCCAAACAAGATTCAAAAATGGTGCCACCAACTGGTTAGCAGAAAACCCAAATGATCCGTTTTTAACAAAATACAAAAGAGGCTTCTTCATTGAATGGAGATTAGCTGACCGATACAAGGTAGAGCATTTTAAGGATATGGATTTTGTTGTCGATACAAATATTGCAAACAACCCCAAAATGGTTGAAGGAGAAGTTTTTCTTAAAGCCTTAACAGAAGTATCTCAAAAACCATTTAGAATGCAACCATATTTCGATCCAGGAGTGTGGGGTGGACAATGGATGAAGAACAATTTCAACTTGGATCCTAAAGAAAAAAACTATGCTTGGAGTTTTGATGGGATTCCAGAAGAAAATAGTATCAATTTAGAGTTTGAAAATGGCTTTATCGAAGTGCCTTCTAATAATATTGTGCTATATGCTCCTGATGCACTGTTAGGGGAAAGGGTATACGCTCGTTTTGGAAGAGCCTATCCAATAAGGTTTAATTTATTAGATACAATGGAAGGCCAAAACTTATCGTTACAAGTTCATCCTTTAGAAGATTATATCCAAGAAACATTTGGAATGCATTATACACAAGAAGAGAGTTATTACCTTTTAGATGCTAAAGAGGGTGCATTTGTTTACCTTGGACTCAAGGAAAACGTTGATTCTGAACAGATGAAGCGTGATCTGAAAATAGCTGAGAAAGGAACAGAGTCATTTGATGCGGAAAAATATATTAACAAGTTTCCTGTAAAAAAACATGATCATGTATTAATTCCGCCAGGAACGATTCATTGTTCTGGATCGAATTCAATGGTTTTAGAAATTAGTGCCACCCCGTTTGTGTATACATTTAAACTGTGGGATTGGGACAGACTTGGACTTGATGGGCTCCCTCGACCAATTCACTTAGAACATGGGTTCAAAAATATTCAATGGGATAGGACTACATCTTGGGTGGAGGAACATTTGCTTCATAGACAGGTTACTTTGGAAGAAACTGAAACCTACAGAATTGAAAGAACTGGGCTTCATGAATCTGAGTTTATTGAAACACTAAGAATATATACAACAGATGATTGTGTAGTCAAAATGAATGGAAGCGCTCAGTCTGCAAATCTTGTAGAAGGGAAAGAAGCACAAATTGTAAGTATCAATGGTAGCTTTGAACCATTTACGGTCCATTATGCTGAAACATTTATTATTCCTGAAAGTGTAAAATCCTATATTTTGAAGGCTATTGACTCGCCTGTAACGATTATCGTTGCGCAGGTGAGAAAATAAATTTTCATTGACAAGTGAAGAGAAAGAGTAATAAAATTGTATTATATTGTTATAACATTAGAATGTTATAGTGTTTAAAAAATAGGAGGAGAGTATGAAGCGAGTATTATCAGTATTGGTACTATTGATTGCTTTATCGGCTTTCGTTTTTGCAGGTGGATCTGCCGAACGAAAAATCACAAATGATCAAAAAAACAAGATTAGTTTTAGTGGGTATTTGGTCACTGGAGATGGTGCAGAAGCAGCCGCAGTAGCATTTGATGCAATTAAAAACAAGTTTTTAGAAGACAACCCAAATATAGTTTGGGAAGAAGACATGTTAGCTCACGATACGTATTCAAATAAAATCATCGTTGACGCTAGTGGTGATAACCTTCCGGATATTTTTATGGTAAAAGCGGAATGGATGGACAATTGGGTAGAGAATGAGTACATGGGAACGCTTAATGACTTTTTGGACAATGACAAAGAGTGGGCATCAGGGTTTGCCCCAAATGTATTCTCTGAGTTTACTAGAGATAACAATGTCTATGCTATGCCGTATAGAATTGATACCACTGCAAACTTGTTTTACAACGAAGCAATTCTCAATGCTTGTGGAATTACATCATTCCCAGCTGATTTAAAAGAATTTAGAGAAGCAGTACGGACAATTAGAAGCAATGGTTACATCCCAATTACAGCCGGAAACCTTGGTGGCTGGTTCGTCGATATCTGTATTTTTAGGGCTTTTGTTGACAGGTTCTGTGGAGATGATTGGAACCAAGCAATGAACTTGAAAAATGGTAAAGCAGCATTTACCGACCAAGAGTTTATTGATGCGTTGATAGAGTTTGAAGGTCTTGTTAAAGATCGAGCTTTTAATGATGACATTAACAGTATTGACTTCATTCAAGGATACACCAACTTCTATCAAGGTAAAGCTGCCATGTTGTTCGATGGTAGTGGTGGAATCTTACCGCATACTCAAGATGCTCCAAAAAGCGTTGTTGATAACATGAGAGTAACCAAACTTCCGGAAATGGAAAATGGTAAAGGTGTAGGGATCCCTGGTACTGCCGGCTGGGCAATTGCATACAATAAGAAAGTTGCAGCAGAAAAATTACCGATTATTGAGAAATTCTTTAAAGCAATTGGTAGTTCAGAATTTGCCAATATTCAGGCTGAAAACAACGGAACTCACGCATATCAAACTTCTAACGTGGATACATCAAAGATTGCACCATTAATGAATGAATACAACACAATGATGGAAACCGTTCCGATGAATTTGGCTGCTACGTTCTCGCCAGCCGTTTTGGATGTAATGTACTCTGGTTTACAAGAAATAATTATCGGAGTAACAACACCCGTCGAATTGGCGCGGAATCTTCAAAAAGTGTATGAGCTAGAAATTAAATAATCTAGTGAAGTGCATCTAGTATGATGATAGTATGTCTATGCACAATAGGTTTGAGTTATAACCCTAAGCATAGATGTACTATTCATCGATGTAACAGCTCATTGTTTCTAGTAAAGAGAATCAGTCTATAGAAGAGATCTCGTTTCTACAAAAAGATATAATTGGGCACCAACTTATTTGTGCAAAGCCATGAATAACTGCATGGATAATGAGTAAAATATTTTTACAAAACAATGTAAAAAACTTTACAAGTAATTAATCTAGGTTAACAGAAAACTGATATTGGAGAAAAAGATGGAAGGTAATATTTTCAAACAACAAAAGAAGTACATTCCTTATATACTGGCCCCAGGAGTTTTGACATATTTTTTTGTTGTTCTTGCACCACTTTTTATTGGATTAAGGTACAGCTTTTTCAGCTGGAGTGGTGGGCCAAAGAAAACATTCATCTTTTTTGATAATTATATTCAACTTATTCATGACAAGGACTTTATAAATTCCTTGTTGAATAATTTGAAATTGATGCTATTGGTAATGTTTTTTCAATTAATTATAGCTTTTGTATTGGCCCTCATATTAAATTCAAAAATCACTAAATGGAGGGATCTGCATCGATTTGCTATATTCTTACCGGTAGTTGTCTCTCAAGTAGCAGTAAGTATTCTGTGGAAAATTATTTATAATCAGAACTATGGTTTATTAAATAGGTTTTTGAACTCTGTCGGTCTCTCGTTTCTTACACAGAAGTGGTTGGATGATCCGAAAATTGTTCTTTATTCAGTGGCAGCAGTTATCGTCTGGCAATTTATTGGAATTTACTTAGTAATTTTCCTTTCAGGATTACAAGCTGTCCCTGAAGAACTTTATGAAAGTGCTCAAATAGATGGAGCGAATGCTTTCACTCAAACAATGGTAATTACCATCCCGCTTATGAAACAAACCATAGTAGTTGCTATTATTTTGGCAATATCAGGAAGTATGAAAATCTTCGATCATATCTATGTTATGACCGGAGGAGGGCCAGGAAAGGCCTCTACGGTTGCTGCCATGTATGCATATAATATGACCTTTAAAAGATTCCAGTATGGATACGCAAGCACAATATCCATTGCAATATTATTGGTGAGTTTGGCCCTCATATTCATTAGTCGCATAGCAATCCGACTTATTGAAAAAAATTAGAGCAGGAGAATAGGTAATGGTGAATAACAAAAATCTGAGAAGAGGAACGGTAAATTTATTCCTGCTCATCTATTCAATACTATCGATCTATCCGATTTTTTGGATGATCATGAATTCCTTTAAAGAGAATGGGGAGTTCATGGTTAATAACATGTCATTTCCAAAAAAGTTAGTTTTCATGAACTATGTTAATGCTTTTAATACAAGCAAGATGGATATTTATTACATTAACAGCATTGTGGTATCAATTTTCTCTATAGCGCTCATTGTGATATTTGTTTTTACAATCGGGTATGTTTTGAATCGGTACCAATTTTTTGGTAAAAGATTCCTGTATATAGTTTTCCTTTTTGGTATGCTTATTCCTACACACAGTCTCCTTATACCGTTGTTCACACAATTCAAACTCATGGGTTTGCTTAACAGCCGGGTGACCCTTATTCTAACGTATTGTGGATATAATTTACCGGCAGGCATTTTTCTTGTCGAAGGGTTTATGCACTCTGTGCCCAGAGAGTTAGAAGAAGCTGCATACATCGATAGTGCAAGTATGGCAAGGACGATGCTGGAGATAATTCTCCCTATGACAAAGCCTGTTTTGGTTACAAGTGTATTATTAGCTTTTATTAATATTTGGAATGAGATGCCATTTGCATTGGTATTAGCCAGTAAAGATTCTTTAAGGACGATTCCAATCGGATTAGCAAATTTCTCAGGAGAGTTCTCAGTGAATTACACGCAGTTATTGGCAGGTAGTATCCTTGCAACACTGCCAGTCATAATTTTATATGCTTTGTTTAATGGCCAAATTGTAAAAGGAATGGTCTCAGGCTCAGTTAAAGGATAAATAACTAAATAGGAGATATACAATGAAGAAGAAGAACTTTGATCTTACGGAAGTAAACGGCGACACGATGAATTATAGATGGTTGCAACCACCACAGATTGCATATTTTGTAAGTACAGTGGATGAGTTTGGAAACTCCAATTTAACACCGGTTACCCTAGGAACGTTAAATTGTGCCGCGTATTCAAGAAATGGGAACCCGGGGAGCTATTTCTTTTCCTTCTCTCTTGGTGCAAAAGATTTGTATAACGATAATGACATAATTCTCCATCGCCAAGGGCTTGAGAACCTAAACAAAACGAAGCAGTGTGTTATAAGTTATGTTCCTTACAGCCTTATGACTGAAAGCATCATTTCATGTTTACCAATACCTCATGGAATTAGTGAGTTTGATGTTGCTGGTCTAACCCCTATTAAATCATCAAAAGTCAAACCGTTTTCAATTAAAGAATGCCCGGTGAATATGGAGTGTGAAGTTGTTCAAACGTTTAGTATGGATGGGTTTTACAATTTTTATATTTGTAGGGTGATCGCTGTCTCTGTAGATGAGGAGTATATTGAAAATGATGAAATGAATGGCGGGCGAGGTATATTTGCCGCTGATCCTGTTTTTGAAGTTCAAATTGATAAAATTGAAAATGGTGCTTCCCGATTATGTTATGGAAGATTAGATCCCTCTAAACTTCATTTTCCTGGTGAAGATTTTGGTTGCTTAAAGGATTGGATTGGAACGTTTGATCAATGGATTTCAGACGAACACGAAAGAGGAAAAATTACTCACGAAGAAAAAGTTCGCATTCTTGATTTGAACGAAAAATGGTTGCGTAACAGGGATGGCGAAACGAATTCCGAAGTAAAAGCTGAGCTTACCAGTGCTCTTAAGAAAATTGTTTCTAAACAAACGTAAGTGTTAGTGATTAGTAAATTAAAGGAACAGTACATGAAACAAATAAAAGAAATTTATTGTATGCCGCATAGCCATTTTGATTTAGGATACACCCATCCACAATCAATGTTATTGGAACTTCAACAGGATTATATAGATGATGCAATAGATTTATGTATAGCTACTACGCACTATCCTGAGGAAGCTCAATTCAAGTGGACGTGTGAAGCAACATATCCTCTCATGTGTTGGATAAAAAGGGCATCCAGCGAACGGTTAAACCAATTTAGAAAGTTAGTCGATGAAAAAAGAATATGTATCACAGCACTGCCAATGCATACTACTCCAGGGGTAAATGCAACTCAGATCATTACATTGTTCAAAGACTTGGAATATTTAAGAACTGAGTTCAACGCAGATATCGATATTGCCATTAATCACGACATAAACGGACAGCCGTGGACATTTAGCAATATAATGCTTGATCATGGAATTAATTTTTATCTTACCGGAATCAATATTCACTTTGGTGGGATACCTGGTCCAAGACCTGGTGCTATTAATTGGCAAGCACAGGATGGACGGAACTTGGTGAGCTATTTAGGAGAACACTATTCCCTGTTTAGCCAATTCTTCTATACAGAAGAGAATAGTACACAGAGACTACATCAAGGAATTTGTGAACAGCTGAAATATCTCGAATCAATTAATTACAATGAAGATTATGTATTTTTGACTGCAACAAATCCTCCTTTGTATGACAACAACTGCCCAGACATGGACTTACCAAAGTTAGTCAAACAGTATAATGAAGAAAATCATGATCAAAAAATTAGATTCGTTACGCCTGAAGTATTACGTGATAAAATTTTTGCAAAAGGCACTGATAATTTACCCACAATGAGAGGAGATTGGACAGATTACTGGAACTTCGGATCAGCCAGTACTGCTCGTGAAGGAAAGATCGCGAGAAGATCTAAGGAGTTGTTAAGGAAAGCCGAAGTATTGTCTAGTGTAAATGGAAATGTAGACGATCGATACGAGCATGTAGTCAATAGAGCATATCTTGAGGGGATGTTATACGAAGAGCACACATGGGGTGCTTCTCAAGCTATGACTAACCCCGAAGAAATTGAGGTATACAGCCAAGAAATTCAAAAAAAGATCATGGCGTATACGTTTGCGGATATGAGCACATTGGCAGCTTTTAAGCAGATGGAAGCTTTTGCAAAAAATCCTGTCCAAACAATGAAATATGATGGAGTAATGGTAATAAATACTTCAGGAACGCCCCAGCAGTTTAAGTTAAGCATTCCAATCGATTTTAAACGTGAACAAAAGCATATTTCATATCAGAAAATTAAACATTTCTTACCGTTTGATCAGAATGATCAAGAAGAAGAGTTTTATGGAACGGTAACGATTCCTGCTTTTTCTTCAAGGACATTTACGTTTAAAGAGCTTGAAGAAATGAAAAGTAGCTTTCAATTAAGTGGGATAGAGGTATTTGAAGACAAGGTGGTTACTCCTTTTTATGAGATCTCTTTTCATAAGGAAAAAGGGAGGATTATTCAAATAAAAGAGCTGGAGACAAATAAGAATATCCTCCCAGAGGATACAATATATGCGTTGTTTGAGCCTGTAGCGGAACGAATTGATCTACGATATCACGAAAACGTACGAGAGACGTTTTTCCCTAGAGATATAGATTTAGCAAACCATAGTATCAGTGTTTGGAATCATAACTGGAAGGGGAGGCGGGACGTAGCAACAGACACAACAAGGTTTAATGTATACGTTGAAGGGAATGAAGTTGTATTTGAGTACGACTATACGTTTCCTACAACGAAGAGCATGAATCAAAAAATTGTATTTTCAGCAGATCATAATCGGATTGTGACATTTGTTAAAATTGACAAAGAAAAAATTGATACACCGGATGGATTGTATTTTGCCGTGCCTTTGGCTGTCAAAGAAGAATGGGAGTGTATCTACGATACTGCCGGAACCTTTGTGAAGCTTGACGAAGAACAAATAGGAACCACAAGTAAAGATTGGGTAACGGTGGAAGATACTATCAGTATTTTTGATAAAAAGGGTGGGTACACGCTAGCGTGTCCCGATGCTCCAATTGTCCAAACGAATGGGTTTAGATTTGGCTTAGAAAGCAAAACAATTGAAAGGACAAAAAATCCTTTGTTACTTGCTTGGCCGATGAATAACTACTGGAACACCAATTTTGTGTCTTCCCAAGAAGGTATGGTTAGTTTCCAATACGAGCTTACTCCTTTTACATCATTTTCAGAAAATGAGGCCAAACGTTTAGGTCAAACAGCAAAAAGTCCGTGTATAATGTTTCCTGTTGCTGATGCTCAAACAAAAGAAATAATGGCCTTTTTAGATTTTGAAGCTGACAATATATTTATTGAAAGGCTAACTGTAGATTTAGAAAAGAATAGTGATACACTCCTGCTGTTAAAAAATTACTCTCAGGAAAAATCTCATGCAACGATAAGACTACGGGATAACGTAAACATAAAGAATGTTGTTAAAGAGAATACCGCAGGTCGTTTCATAAGCTCAGTTAACGTAACTAATGGAGAAATTCGTGCTGATTTAAATGCATACGAACTTGCGTATATTCGTATAACTACCGATTTAAACTAATACACTTAGGGTTTCTTATGAAGAGAGTCCTTTTGTATTGATCAAGCAGTACGTTTGTAGCCCCTGAAAATTCAGGGGCTGCATTGATATTAGCGAGCGTGCAATTATAAAGAAATACTTTATGGTTCAAAATATTAGCGATAGGTCAAATTCCCCCCTTTCTTTTGCTTCTACTCAATTTGCTGTGAGTGATTTTGATTGATCGGGTTTGCGTACACTTCAGTAACAGCGTATAATTCAAACAATCATGGAGCTTACACTTAGAGTGCTTGAAATCCTTTAAGCTCTGTTATCAATGTGGCGTATATAAAAGGGGTGCAATACATGTCCGAGAAATCTACCGTAGACGATTCAATACGCATCAAAATGCCACAGATTCTTAAAATACTACTCATTGATCGTACTACATCTACTCCTGATAAAGTACGAAACATCATTTGGGCAAATGACCATTACCAAGATCTTGATGATGTCTTATATGCTCCGACCGCACAAATGAGGCAAGAACTCATTACCGGAGATCGAAGTTCTTTAATTATGCCTCGAGCATTAAAAACCTTAGAGACTCAAAAAGATCGAACCAAAACCAAGGCTGAAGTATTTACACCAACGTGGGTAGTTAAAAAACAAAATGACGCGATTGATGAAAACTACATAGATGATGAACTTGAACCCTATGTACGCAGGAAATGGTTGGAAATCACCTGTGGGGAAGCACCATACATGGCTAGTAGATATGATATGGAAACAGGTGAGGCGATCCCTCTTGAAGAGCGGGTAGGGTTTGTTGATCGAAAACTGAAACGAATCAACAATGAGGTAACCGATAAAGCAGAATGGCAACGCTTAGTTGAGCTAGCATATAAGTCAAGCTATGGATTTGAATGGAATGGAGATTCTCTTCTCTTAGCTCGTGAGAACTTGCTTTACACCTATCGAGATTACTACCTTGCAAAGTGGGACAAATACCCTACTTATGGCCTCATAGAGAACATTGCAAAAATCATTAGCTATAATGTGTTTCAAATGGATGGACTGACTTATACCATTCCACTAACCGAAAAAAAAGAAGAAGCTAAGCAATCCCAGCTCTCCCTATTCGACTTTGAAGAACCTGAGGAAATCAAATGGGTCACTGTACCCGGAAAGCGTGTTAGAATAATGAATTGGGAAACCAATAAAATGGAATACTTTGACAAGGGGATAAGAAAGCATGAACGATAAGACAGCCATCAAAACAACAAAAACTGTGTACCCACAAATCTATGCCTACATTATTCCTAAATATCAGCCAAACGAAGGCTGGGTGAAAATTGGATATACCGACCAGAAGGATGTAAACGTTCGAATTGCCCAACAAACTCAAACTGCGAGTATTACACCGGTAAAGCTTTGGTCAGGCCCCGCAAAGTATGAACATGAGGATTCGTGGTTTCGTGATAAGCAACTGCATGCATATTTGAGAAAACACAAAAACGTTGAGCAGCGAAAAGGTACCGAATGGTTTTACTACAATGGATACCTTGATCGTTCATACACTGATTATGAAGAGTTTAGGAATGGTGATCTAAGTCAAGTTAGTAAGGAATTAGAATATACACTCCGAGCTGAGCAGGAAGATGCAGTTCAAATGACACTGAAATATGTTGAATCTCATCCTGGTGGAGAATTCCTTTGGAATGCCAAGCCGCGCTTTGGAAAGACGTTAACAGCCTATGATTTAGCTCGGAGAATGAAGGCACAACGTGTTTTAGTTGTTACCAACCGCCCAGCAATCGCTAACTCTTGGTATGATGATTTCGAACGCTTCATCGCTTGGCAAACAAACTACGAGTTTGTTTCAACCGCTTTTTCGCTCAAAGAACGCACTGTGCTTACTCGAGAGCAGTTTATTAAACTCAAGCCTAATGATGCTGGGGAAGAGCGTGATTTGATTTCATTTATCTCCCTACAAGATCTTAAGGGTAGTCTCCATTTTGGTGGAACCTACAAAAAATTAAGCTGGGTAAAAGATTTAAAGTGGGACCTGCTGATCATTGATGAAGCGCATGAGGGTGTAGATACATTCAAGACTGATCTAGCTTTTAACAACATCACTCGAAACTTTACGTTGCATTTGTCCGGTACTCCTTTTAAAGCGGTAGCAAGCGGAAGGTTTGCCAAAGAACAAATCTACAACTGGTCTTATGCAGAGGAACAGGATGCTAAGGAAAACTGGCCAGTTGAAGAAGTAGATAACAATCCCTATGAAGGACTTCCTCGTTTAAGTTTGTTTTCATACCAGATGAGCCGGATGATCACCGATGAGGTGAACAAAGGCGCAGAGATCGACGGTAAAGAAATTGATTATGCGTTTGATCTAAATGAGTTTTTTGCTACAAATGATAGTGGAAAGTTCATCCATGAAGCAGAGGTTGTAAAGTGGCTTGATACCTTAACAAAGAATGAAAAATACCCATTCTCAACCCAGACTCTTCGCAATGAGCTTAAACACACTTTATGGCTACTCAACCGAGTGGCGAGCGCAAAAGCGCTTGAGAAGATACTAAAGGAACACCCTGTATTTGAACATTACGATATCGTATTGGCTGCGGGTGATGGAAGAACCGAAGACGATCAAATCATAAACCAACAATCTCTTGATCGGGTACGAAACGCAATTGAAGAGCATGAACGAACCATCACGTTATCGGTAGGTCAATTGACAACCGGTGTAACGATTCCGGAGTGGACTGCCGTTCTCATGCTTTCTAATATCCAGTCGGCCAGTTTATATATGCAGGCCGCATTCCGAGCCCAGAACCCTTGGAGTTTTGAGATTGATGGTCAGCAAAAAAGGAAAGAAAACTCATACGTCTTTGACTTTGCACCTGAACGAACCCTTATTATCTATGATGAGTTTGCCAACAACCTCATTTCTAAAACAGCCGATGGGGGAGGTACTACTCAGGATCGTGAGCAAAA
>CAZYSQ010000036.1:0-13822 GCA_964649865.1 uncultured Acholeplasmataceae bacterium
AAAGTCCTATTTTTTTTATTTTCTTTGTTGTTAATAGGCATAAATGTTATAATGTTGTTATGAAGAGATTAATATGGAAAGGTGTTAAAACACTCCTTATATTGTTTATGGGTTTCTTATTGTTTTTGACCGGTCAAACAGCCGCTGAATGGGTCAAAGTACAACAAGAAATAAAAACATTTACCTCAAAAGGGGTGCTACGAGAAGACATTAGCACCGATACAAGTAAATATTATCAAGTTTCACGTGAAACCTACTACCCAGATGAGTTCGAAAGATCATCTTTTTATAACAATGATTTAAAATATCCTGGTGCCGAAGGAGATATTTTAGTGACTAGACAATCGCCTTTCGCAAATAAACCGGGTATTTATGATTTTGTAACATTCTATTTTGGTGGTCATGCGGCATATGTTGGAGAAGACAATACTTTGTATGAAACTTCTGGTATTATTGGGTCTGGTAGTAATTTGTTTAAGACTTTATTTCAAGGTTCTGATTCAACTATTGCCTCAACCTCATCAAACTATTGGTTGAATCCCAATTTTCGTAATGATAAAGATCCAACCTATAATGCCTTTGGTACATACTATCGAAAAGAATTCATTGGCTTAAGAGTAAAAGGAATTACTTCAGATGAAATTAAAGAAGTAAATGAGTTCATGAATCATGTCGTTGATATTGAAGCACAATATAACTTCTTCTTCGTTTTTCGAACCCAAAATAGGTATTATTGTACAGATTTAATTAGTAGAGGCTTTGATACCATTACTTATAGTAATGGTAATCAAAAATACAATTTAAATAGTGATTTAGTAGTAACTACAGTGAATGACTTAATATTATCTGATGATACCTATATTTCATTTTACGTAAGAACAGATAAAAATAATGTGAAGCATATTTATTTTATAGAATAAAGGAGGCAGCGTTAAAATGGATCCAACTCAAATAGTTCTGTTGGTTTTAATGATTGTTATTTTAATTGGATTAGGAATTTTGATTTATTTGTTTCTTGATTTTAGTAAGAAAACAGCAGTGAAGAAAAACGATACTTCTGAACTTTCAGAAAAAATATTGGTTAATGTTGCTCAGCAAATTGGAGATCTTAAAGAAAATATTGCCAAGACCTTCTCTTATTCTGATAAACAAACCACAGAAGATTTTATAAAGTTTTCTGATAAGATGATGAAGTCTTTGGATGAACAAATCGAAAAGATTAATAAAAAAGTTGATTTAAGATTAGGTGAAGGTTTTGAGCAAACCAATAAAACTTTTACTAGTGTGGTCGAAAGGTTAGCTAAAATAGACGAAGCTCAAAAGAATATTGATAAGTTATCTACTGAAGTTGTCTCGTTATCGGATATTTTATCTGATAAAACGGCAAGAGGTGCTTTTGGTGAAGTTCAACTAAAACAAATTTTTGAAGTGATTTATGGCGAAAATAAACCAGAAATCTATGAACCACAATTTACCTTATCAAACGGATCGAGAGTGGACATGATTTTGCATGCACCAGAGCCCACAGGCGATATTTGCATTGATTCCAAGTTTCCACTGGAAAACTACCGAAGAAAATATGATTCAAACGCTTCTGATTTAGATCGTAAATCTGCTGCCAAGTTATTTGAAGCCGATGTTAAAAAACATATTGATGATATCTCAAGAAAATATATTATTTCTGGTGAAACAGCTTTACAAGCAATCATGTTTATTCCAGCTGAAGCAGTATTTTCTGATATTCATGCCAACCATCAGGCATTAAACGACTATGGTCTTAAAAAAGGCGTCTTGTTGGCCTCACCTACCACTTTAATTGCGATGCTATCGATAGTTCAAACGGCTTTAAAAGATATCGAAAGAACTAAGTACTCAGAACAAATCCAACAAGAATTAAATAAATTAGCAGAGGAATTTGGACGTTATAGTCAAAGATGGGATAAATTAAAACGTAGTGTCGAGACTTTAAGTAAGAGTGCAGGAGAACTAGATATCACTTCTACTAAGATTACAAAGAAATTCAAACAAATCTCTAAGGTGGATAAAGAATTATTAGATTCAACCATGATTCAAATAGAAGATGAAGAAGAAAACGATTAGTCATATCGTTTTTTTCTTTATATTTTGGTATAATATATCAAGATAAGAGTAGAAGAGGTTATAAAATGATTACAGTTAAACAACTAAAAAGAGATATAAACAAATATTCCAACAAAGAAATCGAAATTGCTGGCTGGGTTAGAACGAATAGAGCTCAAAAGGAATTTGGTTTTTTAAATATTAATGACGGAACCACATTAGAAAACATCCAAGTGGTCTATGAAGACGGACTAGAAAACTTTAAAGATATTCAAAAAATATCGGTTGGATCAAGTGTTTCGGTTAAAGGAACCCTTATATTAACACCTCAAATGAAACAAGCATTTGAAATCAAGGCGTTAAGCGTTGTTTTGTTAGGGGATGCGGATGAAACCTATCCGATTCAACCAAAACGTCACACACGAGAATTTTTAAGGGAAAATGCCCACTTAAGAATGCGTACTAATTTATTTAATGCGGTGTTTAGAGTTAGAAGTCGGGTTGCTTATGCGATTCATCAATTTTTCCAAGAAAATGATTTTGTTTATGTTCATACACCCCTTATTACGGGTAATGATGGTGAAGGCGCTGGTCAAACATTTACAGTGACGACATTGCCATTAGAAAATGTGCCTAAAGATAAATTTGGTAACATCGATTATAAAGAAGATTTCTTTGGCATTAAGACAAACTTAACGGTTACAGGTCAATTGGAAGCTGAAGCATACGCGATGGCCTTTAGAAATGTTTATACATTTGGACCAACCTTTAGAGCAGAAAACTCTTCAACGCAACGTCATGCCTCTGAGTTTTGGATGATTGAACCAGAAATGGCATTCGCTGATTTGGACGATATGATGGCGGTTGCAGAAATGATGGTTAAATATATTGTCAAAGACGCACTTGAAACATTACCAGATGAAATGGAGTTATTTGATAAATTCGTTGAAAAAGGTTTATTAAATAAATTAAATAAACTAAAAGAGTCTAAATTTCATCAAGTTACACACCATGAGGCCATTACGATCCTTCTAGAATCAAAAGTTAACTTTGAAAATAAACCAGAATATGGGGCAGATTTAGCAAGAGAACATGAAAAATATTTAACAGATACTCACTTTAATGGGCCGGTGTTTGTTACTGACTGGCCAAAGGATATTAAAGCTTTTTACATGAGATTAAATGAAGATAACAAAACAGTAAGAGCGGTTGATTTATTGGTTCCTGGTTCAGGGGAACTAATCGGTGGATCTCAAAGAGAAGAGCGATTAGAACTTCTTGAGAAAAGAATGGATGAAATGAACGTTCCTAAAGAAGACATGTGGTGGTATCTTGATTTAAGAAGATACGGCGGTTGTGTACACTCTGGGTTTGGGATGGGTTTTGAAAGAATGCTTATGTACTTAACTGGTGTAGAAAACATTAGAGATGTAATTCCATTCCCAAGAACGCCAAAACACGCCGAGTTTTAGTTATTAACTAAAAGTAAAATGAAACCACATAAATAGGATTGATTGACTTTACAGGGTGGATTGTTTAAAATAAGAGAGAACACAAATTAAGAATTAAATAATGCATGGGGGAAAAGATACTTGTAACAATATTTTTTTCAAGTTGATTTAACGAACCAATTATTATATAATTCTATTGCTGATAAGGTGGGCGCGTGAATGAATAAATCTGAGTTAAATTATACAATTATCTTAGCCACTACCCATTTTTTAAATTGCATAAAAATAGTACTTTAAGTAACTTAGAGTACTTTTTATTTTTAATTGGTAAGAAATTTAAAATATTTATTATATAAAGGAGTAATACATATGGAAATTAGACTCGAAGGTTTGACAAAGGTATTTACCGATAAGAAAGGCAATGAGACAAGGGCTGTTGATGACTTATCGATCGTAATTCCTTCAGGCAAACTTGTGGGACTTTTAGGGCCGTCTGGGTGCGGAAAATCAACCACGTTATTTATGATTGCCGGGTTACATAAACCCTCAGGCGGAAAAATCTTCTTTGGTGAAGACAACGTAACCAAATTAGCACCAGAAAAAAGAGGAATTGGATTGGTCTTTCAAAACTATGCTTTATATCCACATATGACCGTTAGACAAAACATCATGTTCCCACTTGAAAACTTGAATGTTTCAAGAACAGAAGCCTTACAGTTGGTTGAAGAGATGGCAACTCTTGTAGGGATTCAAGAGCAACTAGACAAGAAACCGGCACAACTATCCGGTGGGCAACAACAACGTGTGGCGATTGCTAGAGCACTTGTGAAAAAGCCTAGAGTGTTACTGTTAGATGAACCACTATCTAACTTAGATGCTAGACTACGTTTACAAATGAGAGAAGAAATTAAACGTATTCAAAGAGAAACAGGGATTACGACTATTTTCGTAACTCACGACCAAGAAGAAGCCATGTCCATTTCGGACTCGATGGTTGTTTTGGATTTTGGTGTTGAACAACAAATGGATTCACCTCAAGCGATGTATAACCATCCTAAAAATGCTTTTGTTGCAAAATTCTTAGGTAACCCACCGATTAACATGATTACTGGGCAAGTTAAAAACAAAAAGATTATGATTGAAGACACCGTGATTGGTGAAACAAAAGTCAAAGATGGCATTTATGATATTGGGATTAGACCAGAAGACTTTAGAGTGGATGACACAGGTATTGCGGTTGACACCCATGACATTAAACATATTGGTAGAGATACGATGATTCATTTTATCATAGGCGATATGCAGTTAAGAGCTCTAGTGGATTCTGATTCAGTCATCGGCAAAGAATCCATTAAGTTAATCGTTAAGCCAGGAAAAATTCATTTATTTGATAAGGAAACCGGTGAAGTTGCTCTATGAAAGAAACCAGCGTATTAAAAAATATCGTCTGGTTAATTAGAAGTAAAATACACCACTTGGGCGTTCGGTTTGAGAACTTCTTAACAAAAATTCATTTAGGATTTATTGTGAAGTGGCCGGCGTGGTTAAAGGCAATCTTCTATTTAGCACCAGCACTAATACTATTAGGGATATTTACGTTTTATCCGATTATCAACTCATTTTTAATCTCGTTTTATACAGGTTATAACATTCAAAGAGGCGATTTTGATGGTTACACATTAATTGGTAACTACGTCACTGTATTAAAGCACGCCAACTTCGGTCAAGCGGTCTATAATACGTCTATGATTGTGTTAATCAGTGTTCCCATAACGATATTGGTTGGGTTATTGATTGCGGTAGCATTAAATTCGATTAAACCGTTAAGGGGATTTTTCCAATCGATTTTCTTCTTACCTTATGTCACCAATTCAATCGCGATTGGGTTAGTATTCGCGTTTATGTTTAAAGGAAATAGTAATGACCTGTCCAATTTAGGGCTGGCCAACCAAATCTTAACTTGGATAGGGTTAGACCCCATTGTTTGGATTGGAGTTGGGGCAACGTATTGGTCAGCGATGAGTGTTATTTTAATTTATTCCATTTGGAATGGTTTAGCTTTCAAGATTATTGTTTTCCTAGCAGGGATTCAAGGGATTGATAAACAGTATTATCAATCAGCTCAAATTGATGGCGCTTCTAAAGCAAAATCTTTTTGGCGGATTACGGTTCCACTGATTAGTCCGATGATATTCTATATTTTAATTACTTCTGTGATTGGCGCATTTAAGACCTATTCAAGTGTCGTTGCGATCATCAATACACAAGGGATTATTACAACCGGAGCCAATGGATCCATTAACCTAAAAACAATTGTCTTCTATGTCTATGACTATATTTCACTGGCCGGTCAAGATGGCATGATGAGCTATGCCAGTGCCGCAGCGATTATCTTGTTCGGCATTATCTTGATATTCACGCTTATCCAGCTTTATGTGGGTAAGAAACGTGTCCATTACTAGGAGGCTATTATGAAACGCATAACAAAAGATATTAAACGGTTAGATTTAATAGCGACTGTAATTGATATTTTGTATAGTCTAGTTTATTTAACGACGGTGATCTATTTCTTTGTGATTTTAGTGGAACCAGAAGTTATTACCGATGTTGTTAATACAACGTATCATCTGTTTGGGTTTATCAAGGTATCCTCAGCAACCTTAAACATTTTAATTTCACTTATTATTGGGTACTTGATAGTCTTTATTCCAACTAACGTCATGCATGCTAAACGTGTTGCTAACAAAGAAAACATTGAAATGGATGAATGGGATTACCGTTCACAAATCCTTTACGGGTTATTATCAGTGTTTACATTTAATTTTATTGGTGGCGTGATTCGCTTTATTATCGCGAATAAGCAAATGGTGATTGTTAGTGATTACAACATAAAACAAGGTTTCATTCTGTTGATAAAAGATATTAAAAAGGGAACCATTAAATTAATCCATAAAATAAAAGCTTTATTTAAGGCCAATAAGAAATATATGGAAAACAAAAAGACGCTTGGTAAAGAAGAAGCTAAAAAGATAAAAGAAGCGGATATTAAAGCGATTAAAGGTTCTAAATCTCAACAAGACTTAGAAAAACTTGGAAGAAAAGCTCTGTTTGCCAAAGTCGTTCGTTTGGCCGTTACCTATACATTCTTAACAATGATGGCTTTGTTCATTTTTATACCATTTTATTGGATGATATTAACCGCACTAAAAAGCAACCAAGAATTAACCACCACCCTAAACCCGAGATTCTTTATTGGGTTGGATGAAATGAACTGGGTTAACTTTAAAGTGGCCCTAACGCGATTTGATTTCTGGAAATATATGGGTAATACGGTTGTCGTTGGGATCTTGTCGATGATTGGAACTGTAACAACAACGATATTAGCAGCGTTTGCCTTCTCAAGACTTGATTTTAAAGGCAGAGAATTTATTTTCTCAATCTTGTTGCTGACGATGATGATTCCAGGTGAACTTTACACCATTACAAACTATATTACTGTTAGAAATTTAGGCTGGTACGACAGTTTCGCAGCCTTAATCTTCCCATTCATGACGTCTGTATTTTATATTTTCTTCTTGCGACAATCATTTAAGCAAGTCCCAGAAACATTATATAAAGCAGCACAAGTGGATGGCTGTGGAGATTTTAAATATTTGACAAGAGTGATGATACCAATCGCAAGACCAACTATTATCACCATTACAATCTTATCCGCAATTGGCGCATGGGATGCATATATCTGGCCACAATTAGCGGCACCAAGTGAAAAAAACTGGTTAATCTCCGTGGCATTAAGATCCACCAGCTTCGTTACCGGAGTGGGTAGTGACGCAAGACCTGTTTACAACATCCAACTTGCCGCTACCGCATTAGTTACAGTGCCACTTCTAATCATATTCTTCTCATTGAAGAAATATATTATTAGAGGTGTTGGAAGAAGCGGAACCAAAGGGTAATCCCTTTCGTGTTTATATATTTTAGATAAATATTTATCAAATATAGGAGGAAAAAATGAAAAGAATAGTTTCAGTATTCATTGGTTTGTTTGCCGTGTTGATGATTTCAGCGTGTGCGAAACAACGTGATGAAGCACCAAAAATTCTTGGTGCAGAATTAAATCCGGTCGTCGAAAAAGGCGGCTCATACAATCCACTTGATGGGGTCACTGTATCAGACCGAGAAGATAAAGATATATCGGTAGATGATATTGTTGTTAGTGGTTTCGACGTAGACGACCTCAATTATCCAGGGACTTATACCATTATTTTAACGTTAACAGATAGCGCCGATAATAAAGCGCAAGTAACGATTAATTTAAAAGTAGAAGACTCAGGGACAACGGCTTTACCTCCTGTACTAACGGGCGTTAAAGAAAATCAAACTTATTATATTGGCTCAGGTGATTTTAACCCAATTGCTGGTGTAACGGCATCTGACCCAGAAGAAGGTAATTTGACCGAACAAATTACATTAACAGGGGTTTATTTATTAGACACGCCTGGTACGTATAATTTAACGGTTAGAGTCACCAACAGTGCTGGTTTAAGAGCAAGTAAATCCATTATCTTAGTGGTTTTATCTTCAGAAATTCCACCAGTATTAACCAGTGAACCAATTACCATTACGTTGTGGCATGCGATGGGCGAAGAAAACCAAAAATTATTACAAAAGTATGCCGATTCATTCAAGAAAATTTACCCTAATGTGACGGTTGTCATTCCTGCTGGGGCTGGTAACTATGATACTTTAAAGGCTAACATGATTAACGCGATTACCGCGAATGCCATGCCAAACTTAGTTCAAGCTTATCCAGACCATGTGGCTGAATACTTAAACGGTAAAGCAGTGATTAACCTAAACTCTTATATTGAATCTGATATTTGGGGCTTAAAGGGTGATGATGCCTTAGATGACATTATTGAATCTTACCTAGAAGAAAACAGTCAATACGATGCAGCAGGTACATTCTATTCATTACCATTCAATAAATCATCTGAAGTTATGATTTACAACAAAACAGCTTTTGATGCATTAGAGCTAGATGTACCAACAACTTGGCAAGAAGTCATTGCGATGGCACCACAATTAAAAGCTTATGGTGATCAAAAGGCTGAGGCCGCTGTTAGAAAGGCTAACCCTAAAGATACAGAAGCGCAATTAGCGGTTAAGATTGCGGATGCGAAAAAGATGATTATTCCAGCGTCCTATGACTCAACTGGTAATGCCTTCATTACATTCACAAGACAATGGAATGGTGGTTATACAGGCATTGACTTTGGTACCTTCAAGGGCCAATACTTGTGGCAAACAAGTGCGGCAACCAAAGTGGCAATGGAATTCTTAAAAACCAATAACGGCATTATTACACTGCCTGAATATTGGGATCAACAATACGCATCTACGCCGTTTACTAACCAACAAACATTTATCACAGTTGGTTCAAGTGCAGGGATTCGTTATAATGTACCACCAGAAGATCCAACCACAAAACAACCTTTATTTGAAATCGGGGTTGCCCCAATTCCATATAATGGAGAAATGTCTGAATACAAAGCAGTTATCCAACAAGGAACAAACGTTTCTTTATTGAAAACAGGAACTAACCAACAACAATTAGCTTCATGGTTATTCCTAAAACACATTATTAATACTGAAAACACCGTAGACTGGGCAATGAACACAGGTTATTTACCAGTCAGAACCAGTGGTTATGAATCCACAGTTTATCAAGATTTCTTGAATAACCCAACTGAAAATCAAAAATACATTTCAATGAGCGCGAACGCGGCATACATTCAAAAAGATTATATGTATTTTGACCCTGCATTTATCGGTTCATCTAGAGCAAGAACCCAAGTTGGTCTCGCATTAGAAAGAATTATGTTAGGTGACGGAAACATCCAATCAGCTTTAGACGAGGCTTATCGTGAAGCAAACTTAGGTGGGTCTTAATTTGAAAAAAGTTTTATCTCTGCTAGCGATCCTAGTAGTTGGATTGAGTTTAATGAGTTGTGACAATCAAGATCCACCACTTGAAGAGGATTATATACTCACGGATTTAAGTGGTAAAACCCAAGCAGAAATTCAAACCCTGTTCGATGGTTTAGAGATGAATGTCACCTTTAGAGAAGTAAAAACCAACGCTGTCGCACCGGGTACGTTTATTAAATACATCGGCGCCGACATTGGTGATCAAGTTTCAAAAACAACAACCATTCGTGTTGAGATTGCTGTAGAACAACCATCCGCACCTTTAATTTACGGTGCGGAGGATGTTACAGTCTATGCCGCTGTACAGGGTAACCCACCCACTTTCGATATTACAGCAGGTATTACAGCCAAGGATTATAAGGGAAACGTCATTCCGTTTGGTCAATATTTATACATTTTAAGTATTACCGATAGCGCTGGTGAAACACTTTCTGAAGTCAATTTTTATCAAATCGGAGAGTATCAGGTAACGTATGTGGCTCAAAATAGTGGTCTATCCACCACGGAGGTCAGAATAATATCCGTGGTTGTTCCACCCTTTGATACCAACCATACGGATTCGTTTAGACTACAATCCAGTTATAAAAACAAATCATTTATTAACGACGGAATTGGCGTGGTTGAGATTACCAGCCATACCGATGCCGACACGACCAATTTTAAGGACCCTGTTACGGGTTTAAGATTCGCGGTTCGATATTTGGGTATTGATGCACCTGAGGCGACTTCTAAATATGATCCATGGGGCATTAAAGCAGCTAACTTTGTTAGAGACATTTTAGACAATGCTGATGAAATCATCTTAGAAGCAGAAGGCGACCGTCAAGACGGTAATGGCAGATACTTGGCATGGGTTTGGTATGTGAAAGACTCACAAACCCGCCTGCTTAATCTAGAACTCGTTGAACAAGCATATGCCTTTGGCAGATCTGCTGAAACCACAAAATATGGTGATGTTTTCACCGTGGCGGCAGCGGAAACTCAATTAACGGGGAAACGAATTTATGGTGAAGAAGACCCAGATTACGATTATTCAAAAGAAGGCACACCTACCACAATAGCGGATTTATTAGATAACTTTGAGAATCACGTTGGATCTAAAGTGATGGTTACAGGCATTGTCACCATTAAAGTGAGTCATTCGATTTTCTTAGAACAAGACGGTGCTGGCATTTATGTTTATGTGGGCTTAGGGGTATTGACCAATGAACTTCAAATTGGTCATGAGGTCACTATTCAAGGCTTAGTGGGTGCTTATTACAATGATTCGAAGCAATTAACCAATTATTCGATGAACAATATGATTTTAGTTTCAACCGGTAACCCGGTGACACATCATTCAATTGATGGCAGTCAGTTGGGGGATTATGTTGGTAATGTGGTCCGGTTAGATAATTTGACTGTCAAGAGGATTGTTTTATCTCAATCCAATAGTCCAACAGATGCCTATACTGTTGAGACAGTGGACGCGTTTAACAATCCCGTCAATATTCGCGTGGATAAATACACAGCACAACTGGTTCCATCTTACACATTTGAAGTAGGCACAGTATTTTCGGTTACAGCACCAGTGACACAATATTACGACGGTTATCAGTTGATGTTACCTGGTTTTGCGAGTATAATAATTAGTGAATAACTAGGAGGAAGAAAATGAAGATTAAAAGATTCAGTTTTTTAAAAACAGTCGTCACATTTGTCGTAGCGATTGTTGCTGTTATCGGTTTAGCATCTTGCGGCGATAACAATCAAAAACTTGTTGATGAAGCTTTAGAAAGTCTAGAAATTGGCTATACAGGCACTGAAACATCAACGACAGTAAAAGGTAATTTAACATTGCCTACAAAATCTGGCGATATAACTATATCTTGGGTTTCTGATAAACCTAATGTAGTTTCAACCGCAGGGGTTGTTGTTAGAGGCGATGCTGATATTACAGTTAAACTTACCGCTACATTAAAATTAGGTAATGTAGAAGAAATAAAAGACTTTACCGTAACCGTTAAAGCTAAAGATCTCCCAACTCCATTAGAAGTGTTGGCAGCGGTTGCTTTAGATGGCGACTTCTTACTTTACGATAAAGAAAAAGACACGTATTCAACGAGAGAAGATATTGTGTTACCAACTGAAGTCCTAGGCATTCAAGTCACTTGGACATCAACCAACCCTGCACTTATTTCTGTAACTGGGAAAGTTACACGTCCAGTATGGGGACAAGAAGATCAAGCGGTTGTTCTAACGGCTAAAGTTGGCGAAGAAGAAAAACAATTTGTTGTTACTGTACAAGCAGTTGCTATTAAACCAGCATCAGCAAAAGTCGCTGACGCGAAAGACCTTCTTTTATTACAAGGAACATCAGATGGTGTTGTCGATGACTTAGATCTACCTGATACAGCGGGTAGTGAAGGGGTTCAAGTAACATGGATCTCTTCTAATCCAAATATCATCGGTAGTAATGGTGAAGTCAACCGTCAATCTGAAAACGTAACGGTTACATTAACAGCGGTATTGTTCTTCGAAGGCTATTCAGATGAAAAAGAATTTGAAGTGGTTGTTATTGCAGCTGAACCTTCTGTATTAGTGGATGATTTTGCGGGTGCTAAAGCATTATATACAACAAACCAAGCCCTACCTGAAAAACCATATACCTACGTTGAAGTTAAAGGCGTCACTGTGGTTGGTGTTACTAATGATGGTTATATAATTTATGATGGCGCTGACCTGTTCTTTGTGTTTACAAAAGGAGCACCTAAGGCATCAATTAAAGCCGGTAACGTTTATGATATCGTTGGTTTAGTAGATTACTACTTTGGTGCATGGCAATTTAATGGGACGACAGTAACCAAATATGCAACCATTACTAGACCATCTGAGGCAGTTGCACAAACACCAGATGCGGAAGAAGTACTAGATGTTGAAGCTTATATCGCAACATTACCTACTGCAGCTGAAATTACTGCAAATGGATTCCCATATGAAGCTATAGAAATCACTGCTAAAGTGTTAGTACAAGGTAGTGGAAACTATGACGTATTCTTAGTTAACCCATTATTTGATGGTAAAGTTAACTCTGCGGCAAGCTCACCATTTACAACAGACGCATTGATGATTTATTACAAATCTAATATTGCGGCATTAAGAGCATTTAACGGTCAAAAAGTTAAACTCGTCGTTTACTTATATTCACTAAGAACCGATAGAAATATCTTCACATTCCTCTTTACAGGTGATGAAGCCGATATTACAGTTGTACCATTAACCGATAAAGAAATGGTTGCCTCAGCGAAGAGTCAAATTCCAGGATTATTCCCACAAGTTCAAATTGAAGGGAAGACCTTTGAATTACCAGCAACATTATCTGGTGCTGATATTGCTTGGTCATCCTCAAATGAAGACGTGATTAACTCTGAAACTGGTGTAGTTACACCACACGCAACAGACCAAATCGCAGTTACATTGACAGCTACAATCACAAAAGGCACAGAAACAGACACAATAGCAGTCATCATTAAAGTGGGTATCGTTCCACTTTCAACCGTTGAAGAAGTGGTTGCGCTAGAAGCAGGCAATGAAGTCATCAGAGTTATCGGGGTTGTTACAGCAAGCGAATTCTATAGAACTTATTTCATTCAACAAGGAGACGCTGGTATTGCTGTTTACACATCTAATGCAGCTTTATTGGCTATCTTAAAAGCAAACTTAGGCAAACAAGTTGAAGTGATTGGTAAACGTGACGAACATAACGGTTTAAGACAAATTGCTCCACTAACTGGCAGAATTAAAGCCGTTGAAGGTGGCACAATGCCTGAAGAAGTTAACGTTGATGCCGTTTCACTTACTGCTGAAGGTATGATTGATTACCAAGGCCGTTTGGTTGAATTTACGAATCTAATTATTAAGAAAGTCGAAAAAGACACTTATAATAATGTTATCATTACCTTTGAAAGAATAGATGGTTCAACTATTCAAATGAAGTGGGATAGCCGTACAGCGTTATCAACAGAAGCAGCTGCTTTATTAGCAACTATCGTTGTTGGTAAGAAAGTTGACATCGTTAACCCACTTGCTTGGAACAAAGCACCTTACTTATATTTCACAGATTCTACAGAAGTAGTTGTTGCTGATCTTACCAATGATGATAAAGTAGCACTTGACCACACAGCGTTAGTAATTCCTACTAAAGTCGGCGTTGCTGGCGATATGAAATTACCAGCAGCTGGAACGAATGGTTCTGTCATCACTTGGGTAAGTGGCAACGCAGACGTTATCACAAATGCTGGTATCGTTACGCTTCCAACGGC
>CAZYSQ010000037.1:0-13265 GCA_964649865.1 uncultured Acholeplasmataceae bacterium
AATTTATTATTAATTTAGAAAGGAGGCATTATGATGAGAACTGATCCGATATTCAATTTAAAAGATGAAAAGAAGTCTAAAAGTAAGTTTGTTATCTTAGGATTATTAATAACTGGAATTATCTCATTTGTTATTATAGTCACAACAATCTATGGACAGTTTACTGGTACATTCTTAATTACCATGAGTCATGATGCTGAACAAAAAGGAATTAAGCTTAGTCTAGAAGAAAGTTTTAGCGAATCAGAAGAAAAGTTGTCTTTAATCCCAATTGCTGGTATCGAAGATTTACTTGAGGAAAATATCGTTAGAATTGATGAAATTTTAGAAGGTCCCGGTGGACATTATGAAGATCCTGATGGAGTAGATGATTATATTGCTTATAATTTCTATTTAAAAAATACAGGAGAAGAAGTAGTTAACTTAAGATATTACATTAGAATCGTTGAGGCGTACAAAAAATTAGATGACGCCTTAACGGTTATCTTATATGAAGTTAATGATGAAGGTGAACCTATTAAAGAGGTTTACAGAAAAGCTGGTTCAAGGTTAATGGGCGAAAAGATCATTTATAACTTTAGACCACAAGAAATAAAGAAATTTACATTAATAGCCTTTATCGATGGAAGATATAGTACGCCTGACATGTTAGCAGGTGGGGTAAAGGTTAATATTGTGTTTACTTTAGATATTGAAAAAGACTAGGCGATAATATGAAGAAGTTAGTTATTTCTATGATTACATTCATGTTAGTCGCCACCGCTTTTAGTACAGCAACATTTGCGTGGATATCATTATCAAAAACAAGTATTATTGATGATATTTACTTAGTAGCGACTTTAGGAGATCAACTTGAGATATCGCTTGATGGCGAAACATATTTTAAAGAATTTCCTAAAGAAGAACTAGAAAAATATTTAAAAACATCTAGTCTAAATGGTGTAACAACTACAGATGGTATTGACTTTAACTTTTTAGAAATAGATGATAAAGACACAGTTGAAAATAGAGATTACTTAAGTTTTGATTTTTATTTTAGAACTACTTCAAATTTTGAAAGACATGTTTATTTAGCAAATAATATAAGCAAAGAAGTTAGTTATCTGAATTTCGATAAAGAAGGAACTTTTGTAGTTTCAAGAGGTGTAGAATTTGTCTCTCCTGTCACTTATCTCTATGATTTGGGACAATATATTTATGAAGGACAGACAAAAAGATATTATGCTCACGATGCTTTTAGAATTGCGACAATTTTTACTGAAGAAGAAGCTAAGATATTTGATCTTAGCGGAAATGAACATAGAGGTTATGGTAAACCTTATGGTGCTCACGATTATTATCAAAAGGTCACTGGAACTATACTAGAAATTCCTGAGATAGTTCCATCAACAATTTACCAATTATCAGAGTTTTCACCAGATTCACCATTTAGTTATGATGATAGATCAAAAATTATGGAACTAAATGATATTGAAATTATTGATGGAGTTAAATATTACTCTGGTAAAGTAACTATTAAGTTATGGTTAGAAGGTTGGGATGCTGATTTGTTTGATCCTATTTTAAGAGATAGAATTAAAATTAAACTGCAATTTAAAGCCGTAAGAGGCATTATTGAAAAGTAAAACTTTGTATAATGGCAAACCATCTGTGAAGATGGGACGCAAAGCTATAGGGACTTAAATTAAGTTAGCCAGTTGTCGTAAAGTATATGACTGCTGGCTTTTTTATTAGCAGTCAAAAGTATTAAAAAACTTATTAGAGGATTACAATTTTCTCATTATTTAAATAGTACGTGGCCAAGGCTTCCTAAACCTTGGCTACAACTATCTAAAAAAAGATGTGGAAAATCTTTATTTTATGATATAATAGTCATATAATAATAGTAACAAATAAGGAGCTTATTAATGGAAAATATTAAAGAAAATAAATCTAGCCAGATTTTAAAAATTGTTTTACAAGTATTATACTATGTTGTTATTGTATTACTTTTAGGGTTTTCAATTATTACAATAGCTTCTAGAGGAGAAAGAGATATTCCTAAAGTTTTTGGTAGAGGGTTTTTAGCTGTTCAATCAGATTCGATGGTTGGCGACAATAAAGATTCTTTTAAAAAAGGAGATCTTGTTTTTGTAAAAATTCTTAATGATAAATCTAGAGAAAATTTGAAAGTTGGCGATGTTGTTACTTTTTACGATGAATCTATTAGAAACTTTAACACACACAGAATTGTAAATATAGAAGAACTATCAACAGGTACTTATTTTACAACTCAAGGAGATAATGAAGCTCACCCAGATTTAGTAGACCGCGTTGCAAGTGATTATTACGCTATTTATGCTGGTAAAATGAGAGGTGTAGGTAAGATAATTACATTTTTAAACACTAGATTAGGGTTTGGACTTTTAATAGTTTTACCAATTACTGGACTATTTGTTTATCAAGGTGTTAAAGTATTATTATTAGTTAATGAAAATAAGAAACAAGTGCAAGCAGTTGATCTTGAGGCTGAAAAAGAAAAACTAAGAGCTGAGATTTTAAAAGAACTTAAAGAAGAACTAAAAAAAGATAAAGAGTAATAATAAGCCCTTAATGAGGGGTTAACTATGAATGAATTTGTAAGATATTATATGGATTTCTTAATCACTTTATGGAATAACATTGTAAAGTTTTTTAGAAGTCTTTTTTCTTCATTTGGCGAGCTGCTTTTTGGAGATTTTAAAGGGTATTTTAATTCATTAAATGAATTTAGCAAATATTTTACTGTAATTGACTGGATGATGGCAATTTTAGTAATTATTATTAATTCGGCTTTTATAATCTTCTTATTAATTAGATTGTTTCAATTAATTAGAAAATACATTAAGTTTCAAAGAACTGAAATTACAAAAGATAAATTATTAGAAGAAATTACTCTACTTTCACAAAAAGTAGTTGAAGTAACAAACGAAAAAAATCAAATTTTAACATTGAAAATGGAAAACTTAGGTTTATATACTAAACAAAAAGATGAAAAAGAAGGTAAACAATCTCAATTAAAAGATAAAGGTCTTTCAAGATTCTCTAAACTAATTGACGTTGATAACGAATATGGAGAAATGCCATATAACGTTATTATGGGAGATACTGACTTAATTAGTTTAAAAGACTTAGTTACTAGATTTATTAATTTTAGTGCTTCACAATTAGGGTTATATTATGGCCCAGATACAATTAGAGTATTCTTTGCAGGATTATCCGCGACTAATTTACTTATTTTAGAAGGTATTTCTGGTACAGGTAAAACGAGCTTACCTTATGCAATGGGACAATTTTTTAAAAATCCTGCAGACATAATTTCAGTTCAACCTTCATGGCGTGATCGTTCTGAAATGTTAGGATATTTAAACGAATTTACTAAAAAGTTTAATGAATCAGATTTCTTAAAAGTATTGTATGAGGCAACTTATCGTGATGACATGAACTTTATTGTTTTAGATGAGATGAACTTAGCGAGAATAGAGTATTACTTTGCCGAGTTTTTATCTATTATGGAAATGCCAAACCACTCAGATTGGTTAATTGAAGTAGTACAGTCAAGCGATTCTCATGACCCGCTTCATATTGTTGGTGGTAAGCTTTTAATTTCACCAAACATTTGGTTTATAGGTACTGCGAATAAAGACGATTCAACTTTTACAATTACTGATAAAGTTTATGACAGAGCAACAATTATTGAAATGAATGCTAAAATTGAAAAAGTTGACGCACCTCATACAGAAGCTATTAATATGAGTTATGAATACTTAAACACATTATTTAAAGAAGCTAGAAGTAATTTTAAGATGTCTGCAAAATCTAATGCAGATTTAAAGAAATTAGATGATTTTGTTACAGACAAATTTAGAATCACATTCGGTAATAGAATTATGAAACAAATCCGAGATTTCATCCCGGTCTATATGGCTTGTGGAGGAGAAGAAATTGATGGATTAGACTATATGGTAGCGAGAAAAATATTACGTAAGTTTGAAGCGTTAAACTTACCTTTCTTAGTTGAAGAGCTTAGAGATTTGATCGTTTTCATCCAAAGATTATTTGGTAAAAACAACTTTAAGACATCCATTGAATATATTGAATCGTTATTAAAACAAGTGTAAAGGAATAATTATGAACAAACCAAAAGATAGACTAACTAAGTTTTATGAGTCTTACTTGAGGGAAAATAGACAACTTTTTAACGAAGACGTCTTTGCCCAAAATATGTATAAAGCATTAATGGCGGGCGACAATGAAGTGTATCAAAAAAATGTTAATGAAAATAAAATATTTGATGAAAAATGGATAGAAACTTTAGAGTCATATTTTCCATCAATTGATAAAATTATGAGAAACCCTAAATCAGGGTTAATGTACGAAGAAGATGTTGTTTTAATTGAAAAAGCAAGAAAAACAACAGCACAATCAGTAAAACACTTATCAGCTAATACTCATTTGATTAGAGATATAGTAGATGGTGATGTTAGACCTAAAAAGATCCAAGTTACCTTTTCTGAAATAGAATATGCAACTTATGATAATCGCATGGTGGCGACATTAGTTGAAAGATTATTCTATTTTGTAAGAAGTAGATATGAAGTTATTAAAGAACACGGAGATTCATTTCAAAATAAAACGCTACACTTCAACAGCAAATTCCCTTTTAATGAACAGGAGTTAACTTTAAATTTAAAATTAAACATTAAAGAAGATCCTGAAGACTTAGAACGAAAAAAGTACAACGAAAAATTACTCGAAAGAGTTGAGAATTTACAAAATTTAATAAGTGGTTTTATGAGAACTCCGTTTATGGACATGCTTAAAAATGCTCAAAGAGTTAAAACTCCAATCATTAAAACATCAGTTAATATGAAAAACCCTGATTATAATAACTGTTATATGCTTTGGCTTTTTTTAGACCGTTATAATACTTTAGCCTTTGAAACTGAAATAAAGGAAAAAGATATGAAACTTGATGATGAATACTTAAAAAGTATTTATGATGACGTTGTTATTAGTTTATCAACTATTCTGTATCATCAAGAAAAAAGAAGAGTTACCTATAACGCTTTTAATAAAACAAAAAGAAAAAAATCTATTAAAGTTATTAAAGACTTAGATGTAGTTACACCGATTGAAGAAGATTTAGAAATTACTGATGAAAACATTAACCAATACTATCTTGAACAAAACAAAAAGTTATTTGAGCAGTCGCTTGAGTATCACCAAGAAACAGCTAGTACATATGAAATAGCACTTAAAAGAGCTTTAAGAGAAACTATTGAGTTTAGTAATAAACTTTATGAATCATTTTTTGAATTTAACGAAGAAGAAGACGTATTTAGAAGATTAGTTGAAGACTTAAATCCGATGGAAGAAATAAGTCAAGTAAGAAAAATGGCACAAGTTGCTAAAGCAATTAGGGAAGTTAAAGCTGTTGATTTTAGAAAAAATATCGCTCTTGAAACTAAATTTTTAAATAGAGTTTTAGGAATGAATAAAAAATTAGAAAAAAACCGTGATTTATATGTTTTAGGCGTTGTAGAAAGAGAAAAAGAAGAATATAAATTAAAACTAGAAAAAGAAGAAGCTCTTCTTACAAAAAAATTATTAGAAGAAGAAATAGAAATTACTAAAGCTGAAGATGAAAAACTAAATCAGGCTAAACTAAAATTTGATCAAATGTTAAGAGATTTAGAAATATCTTATGCAAGAAAAGTTCGTGAAGAAGTCGGTAAAATGACTAAATCACTACGAGGTATTCAAGATCATAAAAATAAGCAAATTGAAGAAGAACATGATCGCAAAATAAGAATTATTAAAAGAGATAAAGAACTTGAGATCAAAATGTTAGAAATTGAACTCGAAAAACAAAAAGTAATTTTTGAAGAAGAATACCAAAAAGAACTTATAAGAAGAAGAGAAGAACTAAAACAAAAATTATTAGAAGAAGAAAGAGCTTTAAGAGCTAAAAGAGATTTAGAACGTAGAGAATTTGAAGAAAAATTATTAAATAAAATTGCTTCTCTTAAATCGCAAATTAGTGAAGTCAAAGATAAAATTGATGATATTAAAGAAATGCATATTCCAGGTGCTATTATTACTTTAGAAGAAGCATTAGAAGAAGAAAGATTAAGTAAAATTAGAGAGGAAGCTCCTAAAGGAGTTTTAAAGTAAAAAAATATGAAAAAAGCAAAAAGCATTATTAAAAATATTTTTATAATTATTAGTATTATTACTTTTGTTTTTTCGCTTTTATTAATCTATTTGTCACTACAAGCTAAAAAAGAAAACAAAATGTTTAGCGTTTTTGGTTATAGTTATTCTTTAGTAGTTAGCCCTTCAATGGAACCTGATATTAAAGTTGGTGATATTATCATTATTAAACATTTAGATTATGATAATTATTTACCTAATGCAGCTGTTAATAAAGATGTTTTAGTTTATAAATCAACTTTGTATAACCGTTTTATTGTTCACCAACTTCATGAAATAAAAGAAGATGGTTTAGTTTTAAAAGGAGTTAATAATGAAGTAGTTGATGATGAGTTAGTTACTAAAAATAACTTTCAAGGAATGGTAATTTTTAATGGGTTGGGTTTTATTGGAAGACTATTATTAGGTAATAGGGCTTTAATTATTCTGGTGTTTATAGTTTTCTTAGTTTATATTATTTTTAGTGAAACATTAAATTTATCGCTTAAAAAAGCTAAAAAAGAAAAGGATAAACTTGATGAAGAAACTAAAAAGAGACTAATTGAGGAAATTAAAAAGGAGTTAGAAAATGAAGTATAAAATCTATCAAATTACCTTTTTAATATTTACTTTTGTAGCATTAATTAGTTCAGTTTATGCTTGGTTCTCTTTAGGAGAGACAACTAAAACAGACTTTTTAGAATTTAAAGCAGGAAAAAAAGTAGTTGATGCATATTTATATGTTGCTAAAAATGTAGAAGATGATGATGGTGAGTATATTGTCGATGAAAACCAAATGATTGAAATACTAGAAGAAGGAATTCCTACAGATTTTTATACATTTAGAATTAAATTATTAAACTATACAGGACAAGGAGTTAAGATATCTTTAAAACTGCTGGGAATTTATTATATATCCTATGTTCCTGGAATGAATATTTTAGATATTTATACAATTAAAGATGGTCTTGTCATGTTTGGTGATGATGAAGTTTATTTAACTCCTAATTCACTTGATCCAGCATACCAACCTGGTTATGAAAATGATCCAGGGGGGCTCTTGAGTGATTTTAGAATAGGAAACTTAATTGATGAAGATAACAATCTTATTTTATTTGAAGACTTAATTATGACTGGAAGTGAGCTTGAGATTGTTTTCACAGTAGAAATTGATCCAAATATTATGAATAATGAATATGTTGGTAAGTTTATTATTTCTAAAATGGAAATTGAAGGAGTTGATTAAAATGAGAAAGTATTTTAATTTAATCATCTTAAGTTCATTTTTAGTGGTGTTATTAATTTTAGGGATTACCGCTTTACTGCTTGATATTGAAGAAACTGAAAGTGTAACTTTTACATCAGGAAAAGTGTCATACACAATTACAGGAAATATTAAAACCGGTTTAATTGTGCCAGGAGAAAACTTAATTAATACGCCAATAACTTTAACAAACAATTCAACTGTTAGTCATACTTTAAGAGTTAGTGTAGAACTTAAGTTAGATAGTAATGCAATTTCATTGGATGGTTCTGATGGCTATATTGCTTTAGAAGATTTAACATCTAATTTCAGTTTAGAAAGTGATGGTTATTATCATTACCAAGAACTAGATTATGAAATAATAAGTAGTGTTAATAATATAATTTTAATAAGTAATTTAGTGTTAAATGGTTATCAAGTTCAAAACCAGTTTAACGATAAAAAATTTGAAGTGACAATTAAACTATATGTTAGGCAGTTTGATAACATTAGTTGGGAAGATTTAGGTAGTATTAATTTTGAAACAGGACTACCAAATTAGGTGAAAGATGAAGAAAATAGGGACAAACAAGTTAATCAAACAAGTAATTATGATGGTTGTTCTTACTTTCGTATTAGCAAGCTCTATTTTTGCATGGTTTAGTAAACAACATAGAGATTATAATATTGTCTTTGAAACAGGTAATTTAGATGTGGAAGCTACTTTATATGAACTTCCTTCAGGAATAAATGGTACAAAAGAAGAGGTAGTTGATCCTTTAGTGTTTAATAATGTTGTTAGTGGAGATATTTTTGAATTTTTACTTGAAATAGAAAATAAAAGTACAATAAGAGGGCAACTAACAGTAACGTTATTTGTAAGTTATAGTGATATTGATTTTGTTGATGTCTTTAATTTATATATAGATGAAGAGCCAATGACAAGTTTTGTTTTAGATGATGATCAAATGATTATTTATAGTGATATCTTTTTAAAAGATGAACTTAAAGATGTATATCTAAAAATAGAAGTTAACCAGTTATTAACAAACGCTCATTATGGTGAAGCATTTACTATTGAAAAAATTGAAGTGAGGTTGGAGCAAATCCAAAATTAAGGAGTAAAAATGTTAAGATTAAAAAAAGTTAATTTACCACTGTTAATCGCATTAATTATTATGTCGTTATTAGTAATAGCTTTTTTTAGTGTTAAGATGATTGCTTATTTAACGGATTATGATAGTTATAATGAAGAAGCAACGGTAGGTACGGTTGATTTAGAAATTAAACCTTATTTTATTGATAGTAATAATCAAAAGGTATATATTACAAATACCTCAGAAAAAGTAGTAAATATTAATATTTCTGATTATAATGACCAAGCACATTTTAATAAATTTGGAGTTGATATAGTAGTTTTAAGTAATGTTGAGACTTACTTTAGAATTGCCATATATGAGCAGTTTGCCCTTACATATCTTTCTGGTGATAAATTAACAGTTATTGCGACAACCAGAGAGTCATTTATGCCTTTTAACTATAACGCAACTGCGTTAAACGATAGCTTTTTTGATAATAGACTAAATGATGGCTATTTTTACTACAAATCAAAAGTAAAAAGTACAGGAACACCACAGTTAATTGAATTTATCAATGTTACAACAACTCCTTTCCCGCTTTATGAAGATCGTTATTCAATTTTATTTGGATTTACATTAGAAGCTGTTCAAGCTCATTTAGGGCCTGAATATAACTGGAGTTTGGCAAATCCTCCTTGGAATACTAGTATAGATTGGTGATATTATGAAAATTATTTTCAAAAGAACTTTATATGTATTTTTAGTGCTAACTTTATTGTTAGCTTTTAGTGCGTTACTCCCATCTAAAAATAATATAACAGTTAAAGCAAGTAGTGCTAACCCTTTTGAAAATACTTTTACATACGATCTTAAAAATATAAATCAATTAGCTCCTTTATCAACAATTGAAGATTTTATTACAATGGATGAACTTTATGATGTTGTTAAAGATGTTAATGTCAATGATAATTATTATGGAAAAATTAATGAATTAAGTAATACGCTAAATAACAGTAAAATCTTAAACTTCATTTTAGACACTTACCCTAATTATATTGCTAGCCCACTTGATTGGATATTAGCACCTGATAGTAATAATAATGAAATTGTTTTTGAGTTTAATGGTAGCAACTGGATTAACAAAGGTGTTTTTAATTTAGATAATACTATTACAAATAACATTACTAGTTTAGTAGGGAATAAAAGAATTGCCATAAGTAGTGCTAATGATTTATACAACTTAGGCAATATGGCTTCAATTAACTTTAATAGACAAGGAAGAATTAATAGTTATATTTTTAGTAACACTATAAAAAAAGTATTAAGTTTAAATTATGTAGTATTAAATGATATTGACTATAGTTCTAAAAAAGCACAAAGATTCGTACCGTTAGGCACAAACATTAATGTTGAAATGGGAGATAATAGCCTTGTTTATGATTTCCCTTTTACTGGTGAGTTTGATGGTAATGGATATAAGATTAAAAATTTATATTTTGCAGATTTAAGTTACATTTCAACAACTTTCCAAGATGATGCTTCATCGGCAATTACTTCAGCTTTATTTGAACACTATGCGATGTTTACTAATATTGGTAGTACTGGGGTAGTTAAAAACTTTATCTTAGAAAATCCTTTTTATGATTTAATTATTGGGACTGAATTAGTAGGATTATATAAAACAGCGATGGTAGCTGGTCTTAATAAAGGTTTAATTTATAACGTTGGTGTTATTGATAAAAAAAGAACACTTTTAGGTGATTCAAATGATGGTATTTCTATTAGAATACCTTTAGCGTCAATTGATGATTATACTGCCTCTGGATTCGTTTATGATAATGAAGGTTCAATTTATAATAGCTTTTTATCTTCAAATCATGTATTAAGCGAAATAAGTAGTAATAATAGATTTTCTCGTATAGAAGCGTTTGTCTTTAATAATAGTGGTACTTTAAATGGTGTTAGTTATTTAACGGGTATACAAACAAAACAAGCACTTAATAATAATTTAACTAACTTAGCTAATTATAGTGAGGCCCAGTACCGCGCTGGAAAAATATTAGGAAATCCAATTAATTTAAATAATCAAACATTAACAAACGAACGTTATGATGAGTGGTATTATTATGAAGAAGATGGCTATCCATCTTTACACGGGCTAACTTATGATGTTGATCATTATAATATTTATGATGAATATGATTTGATGACTTTTTCGATGTTGTTAGGATTAAGTTCTACAGTAAATGGTAAAACTTTTGATAAACACAATTATGTTTTAAAACATGATATTAACATGGAAAATATTAAAGGGTACAAACCTATTTCTAGTGATTTTGGTGGAACTTTAACAAGTGATGGTGATACTAAATACATTTATAACTTAAATATTACAACCCCCTATATTGCTGGAAGTGATTATTATTTAGGTCTTTTTAGTGTTTTAAGTGGAACTGTTGAAAATATAAAGTTTTTAAACAATAAAGTTGAAGTAACTAATAGTGATAATGATTATGGTAAAACATTTTATGTTGGAATGGTCGCTGGTAGATTAAATGGCGGTAAAATTAAAAACGTTATTAGTAATGCGGTCATTGATTTAGGAGAAGAAGCTTTAGGAACAACTTATGCTGGTGGGATTGCTGGTTTAGGTAAAGGTGAGATTACTAATGTAGGCAATGTTTTAAAAGATAACTACGGAAAAGTAAATGGTAATAGTCATAATTTTAACAATAGAGCAATTATACCTAAATTTTATGTTGGGGGTCTTTTAGGAACTAATGACGGAAATATATTAATTAGTGATAGTTTTAACAATGTCGATGTAATTGGAGTTAGCTCTACTAATGATAGTTACCAATCAGTTTTAGTAGCGGAGTCTTTTGCTGGAGGTATTATTGGTGAGGTAAATAATATTACTGAAACAGGTAATAGTTTAAAATATTTAACAAATAGCGGAAGTATTACAAGCGGTAAAATTGTCGGTAAAAGTAGTGCCTTATCATATAGTTATGCTGGTGGTATTTTTGGTAATTTAATAGGTTATGGTTTTGAGCTTAATAGTGGAAGTAATGTTAAAAATGGTAGGTTAGAAAATAAAGGAACAATTAAGGGTTCATATATTAATAATTATACTAGATCTTATTTGGCTGGTATTGGTGTTGTTAGTGCTAGTGAAGCTAATGCTGAAGTAAGTTATGTAATAAATAAAGCAGGCTTTGAGATTAGTAATTTTGGTTATAGAAACCACAATCAATACATTTATTACGCTGCAACAACAGTTGATAATACTACTACGGGCTTTACATTATCAAGAGCTTATAACACTTATGACTTTGAAGTTTTAAATAACTATTTTAGTGAAACCTCTGGAACAAATCCAACAGAAATTAAACTAGCATTTTTCTTCTCATCAGTTAATGATGCAAATAGCATTTTAAAATATGTTGTTAATTATGGTGAACTAAAAGTAGGAGATGCAAGTTATACAACTAATGTTAGTTTAAAATTGAAAATTTCTAATATTACACAAGCAAATAAACTAGATTACTATAATGTTACTAATAGTGGTGATGTAAAAGTACTAAATATTAATAACACTAATGATAGTATTTATGTTTCTGGAATTGCTTGGATTTTAGCTTACATAAATAGACCTTATCAAATGAGAAATGTCATTAATGAAGGAGATATTATTACAGCTGGAATTAAAGGTAACACAACAGTTCAAGGAACCGTAACTGGAACAAGTTTCGCTCATACAACTTTTTTAGCTAACTTAAACGTGAGAAACCTTTATGTAGCTGGTATTGTAAATTTAAACGTTGGTGAAATTGTCAACGCTTTTAATATAGGAAAAATAACTTCTTATTATAGTAGTAATGTTAAAGATATTAATGGAACTGCCAATACATTTGTTGGAGGAATTAATACTTTTAATTATAATTTAATTCAAGATGCAGCGAATAGTGGTTTAATAGAATACACTAATAGTAGTGCATCAGCAAGTTCATATTTTGCGGCTACAACTAATATGAGTTCTACTAACAATAGTACTTTTGGTGGAATTAGTATTACTTACACTGGTGGCCTTGTTTTAGGTGGTATTGTTGGTGCTTTAGGTGATATTAGTGGTACTGAACTAACAGGATATAAAACATATACAGGTCAAGCACCTGTAGCTCAAGTATTAGATACAGCTAATAATGGAGATGTTTTTGGTAAAGCGATGGAATATGTTAGAAGTGGTGGAATTTTAGGAATTGCTTTAGGTGTTGAGCTTGCTAGTGGTACATATGAAAATAGAAGTACAGGAACAATTACAGCTGGGCCTTTTACTACTGCAGTTATTGGTTCTGGTGACCCAGTTGGCCAAAGTTTACTTTCTAATGGACTTAATTACGGAAATATATATGCAGTTACAGCCAATGTTGGTAATTACGGTACTACATTTGGAACTGGCTCTGGAAATACTGATGCAAATGCAATAAGACCTGGAATTAACGCTGTTGCTGGAGGAGTAATTGCTTATGGTCTTACAAGAATGGTAAGAATGTTAAATCATGGTGTAGTATCTTCAACTGACGTTGCTGGCGGTATTGTTGGTTCAACATATATTTTAGGAGGAACAAGCCAAGCTACAACACCAGTAACAACAGTAGAAATTAATACAGCGGTGCACTACGGACAAATTAAAGCGATTAAAATAGGTGCTTATAATAATAGCCGTG
>CAZYSQ010000038.1:0-13194 GCA_964649865.1 uncultured Acholeplasmataceae bacterium
TAGAATAGGTTTGATACAAAGGTATCAAGCCTTTTTTGTTGTGAAGATAGGGGGCTTTCTTCTTTATTCACAATTACTATAAAATTCTATTTATCACTAAAGCATAAAGACTTGGCTAAAATAGATAAGTTATCAAAAAGCATACAAGTGGTTTAAGGATTAATGAAAACATCAAAAATTCACTTTAAAAGTGATATAATTATTACAAGCATCAATACAATTGATGTTAAATAAAGTACATTAAAATCATTGTTTTATGAATCTAAAAATAAGCAGTGTAAATATCAAACATAAATATAGGAGAAAACAACATGAAAAAAATTAGTATAATATTGCTTAAAAGTATTTTATCTATCTTTATATTAGTTGTGGCTTTCGTAGTTACATCATATATTCACCTTTCAATAATAAGAAGTAAAGATTTAAAAATTCAAAACAAAAGACTAGATAAAATAGATTCGTATTATGATAATGATAAGTCTTATAATTATTTAGAAAATAGCGAAGAAGATTTAGACTTAATACCATATAATGAAACTAGGTTTTTAGCGTCGCATAATAGTTATAAGAAAAAAGGATCAATTATTGGAAAATTATTTGTTGGCTTAGGTGACTCATTTAGCGAAGCTAAAGCACTAAACTATAGTTATAAAAACTTAACAGAACAACTACAAAATGGTATTTATAGTTTTGAACTAGACTTAAGATATAGAAAAGATAAGTTTGAAGTAACACATGTACCAATTGTTGATAACAGTTCGACGACTGTTAGTTTTTCAAATGGATTAGAAGAAATCAAAACATATTTAGATAAATCAGAAAATAGTTTTCCAATCTTAGTTATTTTAGAAATAAAAAATGATTTTATGTGGCTAGATCCATTCATTAAAGACATTAAAGATGATGAGTTTATTAAATTAGAAAACTTACTTATTGATACTTTAGGGGACAAATTATACAAACCAAGTGATATGATTGAAAACTATGATTCACTAATAGATAGAATAAATGACAAAGGTTGGCCTCTAGTAAGCAAACTAAAAGGTAAAGTAATGTTTGTTATTCATGCGGGTGGTTATGCTAACAACTATTTAAACTTAAAGCAAAATAATGAACAAGTTCTCTTTTCTGCTACTTACAAAGACTCAAGAAAAGATAATGCTCCATTTATTATTCACAACGACTTAGATGTTTTAAGTATCAATGAATTAGTTAGTTTAGGTTATATGGTAAGAACTAGAATTGGTGAAACATTAAGTTATACTGAAAATGATTTAAATATGGCAATGGCTTCAAATGCGCAAATTTTAACATCAGACTTTACTGTTGCAAGAAGTGACTTAAAAGAATATTTATATTTAAAAGATAAATACACAATAATAAGAAGATAGAAGTGAAAAAAAATAGTAGTAGTATAGGCTTAATACATTGAGTATTAGGCTTTTTTTATGCTCCATATAACATAATTAGTTTTATAAAAATGATATATTTGATATTATATAAATGAAAGAACGGAGATTATAAAAATGAAAAAGACAATTAGTTTAATGTTTGTAATTTTACTTTTATTAACAGTTAGCTCTTGTTTTTCTACAAGAGAACAACTTTTTTATTTGCCTATTGAAGAAGATAGTTATTATTTAAATGAAAATTTAGAAGATTTTAAAGAAATTGCCGGGAAAACAATTACTTTTATTAGCCTTTCTTTTAAAGATTTAAACAAAACAGCTTTAATTGATGATGATTTTCTAATTAATACTTTTGGCGATTATTCTTTTAAAGAAATAAAAGTGTTTGAGATAGAATTGTTATTATCATTTGATGGAGAGGCTCCAAAAAGATATGATTTAGAGTTTTTAGGAAGGGCAAACCCTGGTAGACCTAATGCTTACGCTTTTAAAGCAACAATAGAAGAACTTCATAAGGATACCAGTGAGTATAGGTTAGTACTTGATTTAAATACTCATATAGGTGGTGTTAAAAATAAAATAGCTTATTATTTACTTCAATTTAATAATAAATTAGACACAAACATAGGGAAAACCGTAGTTTTAAGAAATGCTCTTCAAAGTAAAAGAGATGAATCTCTAAAAGAGTTAAGTGAAACTTTTGGAAGTTTAAAAAGAGAAAACTACACTCAAGAAAACTTTGAAGTGATTTACCAAATAGAAAGATATGCTAGGGAAAACATCAATGTTTCTTTTGATATTGAAGAGATAAAAAATTTAATAGAAGAAGCTTTAAAAAGTTTTGATGAAGTACCTTTAATAAATGGCTTATAAAAGGAATAATGTATAATATTACTAACTTTTAAATTTTTAAATGTGCTATAATTCATAATGTTGAGTAAAAATAAGGAGATTTTAAATGAGAAAGTTGATGATTGTTTTTATAATTACTTTAGGAGTTTTTTTAGTAAGTTGTAAAAAAGAAGTTAATAATGATGATAATAAAGAAGAAGATTTACCAAGTGAAGAGCTTAAGTCGTTACCTTATTATGATTATTTAAATAAAAATAATCCATTAGTCACTATTAAAGTTCAAGGTTATGGAGAAATGGTATTAGAATTGTTTCCTGAGGTTGCAAGTGTTTCAGTGGATAATTTTCTTAACTATGTTTTAGATGAGGCTTACACTAATAGTAGTTTTCATAGAATAATTGAAGGTTTTATGATTCAAGGTGGAATTGTTGAAAATATTAACCCACCTATTATTGGGGAATTTAATTCTAATGGAGTAACTAATGATTTAAAACATTATCGTGGTGTTATTTCCATGGCAAGAAATGTTTTTCCAAATTCAGCTACAAGCCAGTTTTTTGTAGTTCATAAAAACTCTCACTTTTTAGATGGAGAATACGCTGCTTTTGGTGGTTTAATTAAAGGATTTGACGTATTAGATAAAATTGCAAATGTAAGTACTAATAAAAATGATGCTCCTTTAAATAAGATCATTATTGAAAAAATTTCAGTAGATTTAAGAGGTTATGATTATTAATTTTATTTATTAAAATATTTAAAAGTGTAATTTTGAACTGTTTATATTTAAATTAAGTGTTTATATTATATTAATATAATTAGAAAAAAAGCAAATAAGAAAATAAACGTAAATTGGCGTTTATTTTTTTAATCTTCTTTGTTATAATATGGATGAAAGCGTTTCAATAAACTTAAGAAAAGAGGTATAAGGATGGAAAAATTTAAATTCATGGAAAAGTATGGCTATGAACAAGTTGTACTATTTCATGACAAATCAACAGGACTTAAAGGAGTAACTGCAATTCATGATACTACTTTAGGACCTTCTTTAGGTGGGACAAGAATATGGTCTTATGATAATGAAGAAGACGCAATTTTAGACGCACTTAGATTAGCAAGAGGAATGACTTATAAAAACTCTGCGGCTGGACTTAATTTAGGCGGTGGAAAAACAGTTATTATTGGTGATTCATCAAAAATTAAATCAGAAGCACTATTAAGAGCTTTTGGTAGATTCGTTCAAAGCTTAAACGGCAGATATATTACTGCTGCAGACGTAGGAACAACAACTAAAGATATGGAATTTATTCATATGGAAACAAATCATGTTGTTGGGTTAGCTGGTAAAAGTGGAGATCCTTCACCAGTTACAGCTTTAGGTGCTTTTCATGGAATTAGAGCTTCCTTAAAATATCGTTTTGGTGATGAAGATATTTCTAAATATACTTATGCTGTACAAGGTATTGGTAAAACTGGTCTTTATTTAATTGATTATTTAGTTGAAGCTGGTGCTAAAAAAATATACTTTACAGATATAAATGAAGATAAAATTAAAGCATTAATAGAAAAACATTCAGTTTGTGAATTTGTAGAATCAAAAGACATTTATACAAAAGAAGTAGACGTCTTTGTACCATGTGCTTTAGGTGCAATTTTAAATGATGAAACAATTCCTACATTAAGATGTAAAATTGTTGCTGGTACAGCAAACAACGTCTTAAAAGATGAAATTAAACATGCTAAAGATTTAAAAAATGCTAATATTTTATACGCTCCAGACTTTGTGATTAATGCTGGAGGAGTTATTAATGTTTATCACGAATTATTAGGTTACAACAGAGAAAACGTTATGAGCGATGTTAAGAAAATTTATGATCGTTTATTAGAAATGTTTGCTATATCAGATAAACTTAATATAAGCACACAAGAAGCAGCAAATGTTTTTGCTGAAGAAAGAATTAATAAAATTCACAATATCCATAGCAATTATATTCCTAGATGAAAAATATAACATTTATTGTTGGTCACTATGGTAGTGGTAAAAGTGAGTTTTCAATAAATTACGCGATAAACAAAGGGATTGAGATGATTATCGATTTAGATGTCGTCAATCCCTATTTTCGCTCGCGTGAAGTCGAACAATTGTTAAATGAAAACAAAATAGAACTAGCGGCATCACCTTTAGAAAAATCATCTGGAAGCGACTTGCCATTCGTTTCAAGTAAAATGTATTTCCCTTTTTATAAGGAAATAAAAGCTGTTTATGATTTGGGTGGAAACGATGTTGGTGCCAAACTACTAAGACAGTTTAGTGAATTAGTAAAAGATTATGATATGTTTTTAGTTATTAATATTTTTAGGGAAGAAACAGAAACTAAAGAAAAAATAATTAAAATGATTAATCAAATTGAAGGTTCATCCGGACTTAGTGTAACAGGCTTGATTAACAATACTAATTTATTAAGAGACACAACAAAAGAAGATGTTTTACTAGGAGAACAATTAGTAAAAGAAGTAAGTAAAGAATTAAATTTGCCAATCGTTTTTACAAGCGTTAAAGAAGACTTGGCAAATAACAAATTTGAAGGTGAAGTAATGCCTTTGAAATTATATTTAAGAAAAGAATGGTTATAAAAGGAGGATTTATGGCTTTAGGAAAAGTATCATTCGACTACGAGTATTGTAAAGGGTGCAATCTTTGTGTAGTGTATTGCCCAGTAAAAATATTAGAACTCGATATGAAAAAAACAAATAAAAAAGGTTATAACATTGTTAATGTAATTGATCCTGATAAGTGTATTGGTTGTGCATTTTGTGCAATGATGTGCCCTGATTCAGTTATTACTGTGGAGAGGTTAAAATAATGAAAAAAGTATTATTAAAAGGTAATGAAGCAATTGCTTTAGCTGCTCTTAAAGGAGGTTGTGAAGCGTTTTTTGGTTACCCAATCACACCTCAAAACGAAGTTCCTGAGTATTTGTCTAGACATATGAAAGATCAAGGAAAAGTGTTTGTACAAGCTGAATCTGAAGTTTCAGCGATTAATATGGTTTATGGTGCAGCTGCAGCAGGTGTAAGAGTTTTAACAAGTTCCTCATCACCTGGTATTGCTTTAAAACAAGAAGGAATTTCTTATTTAGCAGGAGCAGAACTTCCATGTGTAATTATTAACGTAATGAGAGCGGGCCCAGGATTAGGTGGAATTCAACCGTCACAAGCAGACTATTATCAAATTACAAGAGGTGGAGGTAATGGAGATTATCAAATTTTATCATACGCCCCAGAAAACCTTCAAGAAACTGTAGATATTATTAAAGGTAGTTTTGATAAAGCTTTTGAGTACCGTAATCCAGTTATGATTGCGGTTGATGGTTTAATAGGCCAAATGATGGAACCGATCTTATTAAGCGAAGATGAAGAAAAAGAATATACTAGACCTGATTGGGCTGTGGATGGGAAAAAGGGTGGTCCAAGAAGAATAGTTAGTTCGCTTTTTTTAGATGCCAATGATTTAGAACAACATAACATTAAATTAAAGGCTAAATATGATCAAATTTTTGAAAAAGAGCAATTATATGAAGAAGTTAATATGGAAGATGCAGAAATTGTATTAGTTGCTTACGGTACTATGGCAAGAGTTTGTCGTAGTGCAATGGTGAAACTTAGAGAAGAAGGAATTAAAGTAGGAATGATTAAACCAATTACATTATGGCCATTCCCGTATAAAGCATTTGAAAAAATTGATGATAAAATTAAAGGTTATTTAACTTGTGAAATGAGTCATGGTCAAATGGTTGATGATGTTAGGCTAGCTGTAAATGGTAGAAGAAAAGTTGGCTTTTACGGTAGAGCGGGCGGAGTAGTTCCAGAACCTGGACAAGTCTATGACGCAGTTATTAAAATGTTGGAGGAATTAAAATGAGTAAAATTGTTTATGAAAAAACCAAAGGTTTAACTGACAAGCCTTTATCATATTGTCCTGGTTGTACTCATGGAATTATCCATAAATTAGTAGCTGAAGTTATGGAAGAAATGGGATTAATGGATAACGCAACTGGTGTTGCAAGTGTTGGTTGTAGTGTTACAAGTTATGATTATTTTAATTGTGATATGACACAAGCAGCTCACGGAAGAGCTTGTGCGGTTGCAACAGGGATTAAAAGAACAAATCCAAATAATTTTGTTTTTACTTATCAAGGTGATGGAGATTTAGCATCAATTGGAATTGCTGAAACAATTCATGCTGCTAATAGAGGTGAAAATATCACTGTTATTTTTGTAAATAATGGTATTTACGGAATGACTGGCGGTCAAATGGCTCCAACAACTTTAATCGGTAAAAAGACTACAACTTCACCATTTGGAAGAAATGAAGAAGATCACGGTATGCCAATTAAAATCTCAGAAATGTTTGCAACAATTCCTAAAGTTGCTTATATGGAAAGAGTAACTGTAGGAAAACCTCAAAGTCATAAAAAAGTTAAAGCATCTTTAAAAAAAGCATTCCAGTACCAATTAGATGGGAAAGGTTTTACGATGATAGAATTTTTATCATCATGTCCAATTAACTGGGGAATGACACCAAAAGATGCAATTGATTATGTAGAAACTGAAATGGTAAATTATTATCCATTAGGTGTTTATAAGGATGTGGGTATCGATGATTAAACAAATAACAGTAGCAGGCTTTGGCGGCCAAGGAGTAATGCTTTTAGGACAAACATTAGCGCATGCTGGCAATGAAGTAGGTCTTAATACTTTATGGTTTCCTTCATATGGACCAGAAACTAGAGGAGGAACAGCAAACTGTGGTGTTACTATTTCTAGTGACCCTATTAACTCACCAGTTTATGCAAAAGCAACAACTCTAATTATGTTAAATGAACCTTCATTAGACAAATTTATTGATAAAGTTGTTGATGGTGGAGAAATAATTTATAATTCATCTTTAGTGACAAAAGAAGTAAAACTTGATAATGTTAAACTATATCCAATAAAAGCTAACGAAATAGCTATGGAACTAGGCAACGTAAGAGTTGCTAATATGATAATGTTAGGTGCTTATATTGCTTTAAATAGTGATATTCCTTTAGAAGAAATTATTAAGTCATTAGAAGAAATTTTTGGTGAAGGAAGAAAGCACTTAATGGAAATTAATATTAAAGCACTAAAGAAAGGGATGGAGTGTATCACTTCTAGATAGTAATGAAAAATATAAGAGACGTATTAACGAAAGCTAAATCAATAGAAAAATTTAAAATTGGTGTTGTTGCAGCTGAGGATGAAGATGTTTTAATCGCAATTAATGGCGCAATGGAATATGGTATTTTACATCCAATTTTATTTGGTGATGAAGAAAAAATATTAGAAATACTTAATGAAAAAAAGTATCCTTTAAATAAATTTGAAATAATTCCAACTTCATCAAAAGAAGAATCCGCAAAACTTGCAGTTAAATATGTTAACGAAGGAAAAGTAGATGTATTAATGAAAGGTTTATTAGAAACTAAAACATTACTTAAAGAAGTTGTTAACAAAGAAACAGGAATAAGATCAAAAGAACTACTTTCACATGCTTCAATTATTTTTTATCAAAACTTAAACCGTTTAATTTTTATAACAGATGGCGCAATGGTAATGTATCCGGATGTAAATCAAAAAATTAAACTAATTGAAAACGCAGTTGAAATGATGAAGGCTTTAGGTTATAAAAAAGAAATAAAAGTAGGATTAGTTTCAGCGATTGAAACATATAACCCTAAATTAACTTCTTCTAAAGAAGCAGTAGAAGTAATGGATTACTTTAAAGAAAATCCGCTTAAAAATGTAATAGTTGAAGGTCCTTTTGCAATCGATAACTTAGTTTCTAAAGAAGCTGCACTTAAAAAAGGCATCGTTTCAAAAGTTGCAGGTGAAGCAGACTTATTAGTTTTCCCAAATTTAGATAGTGGAAATGTCTTTTATAAAACAAGTGTTTATTTAGCAGGAGCAGAATCTGCTGGTTTAATTTTAGGAGCGAAAGTACCGATAGTTTTAACATCTAGAGCAGATAGTAGCGTTATTAAACTTTATTCAATCGCCCTTGCAGGAGTATTTCAAAATGGTAAGACTACTAATAATTAATCCAGGATCAGCATCCACAAAAATCGCTATTTTTGATGATGAGAAAATTGTTTTAGAAAAAACGATTAGACATCCTGTTGAAGAAGTTTTAGAGTTTAAAAACTCTTTTGTACAAAAAGAATACCGTAGAAAGTTTATTGTTGATTTTTTAAACGAATCTAACTATAAACTAGAAGACTTTGACGCTTTTGTTGGAAGAGGAGGTTTACTTAAACCTTTAAAAAGCGGAACATATCAAGTAAATGAGTCTATGTATAATGATTTAAAAAACTTAACTTATGGAGATCATCCTAGTAACTTAGGAGCTATTATTGCGCTTGATCTAGCTAATGCGGTTAATAAAAAAGCGTATACTGTTGATCCGGTTGTAGTTGATGAATTAAGTGAAATAGCTAGAGTATCAGGCTATAAAGGAATAAATAGAACAAGCGCTTTTCATGCTTTAAACCATAAAGCAATCGCAAAAAGATTTGCTTTTGAAAATGGTAAAAAATATGAAGATTTAAATTTAATAGTTGCTCACCTTGGTGGTGGTGTTTCTATAGGATATCATAAAAAAGGTTTAGTAGTTGATGTTAATAATGCTGCAGGTGGAGATGGTGCTTTTTCACCAGAAAGAGTAGGAGCATTACCAACATTTCAGTTAATTGACGAAACACTAAAAAACTTAGATGATATTACAGCTTTTAAGAAAAAACTTATTACTAAATCAGGTCTATATTCATATCTTAACACTAGCAGTATGATAGAAATTCAAGAAAGAGCTTTAAATAACGACGAGGAAGCAATTTTCTATTTAGAATCATTAGCTTACTCAATTAATAAAAACATTGGTAGTTTGTATTTTGCTGCTGGAGGTTTAGTTGATGGTATTATTTTTACTGGAGGAATTGCTTATAATAAAGTTTTCATGGAAATGATTACTAAACTTTTACCAAAGGAAGTTAAATACTATATTTATCCAGGAGAAGATGAATTAAGTGCATTAGCGCTTGGAGTTTTAAAAGCTTTAAAAAATAATAATGTTAAACAATATTAAGAAAGGAAAATTCCTTTCTTTTTTCTTTTAATAAAAAAAGAGGCGATCAAATCGCCTTTTTAAAACTATAAATATTAAAGTGGGAAAATTGTTTTATCAAATTCCATATTAATGATTTGTCCTAAAGCATTATAAATAGCTGACAAACCACAAAATATTCCTAAGTACCCTGCAACCATTGTAACAAACGTAGATTTTGTAAAATCACCAATTGCTAGTAAGAAAAACAGTAAAGCTAAACTACCAAAAACTATTTTAGAAATTGTATTGTGTTTTAAAGTACCAATAAACATGAAAGTAGTAAAAATACCCCATAACAACAAATAAAACCCCATTGATGTTAAATCTGCACTTAATGAAGCATTAGAATTAGTTTTAATAATAACTAAACTCCACCAAAATAACCCATAAGCAGTAAAAGCAGTTCCACCAAAAGTATTACCAATTTTATACTCTAAAATTCCAGCAATAATTTGTGCAAGGCCACCTAAAGCAAGTCCCATCGCAATAATTACAACGCTAAAAGGAATTAAACCAGCATTAGCTAAATTAAGTAAAACAGTCGTCATTCCAAATCCTAACAAACCAAGTGGCGCAGGATTAATTTTTTTAATTTTTGAATCCATTTTTTATCTCCTAAAAATAAATATTTTAATACCTAAATCATTATATCAAATATATAATAGTTTGCAACAAATCTTAAAATTAGTATGATATAATCTAATAAGTATTTAATTAGAGGTAAAGTATGATCAGTTTAATAAACTATTTTATAATGAAAAAAAGAATTAATAAAATTAAAGTGCCCCAATTTCCTAAAAAAGAAATAACAAGAAAAAGATTTACTTTTGAAGGTAGAGTAAAAAAAGTAGGATTCCGTAATGAAATTTTACTTATTTCTAGACATCTTGGTGTCAGTGGCTTTGTTTATAATACTAAATTTGGAGTAATTGCTGAAATAGAAGGAAAAAGCGATCAACTAGCGTTTATAATTGAACATTTAGAATCTATTGATAGATTTATAATAAATAATATTTCTTCCGAAAAGATCGCTTTGAAAAAAGAAAAAAAGTTTTATAAAAAGTAAAGATTACGTAAAATTCACCTCAATTTGTGACATATCTATATTAATTTGTTATAATATAAGTAGTAGTAATTGTTAATACAATTAATATAGGTGGGAAAAATGAAGATAAAAGAAGGTTTTAAATTAAAATTTATTCACGGTAAATGTTTTGTTGAACCAAGCGAAGAAGAAGCTCATTCGTTTAATAAAGTAATTGAGCTTGATAATTCTGGTAAACTTCTTTTTGAGGAGTTATTAGTAGGTTCTAGTGAAGAAAAGTTAATTAAAGCTTTAATGGATAACTATAAAGTCAATATAATGAAAGCCAAAAAAGATGTTAATCAGTTTTTACAAATATTAAAGTTAAATAATTTAATTGAAGAATAAAAAAAGAGTCCGCTTAATTGCGAACTCTTTTTTATTAATTTACGTAAGGTCTTTCTTCTTCCTTTTGTTCATCTAAAATTGTAGATTTGTCTTGTTCAATTTCTTTTTGTTTTCTTTCCTTTTTAACTTTAGGTTTTCCTTCATTTAACTCAAGTTGTAGTTTACGATAATTTGTATAACCTCTAAAACCATCATATCCTAAATAAAAGGCTCCAACAAGTGATATTATTGCTAAGAAGTAAGCCACAGTGTTAGCATTAAAATCTTTATTAAATATTATATAAGATGCTAATATGATTGCTAAAAAGTGAGCAACAAACTTAACAACTTCTGTTTTTTCTTCAAAAAACGTAGTTGATGTGAAAAATACAGCTGTTCTCATATAAAAGAAAATGGCTAAAAAGTAGCGGTAGAGAGATTCCCAAATTGCGTTTTCATCAAGTTTTCCTGCTACAATAATGTAAATAAGTAAAGCTCCAATAATCGTATCTAAAATTATTTCAATTAAATTAATAGTTCTTAAAACTTCTTTTTTTAGTGTTTTAACTAATGGATATACTCTATATAAAGAAAAAACTACAATTGCAATACCTGTTATTAAATAAACAACCTCTTTTGCAAATACCATATAAATACCAACGCCAACTAAAATTGCCGCTAATATAAATTTTAAAAGCCAACCATATCCAAATTTCATAATAAATCCCCCTTATGCTTAATTATAAAATAATTATTAATATAATTCAACAAGACTACGCCAATACTTATACATTTAAAAATAATCACATTATTTAAATTATTTAAAGACTAAATCTAGATGTGGTATAATTTACTATAAAGTAAAAGATAAGATAAATGTGTATTTACTTTAATAGGATGATTTGGTATAATTATTTTAATTTAAAAAGGAGAGTGTGTTTATTGAGTCCTTTATCGGATGCTGACCCGAGGTTGTTAACCGGGTTTATTACAAACTATATTGGAATAGATATTTTATTGATTGCAATAATTGTAGTTTGTTTAGTTTTAAGTGCTTTTTTCAGTTCTATAGAAACTGCTTTAAGCTCTGCCAATATTATCAGACTTAAAAAGATGGCAGATGAAAAAGTAAGAGGAGCAAGAAAAGCGGTTATTTTAATTGAAAATTATGAAAGAACAATTGTAACTATTTTAATTGGAAACAATTTAGTAAATATTGGTGCTTCAACAGTGAGTGCTTTTATATTTACGAAATTGATTTTTGAAAATCCAACGTTATCATCATTTATTTCTACTTTTGTTATGACGTTTTTAATTATTACATTTGGAGAAATTATTCCAAAAACGCATGCAAAAAATCATGCCACTTCAGTGAGTAAAAAAACGGCTGGCTTATTATGGTTTTTTTATAAAGCCTTTTTTCCAGTAACAATACTGTTTTTATTTTTACAAAAGGTACTAGTGAAAAAAGAACCAGAAGATCAAAGCGTTACTAACGAAGAATTAGAAACAATCATCGATACGATGGAAGATGAAGGATTAATTGATGAAAGCCATGCTGATATTATTCAAGGAGCATTGTCTTTAAGTAGTAAAACTGCTGGAGATATTATGACTCCTAGAGTAGATATGATTAGTGTGGAGATTAATGATTCAATCCAACATATTTTAGAAGAGTTTTTCAATTCTCAATATTCTAGATTACCTGTTTATGAAGGCGACAAAGATAATATCTTAGGTATTTTACAAGAAAAAGACTTCTTAGGTAAAGTAATTAAAGAAAAAGGTAAATTCAACATAAGAGAAATTATTTCAGAACCACTATATGTTACTAAATCAACTAAAGTAGATGATTTGATTAAAGAAATGCAAGAAGCTAAAAAACATTTTGCGATTGTCTCAGATGAATACGGCGGTACAGATGGTATCGTTACAATGGAAGATGCATTAGAAGAACTAGTTGGTGAGATTTATGATGAGTACGACGATGATGAAGAAGTAGTTGAACTTATAAAATTAGATGAAGATCTTTATGATGTATCACCTGAAATGACTATTGAAGAACTATCGGATGAATTAGATTTAGAAATATTAAAAGACGCTAACCAATATCAAACTATCGGAAACGTCGTTTATGACCTTTGTGAAGGTTTACCTGAAGAAGGTATGGAAGTGTCATTACAAAGCGTTAAAACTTCTTATGAAGAAGAAAAAACTATTGAAACTATTTATAAACTATTGTTTGTAATAAAACATGTAGAAAATAGAAGAATTAGAAGATTAACACTAAATGTATTAAACTTAGAAAACGAAGAAAAGGCTTAGGATTTTCCTAAGCCTTC
>CAZYSQ010000039.1:0-12174 GCA_964649865.1 uncultured Acholeplasmataceae bacterium
GGAATGCTTATTTTTTATTCTGTTCTTAGTGCAACAACTGGATCTTTCTTTGCGGCTGACCTTGATGGAACAAATCCTGATATTAGTGTTAATAAAACACTTATTATTATCATAGTTAGGGCATAATTCCATGGTAATACAGCAATCTTTGAACCAATTGAATTTATTACAATTAGATTAATTATAAATGAGGCGAAATAAGTGAAGATAATAGCTATTATTCCTGATGTTAGACCAATTATAAATGTTTCTGCAATAAAGAGGTTTGCGACATCTTTTTTTCTTCCACCAAGTGATCTAATTACACCAATTTCTTTAATTCTTTCCACAACAGAAACATAAGTAATAATTGCGATCATTACACTAGAGACTACTAAAGCTAATGTTGTAAAACCAATTAAAGCGATTGTGATCATATTAATTATTTGATTTAACATTTTAAAAATAATTGAAAGTGGATCCGAATAAATTATTTCTTCTCGCTCACTTTTTGTAACTAAATTTCCGTTAACTATAATATCAACATCTTTATTCCAATCATCTAAATAATTTAAAACATTAGCTTTTTTGTCTAAGTTTATTGGATAAATTGAGATTTTACTTGCAAGTTCATTTCCACCTAAATCTCTTTTAGATAAAACGTAAACGTCTCCGCCGCCACCCATTCCAATCATATTAAAAAACGAGCTAAATGAACTAGTTTTACCTACATAACCTTTTTGATCTTCATATGGGACACCTAAATAATTATATGAATAGTTATAAGTTATTGCATTTGTAGTTGTTGAATTTGGTAGTGGAGGTGTGTTTGAAAAACCTTCTTTTTCATTATCAACTAAGTAATTAACAACTTCTGAGTTTATACTATTTTCAATAATGTGTTTTGTTAGAGCTTCAGTATAATAAAATCCATTTCTCAAACTTCCATATGATAAATCTTCTTTCGGCTTTAAAATTCCTACTATTTTTAGTTCTATAACTGTATTAGAATCAAAAGTATCAAAATCACTTGAATAGGCATTATAAGTAAACTTAGGGTCTGTTGGTAAAACAATATTAGCACTATTATCATTGTAAACAACATTATTTGGATACCAAACAAATGATTTATCCATTAATTCTTGATAACTAAATCTTTTTTTAATTTCTATGTTTTCATCATAACGGCTATCATTTGTCGCTTTAAAAATCATATTTATAAACTCTTCTTGGCTATAATAACCAAGTTGAGCCAAAATAAGATCACTAACTGAGCTGTCTTCATCTAAAACTAACATTATTTCATTTTCTAAAGTAGCAATCTTACCGTCTAATATTTCATACTGGCTATTAATATAATCAATGTTATTGGGAGCCTGATTAATAATATCAGTAAAGTTAGTTATTAAATTAGCATACGATTTAGTCTCTTCGTTTTGAATTAAAATTGATGTTATTATTTGTTTTAAAACACTTAAAGAAATGTTGTTTTTAGTTGTTTCATTTTCATAAAAGTCGATGTATAAATTATTAGTAATATCAATTTCGTAATCTAAAAATACTGCAGCGGCATCTTCAGGAGGTAAGTTTAACAAATAATCAATATATGTTTCAGTAATATTGTTTTCAATAAAAATTCCTTCTACTTCTGAAGCTCTTTCGGCAATTCTTTCAATCATTCCATTAACATTAACATAACCTTTTAAAACATCTAAAATTTCTTTATCACTAAAATTAGGTCCTTGCATCATTTGGTTTAAGTCAAGTGTTTTTTCTTCAATAACTATCGGGTTACCTGATAACATATCATTTTGTGTTTTATCGATAAAAGCTTGAAGTCCATAAGAAAGTGACAACACTAAAGAAATACCAATAATTCCAATCGAACCTGCTATACTAGTTAAAATTGTTCTACTTTTTTTACTAAGCAAGTTTAAAATAGAAAGCTTAAAAGTAGTCCACCAACTCATTTTTGCAGTTTCTTTCTTTTGTTTATTTGTCTTTTCTTCCGCTTTTAAAGACTCACTTACTTTTAATTCTTCTTCAGTTAGAGGATTTGTATCACTTTGTAGTTTTCCATCTAAAAGAGAAACAACTCTTGTTGAATACTTAACTGCTAACTCACTATTATGAGTAACCATTATTACTAAACGATCTTTAGCAATTTCTTTAATTAAGTTTAAAATTTGAATACTTGTTTTAGAGTCAAGCGCTCCAGTTGGCTCATCAGCAAGCAAAATTTCAGGGTCATTTACTAGTGCTCTTGCGATTGCGACTCTTTGGCTTTGCCCTCCTGAAAGTTGATTAGGTTTTTTATAATACTGATCACTTAAACCAACTTTATCTAATGCATCTTTTGCCTTTTTAATTCGTTCTTCTTTACTCATCCCAGCAATTGTTAAAGCTAACTCAACGTTAGATAAAACAGTTTGATGAGGTATTAAATTATAACTTTGAAAAACAAATCCAACACGGTGATTACGGTAAACATCCCAATCTCTATCTTTAAAATCTTTTGTTCTTCTACCATTAATTACTAAATCACCAGAACTATATTTATCAAGACCACCAACAATATTTAAAAGAGTTGTTTTTCCAGAGCCACTTGGGCCAAGTATAGAGACAAACTCATTTTTTCTAAATGTTAAATTTATTTCTTTTAAAGCATCAACAGTCATATCTGCAACGTAATATTTTTTACTAATATTTTTTAATTTAAGCATATTAATTTGCACCTTCCAATTTTCCAAGATTTGTTAAGATTGAATCCAGTTTAGTAGTTAATCTCATTATTTCTGTTATTTCATTTTTATCAAAACAATTAAATATTTTAATTAAGTAGTTTAAATGTTCTTCTTTAAGTTTGTTTGCGACTTCTTTCCCACTTGTAGTCATCTTGATAATTATTTTCCTACGGTCATCTTTATCAATTTCTCTAGTTAAATAGTCTTTATTTTCTAAACTATTTAAACTTGCCGCAACTCTTGCGGTAGAAATATTTAAATCCTCACTAATTTTACCTGGTGTTACTTCTTTTTTACTATTTTTATCTAAGTAAAGTAATATCGAATATTCTCCTCTAATATTAATACTAAAAACCTTTTTTTGATTAACATAAATGTTTTGCATTATTTTTACAAATTGATTAGCAATTTCTTTCATAATTAGCAACTCCTTTTTTATCTAACACTGTTAGCATTTTATAATATTAGATATTAGATTGCAACAAATAAGTATTTTTATTTTTTCTTATGATATAATTATTGTCAAAAAGGGGGATAAAATGCGTAAAACATTAAAAATACTTAAATACATTTTAATTGGCTATTTAATCTACTTTTTAGTTTTAGGAGTACTTATCTTTAAACTTCCCGTTTATAAAAATAGCGGTATTTCTTATGATATTGAAGCAATGAAGTCTGTTAATGGTAATGATAATTATGCTCATATTATAGAAACACCAAAAGAAGCTTTAGATGTAAGGTTAGCTCTTTTAAATGAAGCAACTTCTACTATTAATATTGCCTATTATATGTTTTATAGTGACTCTTTAGGACAAACAATTGCAGGAATATTACTTAAAAAAGCAGACGAAGGAATTAAAATTAATATAATAATAGATAATAAACTTTTTAGAAAAACAAAAATGATGAAAACATTAAGTGCTCATTCTAATATTAATCTTTACAAATATGAAAGAAAATCACTACTTCTTCCTTTTGCACTTCAAAACTCTTTACATGACAAAATACTAACCATTGATAATAAATATGGTTTAATTGGGGGAAGAAATTTACTTGATCGTTTCTTTTTTGAAAATACTTTGAACCAAACTAATGATCGTGATGTTTTAATTTTTAGTAAATTAAATAGCAATAGTGCTGTTTTAAAAATGAATGAATACGTAGATGAGCTAATAAACTCTAATAAAACTCATCTAGTAAAAACAAAAAACAGAAACTATCAAAACATTTATTATGAAAAATATTTAGATAATTTAGATACTACTTACAATTTTAATTCTATTATAGATAATGCAATTAAAGTTGATAATATTACTTTTATAAGAAGTCCACTAAATAGATTAAATAAAGAGCCTGTTGTTTTTAACGTAATTAAAGAACTATCTAAAGATAGTGAAAAAATTATTATCCAGTCTCCTTATATAGTTAAAAGCAGATTAATGGCTAAAGAATTTAATTTACCGCATGATAACGTCACATTTATTACAAATAGTTTAGCTAATAATCCTAATTTTTTCGCTACTTCTGGTTATTTAAGATTAAGAAATAAACTAGCTAAAAATGGCAACTTATATGAAATGCAGTTTCCTATTGGAAATCATGCAAAATCAGTAATTATTGATGATGATATTTCTATAATTGGTTCTCAAAACTTAGATCCAAGAAGTTTTTATTTAAGTACTGAAAGTGCTGTTGTTATTTATTCTAAAGAATTTAACGAAGCATTAGAAGAAAAGTTTAATGATTTAATTAATAACTCTTTGCTTGTTACTGAAAAAGGAAAGTATGTAGCTAATGATAATGTCACAGAAAACAAACTGAGTACTTTTAAAAAGATAATACTATACCTTGTTTCTGGATTATCTGCTCCTTTTAATGAAATGCTTTTTAAAGTTATTAAGTAAAGTTGCTTTAATTTGCTTTACCGTGTATAATTTTATTTAGTATTAGTAACTTAAAGGGGTAAATATATGAAAAAGCTGTTTAAAGAATATTCATTTAAAATATTTTTATATTTAAGTGGTCTATTTATTTTAGGATTAGCTGTTTCACTTGTTTTAAGAACTAAAATTGGCTCAGGCGCTTGGGACGCTGTTTCTTATAACTTGCATAAGCTAACAAATGAAAAAATAACAGTTGGAATGGCAGGGCAAATAATTGGAGTTGTTTTACTTACAATTGTCTTAATTTACCGAAAAAAGTTAAAATATGCTTTTACCTTTATTCCAATTTTAATTACTGGGGCGTTTATTGATTTATGGAATTTAATAATTTTAAAAAATTTCTCTTTAAACACTTTAACACTTCAAATACTATTTTTTGTAGTTGCTGTCTTCTTACTTCCCTTTGCTCTATCATTAATGATTCAAAGCGGATTATCCTCAATGGTTTTTGATGAATTTACCTACTTTTTAATGGACTTTTTGAAAGTTAATTCTTTTACAAAGGTGAGAATTGGTTTTGAAATATTTGCTGTAGTGTTAGCTATTACATTTGGTTTAATTGCAGGAGGCCAGCTTTATGAAGTTAAATACGGTACAATTGTTATGGCTCTTACAATAGGACCATTAATAGATGTTTATTTAAAACTATATAAAAAGTTTTCTCCTAATAAAGAAGAAATTTAATTTAACAACTAAAATAAAAACTACCGCTTGGTAGTTTTTATTTTGTTTCTACAATTACTGGAATCTTAATGTTTATTTTCTTATCATTAAAATAAGTAATAAGTTCTTTTCTAAATTCTCTTTCAATTCCAATATGTTTTCTAGTATTAGTTTTAATATTAACAGTAAATTTTAATCCCTCATTAACATCTATTAAAAGAGCTGTTTTAGGCATTTCTAAAACATCTTTATTATTATCTTTAAATGTCTTTAAAAATGTTTTAAATTCTTCTTTTTCAAGTTCCTTTAAATCAAAATCATAGTTTACTTTAAATTCGATAACTGCATAACTAGGGTTTAAACTGAAATTCTTAACTGTTTTAATATCACCATTATTAATAGTTATTACTTCGCCTCTCCAAGTCACAATTTTCACTCTTCTTAAACCTACATCAATAACTGTTCCTGAACTACCACCTACTTCGATATAATCGCCAATATTAAATGTTTTTTCAACAATTAAAAATACTCCGCTAATAACGTCTTTAATTAATTCTTGGGCACCAAATCCAACAGCAAACGCTAAAACACCCGCACCAGCTAATAGTGGTACTAAATCAAGGCCTAATTCGCTTAAAATCATTATTAAAATCCAAAAAACAAAGAAAAACTTAACTACATTATTAATAAGCCTTTTTATTGTTAGTTGTTCTTTTGTTTCTTTCTTTTCTAACTTTTCCTCTAATGATTTAGTCTTAAATAATAATACCTTTACTCCTTTAGTAATAATGTAAGCCAGTAAAATCCAAAATAAAATCATAATAAAAGAAACTAAAAATTGTCTAATTCCAATATTATTAATAAATCTACTTAAAAGTTCTTCAATAAACTCTCTTAATTGATCTGCTAAACTCATATTAACCACCTCTTCTATTAGTTTATCACAAAACTCTTTTATGGTCACATTGTTTATTTGTTATAATAGGTTGGTAGGTGATCTTATGATAATTATTTTATCCCCAAGCAAAACATTTAACAAAAACCCAATTAAAACTAAAACTACAAACTTATCAGATAAAACATTTTTCTTATTTAATATTTTATCTAGTTATGATACTAATGAACTAGTGAATACGCTAAACATATCTAAAAAATTAAGTGATGAAGTTTATGGTTATTACAAAAATTTCAAAAATGAATATTATGCTGTTTACTTATACGGTGGAACGGCATTTAAGTACTTAGATGCTTTTAATATTCCTAATTCCAATCTTAAAAACTTATACTTCTTATCTGCTTTTTATGGATTAATTAATTCTTTTGATGCCATCAGTAAATACAGGCTTGATCTTAAAGACAAAATTATTGATCAATCTTTAGAAAATTATTGGTTTGAAGATATTAACTCTAAACTCATTAACTTAAAAGCAAATACTATTATTAATTTGTCATCAGGTGAATATAGTAGATTATTAGATCTAAATAATAATAAAATAACTACTATTAATTTTGGCATAAAAGTTAATAATAAAATTACCTCATCATCGATGATGTTAAAAAAAATGAGAGGCTTAATGGCAAATCATTTATTAAAACATAATATAAACTCTATTGAAGAAATAAAAAAAGTAACAATTGCTGGCTTTAAATACTCTAATGATGAGTCTACTAATAAATTATTAATGTTTATTAAAGAGGACAAGTTATGAAATTAGAAATTATTGCAACATCATTAAATGATGCTAAAAAGATAGCTCTTGGTGGAGCTGATAGAATTGAGCTTGTAAAAAACATTCACGAAGGCGGACTAACCCCTGATATTGCTTTAATTAAAGAAGTTTGTAGTAATGTTGAAATTCCGGTTTATGTGATGTTAAGGCCACATAGCAGTTCTTTTGTTTATAATAAAAAAGACCAGAAATTAATTTTTAAAGATTTGAAAAAAATAAAAAAACTAAAGCTCGAGGAATAGTTTTGGAGCATTAACAAAAGATGGATTTATTGATGAAAAATTGCTGAAAAAAGTTATAAAACGTAAAGGCAGTTTAGGTCTTACTTTCCATAGAGCAATCGATAACAGTTAAAACCCTCTTGATGCCTTAAAAGTCCTAATCAATTATCAAATTGAAAGAGTTTTAACATCTGGAGGTAAAAACAATGTAAGTTTAGGCATAGATATAGTTACTCAAATGACTAAACTAGCCAACAAACATAACATTTTAATTTTAGCTGGTGCAGGTGTAACTTTAACAAACATTGATGAACTATTATCAAGTGGCTTATTTAATGAAGTTCATTTAGGTTCAAGTGTAAGAATTGATAATAGTTATGATAAAGAAATTGATCCTACTTTAATTAAAACTTTAAAAACTAAATTACCAAATAAAAAAGGGCAGTAAAGCCTTTTTTTTATAAAAAATAATCATATCTTGGCACTATTAGCTGAAATAATGTAAAACTTATTCCTAAAAAAGCAACTACAACAAGAACTTTTAAAACAATATTATAATATTTTGGTTTTTCTTCTTCCTTTAAAAATTTAAAGTAACCTAATGAAAAAGGAACTAAAGTAATTAAAGCTACTACAGGTATGCTTTTCTTAGCTTTTAAAGCTATTAATAGTCTTAATGCAATTAAGATAGGAATAGTAATAAAAGCAGTAAATAACATTGAAATCTCAATTAGCGCAATAAAAAATCCACTCATCTTAATTCACCTCTTTTTCCTTTTTATGTTTTACTTTTATAATTATAAAGTAAACCACCGGTATTAACATTATTAAAAAAAAGTAAAGCGAATTAAAATAAAATATTAAAACTGCAGTAATAATAAAACTATTAAAAATGCTCAAAAACAATTCTTTTTTAGTCATTTTGATACCCCACTAAATATGTTTCTAATTGATAAAGAGAATTAACAATAATAATTCTAGAGCCTTTCTCATAAGTCCCGTAAGCATTGTATCCGCTGCTTCTACCGTATGCCAATAAAACACCTTCATAATAAAAAGAAAACTCATTGTTATGATCATGACCAACAAAAACACCCATTGTTTTTTTATTAGTCGCTATAATAGCTTCAAAAAACCCAGTATCTTCCCCTTGTGGCCACATTTTTTCTCTTATATCATCACCTTCATATTTTAAAAATTGCATTAATGGCATGTGCATAAAAGCTAATGAATTAACACTATCATTACTTACCTCATCTTTAAACCAGTTAACTTGTTCTACCGATAAATAATCATAGGGAAATCTTTTGTTTTTAACTCCATCTTTTCTATTATCTTTAGAATCAAGCATGTATAAGTTTAAAAATGGTACATCATTAATTGTTACATTAATTTTAAAGTTAGAGTAACCATGGGTGTTATTTAATGAAAGTTTGGGTCCATAGTGAAATATTAAATAATTTGTTTTAGCTTCCATTAAGATTTTAACTATTTTTGTAATATGGTGATATTCTCTTTCATGGTTTCCAAATGTAATAGTCCAAGGAATTTGATAGCTTTCCATAAAACTAATAAACTCTTTTAAAATTTTAGGAGCTAAAATAGACATAAAAAGATCGCCAGTAATAACAATCACATCTGGACTTTCTTTTTTAAACATGTTATCTAAAAGTTTATAAGTTTTTTTATCTAAAGCATCAAATCCATAAGTAAAATGAAGATCAGTTAATTGCATTATTTTAATATTATCTTTAGTTAAATTTATACTCCTTAATTCTTGTTCATTATAACTATCAATAAGCTCATGATTAACGCTACACGAAGATAAAAAAAGCATAAACACCAATATTAAAATAAGTAAGGGTTTCTTCATTTAATCACCTTCTTTTTTTATAAATTAATTATAGCATATATTAAAATTTTAAGTAAAAAAAATACTACTAAAAAGTAGTATAATTTTATTTTAAAGAAGCATCTAGTACTTCATATCCAACTTTATTTATAGCCTCTTTAATGTTTTCTAGGTTCGTTAAACTATCATCAAACTCTAATTTAACTTTACTAGAGTTAAACAATACATCTACTGATTTTTTATTAACACCTTTAACTGACTTAACTGCCTTATCAACTTTAATTAAACATGATGGACAAGTTAATGTTTCTAGTTTTATTTCTGCTTTTTGCATTTATTTATTCTCCTTCTTTAATTTAAATTTTAATAATCTCATTCCATTTAAAATAACTAACAAAATACTTCCTTCATGAACTAGCATTCCTACTGTCATATTTACAAAGCCACCAAATACTAGCCCGTATATTAATATTATAACAACAAGTAATGCAATTACAATATTACTAAATGTATTTTTTATTATTGCTTTAGCTAATCCAAGCGCATGTCTAAGATGAAAAAAACTTGATTTCATTAAAACAACATCACTAGTGTTAATTGCCACATCAGTACCTGAACCTACCGCAATACCTACATCAGCTAGCGCTATTGAAGGACTATCATTAATACCATCTCCAATAAAAGTTACTATCTCACCCTTATTTTTAAGTTCTTTTACATATTCTACTTTGTCGCTTGGTAACATATTACCAATACCTTTAGTAAGTCCTATTTCATTTGTAACTAAATCAACTGATTTTTGATTATCACCTGATAACATAATTAAATTATTGTATCCCATTTTTTTAAGATTTATGATTTCATTTTTTAAGTTTGGTCTTATTTTATCTTTTATACCTAATATTAAGTTAATTTCATTATCAATTACTAAAAAGACTACTGTATGGCCATTTTCTATTAAGTTATCAAAATCTTTTTTTATTTGTTTAGTAATATTTATTTTATTATTATTAACTAAACTTAAACTGCCAACTAAAACTTTTTTATCATTAATACTTGCTTCAATCCCAAAACCATTTAAAACATTTGTATAAGAGACATCATAAGGTTTTATATTATCAAAGTAATTAACAACTGCTTTTGCTAAAGGATGATTAGATTCTTTTTCAATTGAATATAAATACTTATTAGCTTCATCTACATCTTTTGTATAATATAATATTTCTAAAACTTCTGGCCTACCAGTAGTTATTGTACCAGTTTTATCAAAAACTAACACTGATGTCTTACTTAAAGCACTAATCACTTCACTACCTTTAAATAAAACACCATTTCTTGCACCATTACCAATACCACTTACATTGGAAACTGGAACACCAATAACTAAAGCACCAGGACATCCTAAAACTAAAATAGTTATAGCTAGTTCAATATCTTTAGTAAATAAACCTACAACTAAAGCTATTAATAAAACAATTGGTGTGTAATAAAAAGAAAATTTATTGATAAACTTTTCTGTTTTACTTTTTGAATCGCTAGCTTCTTCAACGAGTTCTATAATTTTCCCAAACGTAGTATCTTCACCTATTTTAAGTGTTTCAATTTCTAAAGTTCCATTTTCTAAAATAGTACCTGCATAAACTTGATCATTGATAGTTTTTTCAACAGGAATTGGCTCACCAGTTATACTAGCTTGATTAATTTGCCCAAAGCCCTTAACAATAATGCCATCTACTGGTATTTGATCTCCTGTTTTAACTAATAAAAGATCTCCTACTTCTACTTCGTTTATTTTCACTAATACAAAGTCATTATTCACTTTCTTAAGTGCTTTTTGTGGTTTTAAATCAATTAATTCTTTAATCGCATTTTTAGTTTTATTAAGTGTTTTTTGCTCTAAAAATGCACCAAACAAAAATAAAAACGAAACAATTGCTGCTTCTTCGTAATTATTTATTACAAAAGCACCAATTATGGCTACTGTTACTAAAACATCTATACTAATAATTTTTAATCTTAATGATGAAAATGCTTGCAAAAAAATTGGAAAAGTTCCAATTATACTAGCAGTTATTAAAAAAATATTGCTAATTATGACGTTTTTATAAGTAAAATTATTAATTTGTGCCAAAGTTATTAAAAAAGCACTTATTAAAATTATTTTATTTTTTTGTTTGTTAATTGCTAATAACATTATTTAAACCTATATAAACTGTCTAACTTTTCTAAAGTTAAATAAACATAAGCATAACTTTCGCATGTGTCTTTAGGAACTTCATAATTATTAGTAACTTGTTTTAATTTAGTAAGTTCTTTATCAATTTGATAGTTATTTTCTGAAATTTTTAACTGAATTTGATTAAAGAGTTTTTCTACTTCATAAAATTCCTCATGAGATGAGCCATGAACTCTACTAACAATTGGAATAAACATGCTCATTTTTTTTATTTCTTTTTGATATTCTTTTTTAAATTTCTCCATGAAACCACCTCATTACCGCAATTATTATACCATATTATGAAGTTAAAATACTAATTAATCCCTAGTAAATTGGCCCTAATAACATTTATCTGTTCTTTAGTAACACCAATTTCAAATAAATAGTTATCAACAGTCAAATACTCTTTTTCTTCTTCTTTTAAAGTACCTTTAGCAGTTCCTCTAATGTATTTTCTTTCTAATGTTTTTTTATTATATTTAGTATCATAACCACCTAAATCTCTATTATTAATTAAATTTTCAAATGTATAATGTCTATTTTTCATTTTATACCTCACATATACTTTTTAATTACCATTACAATTATACTCTAATTTTGTTTAATTCCTAAATGGGTTATTAATATTATAGTCTAACATGTATTTCACATAAAAAAAGTTTGCGATTTGACTAAAACCGCCATTTAGGCCTGTTTTAAGCTGTCAGCAATCACAAACTATTAGTTAATAGATGTGTTAGGACGAGTATTTTAATACAATTTCGTACCCCACTAAAAAAGTTCGTACCCTTAATTGTTTATCTTTATAAATCGATTCTTTCAAA
>CAZYSQ010000040.1:0-11998 GCA_964649865.1 uncultured Acholeplasmataceae bacterium
TTTTCTGTTACCTCAACAATTGGCTTTCCTTCTAAAATACCTACAAGTGGAATTAATAAGTAAGCTAACCAAGAAACTGCCCAAGCATCATAGAAGTAGCCTAAACTATAAAATATTATTGTAGCTAAAAAGGGCATAAGCGGAGTAAACGTATAGTCGTTGTCTTTTCTTTCTAAAATTATAGCTGCCATAAATGGAATTAGTAAAATTTGCCATAAGTAAGCCCAGTTATTATAAATTAATCCAAAGATAATAAATAAACTAGTGCTAATTAAAAAGATAGTAATTAAAATTATATGTTTTGTTCCTTTTTTATATGAGAAATTAACGGTAACTTCAATATGTCCTAAATAAATACCTACAATAAATGGGAGAATGAAACTTAAAAGTGAAACGGGTACTGAGACATTTTGAGCTACTAATACTATATAAAGAACAAAGGCGATAATTATACTAATTTCCATCATTACAGCTTTAGTTAATGACTGCTTGTTATAAGCGAATACGCTAGGCATTAAAAAGCTAATAATAAAGAGCCAAGAATATTTCCACGGAAGTACATCATAATAAGGAAGAAGTGTAGAAATAATTATTCCAATAAATATTAATGATTCTGTTATAACTGCAAGAATGTTCTTTTTATTAAACATTACACCGAATAAAGGAATTGATAAAAATACTACCCAACCTGGATGCCATGCTTCTAAATAATAACCCAATAATATATAAGTTATTACTGACAAAAATGGAGAAACAGCAATCAATTTACTTCCAAAAGAAGGAGTTTTTATTACAGTAAGTGTTCCTTTTAAGCTACGGTAAACCTCTTTTGGAGTTCCTAACTTTAAAATTATTTCTTCATGTGTTAAACCACTATTAGAATAATCTTCATAAAACTCTTTATAATCACTAATTATTTCTTTAATCTGATTTTTACTAATATCTTTGTCTTCTAAATAATCTTTTAAATCATTAAGATAATTATTCATATTTCTTACCTCCTAAAATAAGTTCTGTATTTTTTAAAAAATTGTACCATTCATCTAAGTTATTTGATAAAGCTTCTTGTCCTAATGTTGTAATACGGTAATACTTTCTGTTAGATCCACTAGTTGAGCTTTTCTCATAAGTGGTAAAAAAACCTTGGCTAGTTAGTCTTCTTAAAATTGGATAAATGGTATTTTCATTGACAGTAAGCGGTTTAGAGAGTTTTTCAATTACTTCAAAACCATATAAATCTTCGTCACTAACAACTTTAAGAACACATAATTCAACTATTCCTTTTTTAAATTGCGTTATCATATTTACCTCCTTGCTGTGTATTACACACTACTATAATAACATAGATGTGTGTATTACACAATAGCTATTTTTATTAATTAGTTTTTTAATAATATACATGAAAATATTTCAATAAATAAAAGTAAATTAATGTTTAATTATAATAAATTAAAATAAAAGAAAGTTTCCTTATTAAATAAGGAAGAATTTGTTATAATAGTTATGGGTTCTAAATATTAAGAATTGCTCAAAGATAATGGTTATTAATTATCTGCTTGATAAAAAGTATAATTAAAAAGGGAATAGAGTGATTAATATAGTAAACAAGTTAATATTGTCTGTTTTGTTAGATTATAGTTTTGTGATAGTGAAAAATCAAATGCTCTCTAACAAAAACATCACAAAGAAGCCAATGTGTTTGATAGAGTTTTTTAAAGTGTGAACAAATTTATTTGTCTTTTTTGTGTTTTAAAAGATAAATATCTAAATAAGAAAATAATATTATCGATATAAGGAGATAAGAATGCAAACTAAAAAGACCATAGTTATTGGTGTAATTGGAGCAGATGTACATGCGGTAGGTAATAGAATAATTGCATATACGCTTGAAAATGAAGGATACAAAGTTGTTAATATTGGAGTATTATCATCTCAAGAAGACTTTATTAACGCAGCAATAGAATCTAATGCTGAAATGATTTTAGTATCATCTTTATATGGACATGGAGAAATAGACGTAAGAGGGTTTAGAGACAAATGTGAAGAAGCTGGAATTGGTGATATTTTACTTTATGTCGGTGGAAATATTGTTGTTGGAAAACAAGATTTCAATGATGTAGAAAAACGTTTTTTGAATATGGGATTTAATAGAGCGTTTCCGCCAGGAACACCAATTGATGATGTATTACCTTTTATAAAAGCTGATTTAAATGCAAAATAATATTTTATTAGTTGATTTTGGATCAACATATACAAAGTTGACTTTGGTTGATTTAGATAAAGAAGAAATAGTTGCGACGGCAACTAGTTATTCTACAGTAGATACTAATATCAAATTAGGCTATCAAAGGGCTCTAGAAACAATTAAAACTAAAGTTAATGAACAATTAAATATTAAAGAAATAATTGCTTGCTCATCAGCGGCGGGTGGTTTAAAGATGGCTGCGATTGGTTTAGTTCCAGAACTTACCCTTGAAGCTTCTAAAAGAACATGCATGGGAGCAGGAGCTAAAGTTGACTTAGCTTTTTCGCATCAGTTAATTTCTAGTGATATTGAAAAGATTAAAGAAAAAAACATTGATATAATTCTTCTTTCTGGAGGAACAGATGGTGGACATTATAAAACTGTGCTTCATAATGCAAATGTGTTAGCTGAAGCAAATCTTAATATACCAATTGTTTATGCAGGAAATAGAGCATTACACGATCAAATAACAAAGATCTTCACTGAAAAAAACATTGATTTTACTTTAGCAGATAATGTTATGGGTGAATTAAACGTTTTAAATATGGATAGTGCTAAAGCTCAAATAAGAAATATCTTTTTAAAGAAAATTATTTCAGCTAAAGGTATTAAGCAAATCGAAGAAGAAATTGATCAAGTAATTCTTCCTACACCAGAGTCTGTCTTACTCGCAGCTAAACTACTAGCAGAAGGTTACGATGAAGAAGAAGGTTTAGGAGAGCTAATGTTAGTTGATGTTGGTGGAGCCACCACAGATATATATTCAATGACTGAAGGGCTTCCTTCTAAGGTAGAAATAGTTTTAAAAGGACTAAATGAACCTTTTGCAAAAAGGACAGTTGAAGGTGATTGTGGAATGAGATATTCAGCACCTGGAGCAGTAAAAGTGCTTTTAGATAGAGACTTAAGAGCGTATTTGAAAGCGGGAATTGATTTAGAAAAAGAAGCTAAGATTAGATTTAACAATCCGGAAATATTGCCTAAAACAGAGGCTGATTATAAAATAGAGGCTATTTTTGCCAAAGCATGCGTAAAAGAATCAACTTTAAGACATGTTGGTACTATTGAAAAATACTTAACTCCTATGGGTGTGATTTATTATCAAACTGGAAAAGATTTAAACAATGTGAAATTAGTTATAGGGACAGGTGGAAGTATTATCAATAGTCCTTATAAATGGGAAATTTTAAAAGAAGTAGAGAAAAAAGAAGTCTTAGATTTAAGACCAACAAAACCAAATTATGCAATAGATAATGATTACTTGTTTTCTACGATGGGACTATTAAGCATGAAAGAACCACTTATTGCTTTAAAAATATTAAAAAAACATTTGTTATGGAGAGAAGATAATGAAACTGAGAAATAAAAAATGGACTTTAGAAGAATTTTTAGAAGTTAGAAAAGAAGTCTTAAAGACATGGAAAACTGGGGATGATCCATTATTAGATCTTGATGTAGCTTTAAAAAGATTAAAATCAATTCCTGAACATAAAAACTTTGCGATAGCTTTAGAAAAGGCTAAAGAAAATAGAATAACATTAATTCAACCAAGAGCTGGGGTTGCTCATTTTCCTGAACATTTAGCACTTTTAACGCATTTACAAAATGCTGGTGCTGATTTACTACCTTCAACAATTGATTCATATACAAGACAAAATAGATATGAAGAAGCTGAACAAGGAATAATAGAAAGTGAAAAAGTAGGACGCTCAATGTTAAACGGCTTTCCTGCTGTAAACCATGGTGTCGGCTTATGTGCAAAACTGCAAGATGAGCTTGATTTACCACTACAAGCTAGACATGGTACTCCTGATTCAAGATTATTAGCAGAAATTATTCATGCGGCAGGTTGGACATCTAATGAAGGTGGAGCAATTTCTTATAATCTTCCTTATGCGAAAAATGTTAGTTTAGAAGATACAATTAAATATTGGCAATACTGCGATAGATTAGTTGGCTTTTATGAAGAAAATGGTGTTAAAATAAATAGAGAGCCATTTGGTCCTTTAACAGGAACAATTTGTCCACCAAGTATTTCAAATACTGTTGCGGTGATAGAAGCTTTACTAGCTGCTGAACAAGGCGTTAAAAGTATTACTGTAGGATATGGAATGGGTGGAAACTTAGTTCAAGATATCGCAGCAATGAGAGCGTTAGAATCACAAACAAACGATTACTTAAAAAAATATGGTTATAATGACGTTGTTGTTACAACTGTGTTCCATCAATGGATGGGCGGGTTCCCTGCTGATGAATCACAAGCAATGGGACTAATTTCTTATAGTTCAGCTGTAGCTAAATTTAGCAATGCAACTAAAATGATTACTAAAACACCACTTGAATCGATTGGTATTCCAACAAAAGAAGCGAATGCAATGGGAATTAAAGCCTCTAAGTTTGTAACTCAATTATTGCAAGAACAAAAATTTCCTGAATCTAAAGAATTAGAAGAAGAAACATTACAAATTAAAAAAGAAGTTGATAGTTTAATGGAAAATGTCTTTAGAGCAGGTGAAGGTGATTTAGCTGTTGGTGTTGTTAAAGCATTTGAAAGTGGTTTAATGGATATTCCATTTGCGCCAAGTAGATATAATGCAGGATTAATGCTTCCAGCAAGAGACGATGAAGGAAAAATTAGAATTTTAAAATTTGGTAACTTAGGGCTTACTGAAGAAATTAAACAATTTCATCAAGATAAATTTGCCCAAAGAGCAAAAAATGAAAATAGAGAAGTGTCATTTCAAATGACAGTAGACGATGTTTACGCAGTTAGTAGTGGAAAATTGGTTGGGAGACCTAAAAAATAGGAGAAAAAAAGAAAAATGAGAATTAAAGATGTAGTATTTACTAAAGGATTGACAGGTTTTTACTTTGATGATCAACTTGCAATCAAAAAGGGTGCAACTCAAAATGGGTTAGTTTATGAAGGTGATCCTGTAACTATTGGTTTTACAAGAGTAAGACAACCTGGTGAATCAGTATCGGTTCAAATTGTATTAGAAGATGGTCAAGTTGCAATTGGTGATTGTGCAGCAGTTCAATATTCAGGAACTGGTGGAAGAGATCCACTCTTTTTAGCGGATGATTATTTAGAGTTTTTAGAAAAAGTAATTAAACCATTAATCAAAGCTAGAGATTTAAATTCATTTAAAGAAAATGCTGAATATTTTGATAATTTAGTAGTTAATAATAAAAAACTTCATACAGCCATTAGATATGGTGTAACACAAGCTTTATTACATGCTCAAGCATTAATTGATAAAACAACTATGGCAGAAGTTATTAGAAAAGAATACAATATTAAAGATACACTTTATAAGAGAGTTCCAATTTTCTCACAAAGCGGAGATAACCGTTATGAAAATGCTGATAAAATGATTTTAAAAAGAGTAGACTTATTGTCACATGCTTTATATAACAGTACAGCTAAACTAGGCTTAAATGGGGAAAACATTAAAGCATATGTATCTTGGTTAAAAGATAGAATTGTTGAACTAGGAGATAAAGATTATCATCCAACAGTGCACTTAGATGTTTACGGTACTATGGGAATGATTTATGACTTAGATGTAGCTAAAATCACTGACTTAATTATAGATTTAGAAAAAAGAGCTCATCCATATAATCTTCAAATTGAAGGACCAATTGATGCAGGAAATAAAGAAGACACAATGGGCTTATTAAGAGATATTAGAGCTGCTTTAGAAGAAAAAGGTTCTAATGTTAAAATTGTAGCTGATGAATGGTGTAATACTTTAGAAGATATTAAATATTTTGCAGATAATAAAGCAGGACATATTTTACAAATTAAAACACCTGACTTAGGTGGAGTTAACAACTCAATTGAAGCAGCACTTTATTGTAATGAAAAAGGGTTAGGTAGTTATATTGGTGGTACATGTAATGAAACAAATCTTTCAGCTGAAAGAACTGTTCACTTAGCTGTAGCAACAAATGCTACTCAAATATTAGCAAAACCAGGAATGGGTGCTGATGAAGGTATTATGATTATTAACAACGAAATGAATAGATTAATTGGATTAGCAAATAGAGGTAAATAAAAATGAAAAAAGTTAGCGTTGCAGGCACAACAGATAGTAACGATTGTCAAATAACAATTAAAGAACATCAAGGAATCGAAATAGTAGTTGAGTCGATTGTTAAAGAGTTTTTTGGCGATCACATAGAAAATTTAATAAAAGGCAAGTTAGAAGAATTAAAAATAAATAATGTTCACGTAAGTGTCATTGATAAAGGAGCCTATGATTTTACTATAATATCTAGATTGATGACAGCGCTAACTAGAGCGGAGTTAATGTAGATGAAAAGAAGTTTATTATTTATTCCTGGTAATAACCCGTCAATGATTCAAGATTCTTATATTTTTGATGCGGACGGAATTATTTATGATTTAGAAGATGCAGTAGCTTTTTCACAAAAAGATTCGGCAAGAATTATTGTGAAATCTTTTGTTGAGTCTGGACTAATTAAGGATAAAGAAGTAATTATTAGAATTAATGATATTGACTCCGAATTTTATCATGATGATGTTAATTTAATTGTTTCAAATTATATAGACACAATTATGCTTCCAAAAGCGACTGAAAAATCAGTTAGAAAACTAGCTAACAAGCTAGATGAAATTGAAGAAAAGAAAAAGATGTCAAAAAGAATTAAAATAATTCCTATAATTGAATCTGGTCGCTCAGTTTTAGAAGTAGAAAAAATTGTTCCTCATCAAAGAGTATCAGGAGTTTTATTAGGAGCTGAGGATTTATCTTTTGACTTAGGAATTATGCGTACTAAAGAAGGTGCAGAAATTGAATATGTTAGAAGTAAAATTGTTATCGCTGCTAAAGCATATAAAAAAGATGCGATAGATACTCCATTTACAGATGTTAATGATGATGAGGGATTACTTAAAGATACGAAAAGGGCTAAAATGTTAGGAATGAATGCGAAAGCTTGCATTCATCCTAGACAAGCTCGTGTTATTAATAAAGTTTTTTCACCAAGCTCATTTGATATTGATTATGCAAAAAGAGTTGTAAAAGGGTTTGAAGAAGCACAAAAGGTTGGTTTAGGAGTCTTTAGCTTAGATGGTAAAATGATTGATAAACCAATTATTGAAAGAGCTCAAAGTGTTATTTTAAGAGCTAACTACTTTAAATTGGAGGGAGAATAATGAACAATAAATTAAATAGAAAAGTTCCCGAAGGTTATTTACCGTTTATAAGTAGTGAACATTATAAAACTTTAGAAAATAAAATTGTTCCAGAAATATTATCAACAAAAAAGATAAAAGAAGTTGGAACTATAGCTGAAATTGTTAAAAAGTTAAACTTAAAAGATAAGATGACATTTTCTTTTCACCATCATTTAAGAAATGGTGATCATGTAGTTAATAATGTTTTAGAAGAAGTTTTTAAACATAATATAAAAGGAACTACTTTAGCAGCATCATCTATTTTTCCAGTTCATCAACCATTAGTTAAGTATATTGAAAATAAGCAAATAACTAAAATATATACTAACTATTTAAATGGACCAGTTTCTGACGTTATTTTAAAAGGACAACTAGAAGAGTTACTAGTAATGCAAACTCATGGTGGTAGACCAAGAGCAATTGAGCAAGGAGAATTAGTGATTGATGTTGCTTTTATGGCGGCTTCATGTGTTGATAAAAATGGTAATGCAAGCGGAAGATATGGTAATAATGCTTTTGGATCAATTGGTTATGCAATAAGCGATGTTAAACATGCAAAAACTGTTGTGATGGTTACTGATAATTTAGTTGATGAACATCCTGGTGAATATGAAATAGACGGTAAGTATGTTGATTATATTATTGTGATGGATGAAATTGGAGTACAACAAGAAATAGTATCTGGTACTACTCAAATTACAAGAGACCCAGTAGGGTTAAAAATAGCTAAAGATACAGCTAAAGTTCTTGATAAACTAGGTTTAATTAAAGAAGGTTTTAGCATGCAAACGGGAGCTGGTGGTGTTTCATTAGCAGTAGCAAGTGAAGTTAACATGATTATGGAAGATAGAATGATTAACGCTAGATTTATTTCAGGCGGTATTACAGGATACTTTGTAAACATGCTTAAAAACCATTTAGTTGAAAAACTGTATGATGTACAATGTTTTGATTTATGGGCCGTATATTCAGCTCAAACAAATGAAAATCATAAACTTATCTCAGCTTCAAAATATGCTAACCCATTTCATGAAGATCCAGTAGTTAATAAACTAGATTTTGCAATATTAGGTGCCACTGAAATTGATGTTAATTTTAATGTAAACGTCACAACTGACTCATACGGCAATATTATTGGTGGGTCTGGTGGACACGCTGATGTGGCTAATGGTTGTGGTGTTACAGTAATTGTAACTCAACTTGTAAAAACAAGAATTCCAATTATTAAAGAAAATGTTAAAACAATAACTACTCCAGGTGAGGATATCGACATTTTAGTTACTGAAAGAGGAGTAGCAGTTAACCCAAAAAGACAAGATTTAATTGAAAAATTAAAAAACTGTTCAATTAATTTAAAAACTATTGAAGAGTTAAGAGATGAAGCATACAAATTAACGGGTATTCCAAAAGAAATTGGTCACTCAGATGAAATAATTGGAGTTGTCGAATACCGCGATGGAACAATTATTGATAGTTTATATAAACCTTTAAGGAATAAATAATGTCATTAATTTTAGAAGATAGGGAAAAAAGATTTTATAAAGTTAAACAAATTATAAACGAATACAATAATTCAATAATATTAAAAGCCAACATACCAGGAGATGAAAAAACTTTTAAAGAAGTTTATTTACTCTTGGCTTTTTTTAATAGTTATATAACTAAAAAGTTAAAAACATATAAAAGTGAATTTTATAACTCAAGTGATGGCCCTTATTTTATTTATTACAACTTTAATGAGTCAGTTAACAAACTAAAAAAGGACTTTATTAACTTAGAAGAAGAACATCCTTTAGGAAGATTTATTGATATTGATGTTTATAGTAAAAATAAAACATTGACTAGACAAAAGTTAAGTTTGAGTCAAAGAAAATGTATGTTATGCGATAATGAAGCATGGGTTTGTATGAAAAATATGAGCCACACTGTAAAAGAATTAAAAGCACATATTATAGATACTACAAACAGTTATTTTAAAAAAGACTTAAAACAAATAATTGTCCAAGCCTTTTTAACTGAACTTAATTTACATCCAAAATTTGGTTTAGTGACGCCTTTTTCTAACGGTTCACACAAAGATATGAGTTATAAAATAATGTTAAATTCAATGAATGTGATAATACCTCATTTGCTTAGTATTTATGATGTTGGTTATACTACTACAAACATTAAAAAAGGTTTTGATAAAATAAGAAAAATTGGTATTGAAGCAGAAAAAGCGATGTATAAAAATACTAAAGGAATTAACACTTATAAAGGTGCGATCTTTTTAATTGGTGTCATGTTATATGCTTTAGGTTATTATCATCAAACAACAAACTTAAGTTATCAAGAAATTATCAAAACAATTTCAAAAAATATTTTAAATGAGCTAGATGGAAGAGCTAATACTTATGGAATTTATGCATATCAACAATTTAAAATGTATACAATAAGACATGAAGTTTATTATGGAATTCCAACAGTTTATAATACAGCAAACTATTTATCTAATTACGGTAGTATTACTAATGAAAGTTTGTTAATGACATTAATTTATATTATTAAAGAAAAGAAAGATACAGTTGCGTTAAAAAGAGCAGGAACAATGGAAAATTATTCTATTTGGATTGATAAAATCAGTTCTATCAAAAAATATAATGTTAAACAAATAGAAAAAATAAGCAATGAATGTATCGAAGGTGAAATGAGTTTTGGAGGAAGCGCAGATATTTTAATTGCCGCAATCTTCTTACACTTTATTACTTTAAAAGGATATTTATTAAAATTTGCATAATAAAAGCGGAGTTAATCCGCTTTTTTTATCTTACTATTTATTATATTTTGTATATTTATTTATACCTTCTTCAAGTAAATCATTTCCGTTAGCATCGTATGTAACAATTGCAGGGAATTTAACTACTTCAAAGCGGTGAATTGCTTCTGGACCTAATTCAGGAAAAGCAATAACTTCGCTTTTTTTAATTGTTTCACTAATTAAAGCAGCTGCACCACCTGTTGCAGATAAATATAACCCTTTATTTTTAAGCAAATCTAATACAGCTTTCTCTCTTGGCCCTTTACCAATTGAAATATTAAAATAAGGCATTACTTTTTCTAAATAAGCATCCATTCTATAGGCAGAAGTAGGACCAGCAGAACCTATTACATCACCAGGTCTTGTTGGACTTGGCCCAACATAATAAATTACATTACTTTCAGGTTTAAAAGGTAGTTCTTTACCTTCATTAACTAATTCTACAATCTTTTTGTGTGCTGCATCTCTTCCAGTATATATTACTCCAGTAATGTAGATTACATCACCAGCTTTTAAAGTTTTTAAAGTTTCTAAACTAATAGGCGTTTTAAGTTCCATAATATCCTCCTTAAAGTACAACAGACTTATGTCTTGCGGCGTGACATTGAATATTTATTGCCACAGGTAAGCTTGCAATATGACAAGCACCAACATTAATTTTTACAGCTAAAGCAGTAACTTTACCACCAAAGCCCATTGGTCCTACGCCTAGATCGTTAATTTCTTTTAACCATTCTTTTTCAAGTTCTCTAGCTATTGGATCTGGTGATTCATCAAAAATATCACGCATAACAGCTTCTTTAGCCATAATTGCACTAGTTTCGAAGTTTCCACCAATGCCGATTCCTACAATAATAGGAGGACAAGGTTTTCCGCCACTTTCAAAGATTGTTTTTAAAACTAACTTTTTAACACCTTCAACACCATCTGAAGGAATTAACATTTTTACTAAACTCATATTTTCACTACCAGCACCTTTAGGAGCAACAGTAATTTTAACTTTGTTTCCAGGAACTATTTTAGTGTGTAAAACAGCAGGAGTGTTATCGCCTGTGTTTACTCTATCAAAAGGGTGTTTAACAACTGAACGTCTTAAAAAATGATCAACATAAGCTTCTCTTACACCATCATTAACTGTCTTAGTTAAATCTCCTTCAAACCAAACTTCACTACCAATTTCCATCATTACAACAGCAACACCAGTGTCTTGACACATTGGTACTTGCTTTTTCTTCGCTAAAAGGTCGTTATCTATGATTTGTTTTAAAACATTTTTCCCAACATTAGACTCTTCAGTTTCTAATGCTTGTTCTAAAGCGGTAAGTAAATCATCATTAACATTTCTTGCAGCGTCAACTAATAAGTCTCTAACAGAATTTTTAATTAATTCTAAGTCTATTTTTCTCACGTTATCACCCAATTAACATTATATGTTATAAATTATTAAGATTCAATAAATATAACGTAATAATTGAGTAAAATCGCTTATCTATAATTAATATGAATGCGCGCACGCATATACGTGAGAAGATTACCTTTTTTTTAGATAAAAAGTAGAATTTAAAAAGTTATTGAAATATTTTTCACTTTTCTATTGACATTAAGTAATCTCTATTATAGAATGTTAAAGGTTGCCAAAAAATACATTCCGAATTTATTAATAATTTACATAAGTAAAATAGATAATTAATTTCGTTGACAACCCAATTTTATAATGTTAGAATGTATGAGCGCTTGAAAAAGGGTTCTA
>CAZYSQ010000041.1:0-2870 GCA_964649865.1 uncultured Acholeplasmataceae bacterium
ATTTATGAACCTTGATACCTTCTCTACTTTGGTAGAAACCGAAGAAGTAATTAAGCTATCGGCTTCATTTGCGAATAACGTACTTGGTATTTCTCAAAGTCCTTCTTTGGAGCAAGTAAACGCAGCTATGCGCGGACTTGCATACCTCAAAGGTTTGCAAATTGTTATTATCGACCAAGATATAACCGTAGAACTTCCCGACGGAAGCCGTAAGACGGGCAACCCTTTTGCGGAAAACGTAGTAATGTTTAGCGAAACGAAAGTTTTAGGCGCGACTTATTGGAAGAAGCCGGCGGATATGAACCTGAAAGGTTCGGCCGCTATTAAGGCTATGAACGGGCATACTTGCGTCAAGAAGTATAGTACAGAAGAACCGATAGAAGAAGTTACAATAGGGTTAGCTAACGCTTTCCCGGCTTGGCTTTCTTCCCAACGTTCGTACTTAATGGCAACTGATAGTAAAACTTGGAATAAGTAACCATTAGGGGAGCCTTCGGGCTTCCCTTCCCTAAATTTTACCAAATGACATATAAGGAGTGGATAACGAAAACGGCGGCTAAATTTCAAATAGGCCCGGACGACGTAGAATTAATACTTTGCAACCAAAGTACACTAATTCCCGACCCGGACGCTAAGGTAGACGTTACGACGGCTAAGAAGGCCCTTTGTTTTGAGTTTGCGAACCTTATACCATTGGCTAATATTGGGGAAGGTGGGTATTCTATTAGTTGGAATTGGGAAGCTATAAAGTTTTGGTATAACGGGACTTGCGCCGAAGTTGGTTTAATAGCGGCCGGACAACCCAAAATAAGGAATAAAAGTAATATATGGTAATTACTTCTTATCAATACCCGCAATACTTATACGCCTTCAATAACGACGAAGAAGCCGTACAATTACCTAACGGAAGTTGGAAAGAAACGGTTCCTTCTTGGGAACTTAAAGCAGCTTGCCGGGAAGAAACAAACGGGAAAGGTAGCACGATACAAACGGCTAACGGTAATACCCTTGTTTTCGCTTCGCTTATTCAGTTACCCAAAGGCACGGCCCGGATAAATGAAGGAACCGAAGTATTAGTAACGCGGGAAGAAGTAGAACCTAACCAGCTTTTAGAACCGGGCTTTATTGATTCCGCCAAAATTTCGGGGTTGGTTGTAGCTAAAGGAATTTGCGAGAAATACGACTACGGTAGATTGCATTGTAGATTATGGATTTAAGGTTATGCTAAGTTTCGATACGGACGACATATTATTTAAGATTCTAAACGCTTCGGTAGAACTAAAGGCCGCTATTAACGGCGGTATTTACGTTCAGGGCGAACGCCCCGACAATTCCGAAAAGGAAGATATAGTAATAAACAATATTGTTATAAGCCACGATTACCCCCAAAGCGGAATTTCAAACATAAATATTCATGTTTCCGACCTTAAAATAAAAATCAATAAGCAAGAACAACGGAAGGCAGACCGGGAACGGTTACGCTTTCTTACCGAATTAGTAATAGGTATTTTAAAAGCGGCTAACGTTGAAGGTCTAACTTTTTGGATTGAAAACGAAACCGTAATTAAAGAACCGACAATTTCCCAGCACTATACAAACCTTCGTATTAATTGGAATATACATAAAAAATAAAAGTAAAAATTAAAAGTAAAAATTATGAATGTTTACACGTTAGGCCTTTCAAAAATTGAAGTAGGCGACATGGAAACCGACGGCGGAATGGGTACTACACTTGCTACGCTTGGTTATACGTATCAAGATACTTGTACCATGTCACAGGACGACCCGGAAACAACCGAACATTACGCGGAAGAAGTAGACGACCCTGTAGTAGTATTAAGCAGAGCGGGGAAGACAAACTTTAATTTCTCTATTATGGACGCGGATTTGAATACGCTACAAGCCCTTTTAGGGGGAGAAGTTACAGGAACCGGAGCCGAGCAAAAATGGGATGCACCGGACAAAATACCGACTATTGAAAAATCGGTAAGAATTACACCCGAACAGGGGTTAATGTTTGAAATTCCGCGTATGAAGCTAACGTCTAAGATTAACGCCACTTTCAGCAAAAGCGGTATTATGTTAATAGACGTTGTAGGTACTGTTTTACAGCCTACGAAAAGCGGAACTAAAAAAATGTCAGCGACAAAAATAGCAACTCCCTAATTTTCAAGCTGTGAGTTATTAACCCGAAAGCCCCCAAATTACCGTTTCGGGGGCTTTCTTAGTATAAAGTAATATGAACGAAGCCGAAAAAAATAATATAGAATTGGAAAGGGAACAACTTAATTTACTTATAAAAAGAGGGGTAAAGTTTGAAGTTGTAACCAAGATACACAAACGAAATAAAGGGCTTAAAGGGTTCTTTCAAAAACCCGAAATTTTGGAAGAAACTACCAGCTACGAAATATACGAACCGACTCTTTCCGTTCTTGACCGCCTTTGCGATATTTGGTTAGATATGGCATTAGACGAAGAAGCCCTTAAAGAAGGTTCCGTAATTCTTGAAGCCAAAAAAACAACCAAGCAGAACGCTAAAAAAATGGCGCGTATTATTGCTATTGCAGTTCTTGGGGAAGACTACCATATAACGGAAATTACACCAACAGGAAAAGTTAAGCGATATAACGACGACAAAGAATTAAACCGCTTAACAAACGTATTCTTCCACGCTATAAAGCCTTCTAAGCTGGCTTTATTGACTACTACCGTAACCAACGTAAGCAATTTAGCGGATTTTATAACCTCTATGCGATTAATGAGCGGCGCAAGAACGACAAAACCGATAGAAAGTCGTATAGAGTAACCGGGTTAAAAAGTCCCTTCGGCCGCCGGGGTTCGATTTGCGCCCGCTTCGGTTGGACTTGGGA
>CAZYSQ010000041.1:2970-11905 GCA_964649865.1 uncultured Acholeplasmataceae bacterium
AAAGTCCCTTCGGCCGCCGGGGTTCGATTTGCGCCCGCTTCGGTTGGACTTGGGATTATTTGCACCACGAAATAGCGTGGGGCATAGTTCAAAGAATGTTAATCGACTTGCCGGATATTGAAGACGAAGAAGAAGGCCAAGGAAACGAAGTAAAATTAACATCGGAGAACGCCGACAAAGTATTAGAAATGATTAATAAGATAAACCGATGAACATAAAAGGCGGGGCTTTAGAGTTCGATATTATAGCGAATAACGGCCAATTAAATAGCGCGTTGGAAGAAAGCAAAAAGCGGGTACAAGGTTTTTCGGACGCTACGGTAGAAGGCGGGGAAAAAATGGAACTTGCTTTTGAAGAAGCTGCCGCTTCCATTGAAAAAGCCTTTAAGGATATAGACGCTATGGCGGATACCCATAAGGCGGCAATAGATAAACTTGAAAAGGAATATACCGAACTTGGGGAAGCGTCGGCTAAGGCCTTTATGAAGGGTACGGCAAAAGGCGACCAAGAATATAGGGCTTTAGTACAGAAGCAAACAGCCATAAAGCAAGAAATTACTACCCGGAAGAACTTACTTACCGAAATAGAAGCCACGGCCGACGCGTTGGCGAAGGAAGAACAACGGCTTAACTCTACCAAAGAAGCGACCGAGAAGAACGCTAACGCGCAAGTTTCTTTACGTACCCAAATGCGTAAAGTTGTAGAAGAATTGGCTACAATGGAAGAAGCCGGGCTACGTAATACGGAAGCCTACCGGAAATTACAGCAAGAAGCCGGACGGCTTACAAACGCTATGGGCGACGCGCAAACCCAAGCCCGGATATTGTCGCACGATAACGCCGGGTTACAGGGCGTTATTTCGGCTATTGGCGGGGTAAGCGGGGCTTTTTCGGTAGCGCAAGGAACTGTAGCCTTATTTGCAGGGGAAAACGAAAACCTACAAAAGATTATGGTTAAAGTTCAGTCCCTTATGGCTATAACAATAGGCTTGCAGCAAGTAGCGAATACCCTTAATAAAGATTCCTATTTTTCTATCGTATTGCTTGGCGGTATAAAAAAGTGGTGGGCCGGGGTTGTAGCGAAAGCTACGGCAACCGAAACGGCTAACACGGTAGCAACGGTAGCAAATACAACAGCACAAACAGCACAAACGACAGCGACAGCAACCAATACAGCGGCGCAAGCGGCTAATACAGTAGCTACCGGCGCACAAACGGCGGCGGCAACGGCCGGAACGGTTGCAAATATAGGACTTGCCGGAGCCTTCCGGTTGGTAGGGACGGCTATAAAGTCTATTCCCGTTTTTGGTTGGATAGCCACAGCTATCGGGGCGATTGTTGGAGTAGTTACGCACTTTGCAGGTAAGGCAAGGGAAGCTAAGAAAGCCCAAGAAGAATTTAACAACGAAGTAGCTAAGATAGCGGGTAAACCGGTTTCGGCTATAAACGAACTTTCGCAGGCTTGGGAAAAGTTAGGGGACGACTTAAAAGCAAAAGAAAAATTTATAGAGGACAACTCCGAAAAATTTAAGGAATTGGGGGTTTCGGTTAAAAGTGTAGAAGAAGCCGAAAACCTTTTAGTTAAGAACAAAACCGCGTTTATCAATTCCGAGATAGAAAAGGCTAAGGCTATGGCTATGCGGGCTAAGGCGGCTTCTTTGATTGAAGACGCGATTAAGAACCAAGAAAAATTAGACGAAGCCCAAAGCAAGCCTAAAGTAACCCGGTACTATTCAAAAGGAATGTACGGCGGTATGGGTTCTTACGAAATAGATAACCCGGATATAGCTAAGTACGAAAAGAAGGGGCAAGAATTAAACGACAAAATAACCGACATCTACACGAAAGCGGCCAACTACGAAATAGCGGGTATAAACACTTTGACCGAAGCCGGAATTAACGCTACCCAAGAATACGCGGAAGGAACCGTAGGGGCTTGGGAAGTTACTATTAACAAGAAACAAGAAGCCTTAAAAGAACTTTCCGACCCCGAAGAATATAAGAAGGCGTTAAAGGAAATTGAAGGCCTACAAAAGAACTTAGACGCTATTACAGGGGGAACGAAAAAAACAGGTTCCGGCGGCGGGGGCAAGAAAACCGACCCTTATACCGAAATGTTGGAGAACCGGAAAAAGCAATATACGCAATACTATAAATGGGTTAATTCCAAAGACGAAATATTACAGAAAGCGGCAAAAACAGAGTTCGCCGGATTGCTTGCGGAAGGAAACAATTATTTAGAGTTTCTAAAAAAGCAACGGGAAGCGTTATTAGCCCTTTCTACCCGTACCCCAAAAGATTCAGAAAAACTTAAAAAGCTAAATAATGAGATAGCCAACGAAACTAAAAATACGGTTTTAAACGAGTTTGAAAAGGAATTGCAAAACCAACTATCCGGGGCGCGCTCAATATTGGAAATGCTTAATATTTTGGAAGAACGCCGTAAACAGTTGGCCGGGGACGGTAGCGAAATAGATACCAACAAAACCCAAATAATAGACAAAGCCCAAGAAGATGTAGCAAAACAAGCAGAAGAAGAAACTAAGAACCTATTAGCGCAATACGCTGGCTACCTTTCAAATAAAATAAAATTCGATTTAGAATATGGCGAAAAACGCCGACTTCTTAACGAACAATTAGCTAAAGCAACAACGGAAGACGAACGCCGGATAGTTTTAGCAGCTTTACAGGGGTTGGAAGAAGACCGAAAGAAATACGCCAAGTCTTCCGGTAACGAAGATTACGACAAATTGGTAGAAGAATACCGTAGCTTCGAGCAAAAGAAAGCGGATATTTCGGAAGAATACGACGAAAAAATAGCCTTAGCAACCGCACAAAAAAACGAAGAATTAGTAGCACGTCTTACCCAAGCTAAGAACAAAGCTCTTTCTTCTGCGGCTTTGGAAGAATTGCAAAATTCCGGCGTTTGGGAAAAGCTATTTTCAAACCTTGACGACCTTACTACCAAGCAGATAGAAGAACTTATAAGAAAAATAGAAAGTCAAAAAGAACAATTAGGGATTGAACTCGACCCAAAGGATTTAGAAGCCATACTTAAAAAGTTAGACGAAGCAAAAAACGAAGTTCGTAGCCGTAACCCTTTTAAGGCATTGATAGGCGGAATTAAAGATTACGGGAAAGCAGCGGACGACGAAGCAAAAAAGAAAAGTCTTACGGATATGTTTAACGGCTTGGCCGGTTCCGCCGATTTGGTAAAGGGTTCTTTTGATTCAATTGTAGGCGGGCTTGCCGATATGGGTTTAGCTGGCGACGAAACTACCCAAGAATTATTAGGGGATATTTCGGAAATGATGGGGGCCGCCAGCGAATTAGCGACCGGAATAGCAAGCGGGAACCCTTTAGCGGTTATACAAGGAAGTATAGGGCTTGTAAGTTCAGCTTTTAAGGTATTCAATACGCGCGACCGAAAAGCAGAAAAAGCAATTAAAAAACACGCCGAAGCGGTTAAGGACTTAGAAAGGGCTTATAACGCGCTTGCTTGGGCTGTAGATAAGGCTTTAGGGGAAACGGTTTACGACAATCAAAAGGCTTTAATTAACAATATGCGCCAACAACAAGCACATTTACAAGAAATGTGGCGCAATGAAGAAAGCAAGAAAAAAACCGACAAAAATAAGGTTAAAGAATATAAGCAACAATACGAAGAATTAGGCCGTCAAATTGAAGATACGATAGCAGAAATAGCGGCTTCCATAACCCAAACTACGGCTAAAGACTTGGCTAACGAACTTGCCGACGCAATAGTAGAAGCATTCGGAAAAGGAGAAGACGCGGCGAAAGCATTTGAAGAAACGGCAAAAAAAGTAATGCAAAACGCAGTTAAAAACGCTTTGAAATTACAGTTTTTGGAACAACCGTTACAAAAAGCAATAGCCCAACTTCAAAAAGACATGGGTTTTGACGCGGAAGGAAACGGAACCTTCGACGGATTGACAGCAGCCGAACAACAACGGTTTAAAAATTCTATTTCGGCTATTGGGGCAAACTTTGCCGAAGCGATGAAGCTATACGAAGACCTATTTAAAGAATTGGAAGAAGACGGCGACCCAACTACAAGCCTTTCTGGGGCTATTAAGGGAGCAAGCCAAGAAAGTATAGACCTGTTGGCAGGGCAAACAAACGCCGTAAGAGTAAACCAAGTAGAAGGTAACGAAATAATGCGTAGCCAGCTTCTACACTTAGCGAGTATAGACGCTAAGGTCGGCGTTTCTAACGGATACTTAGCAAGTATAGATAGTAAATTGAGTAGTAACAATTCCGACCCGCTACGGGCGCAAGGTATAACAGATTGAAGTATGAAATTAAACAAAGAATTGGCATTAGAAGCCAAGAAGCATAACATTTGCGAAGATTGGTTTAACGACCTATTACACACAGAGGACAAAGAACGGCTTATAAAAATGTACCTCGACGGTATAGACTTTTGCCTAAGTAATGAATATCCGTCCCTTTCCTTCATTAAGCAAAATTTTGTAGGGGTTATGGAAAAATACGGGATATTCTTAGACGGAAGTATAAATAGCTTGAATTTCCGGCACGTTGTAGCCCTTGGTTCTTGCGAAGGGATAGCCGAATATACAGGGTTTGAAGTAGGCCAAGTTTTCGTAAAGCACGAAAGTAAGCTAACTATTAAGGCTTCCGGGAACGCTTTTGTAATGGTAGATATGTTCGACCAAAGCGAAGTGCAAGTAGTTGCTTCCGGGAACGCCAAAGTTTGCGTAAACCATTACGGCGGGGAACTAACTACTATTACCGATTCCGAACCGGGGAACGCTATTATAAAAGTAATTCGTAAACATTCAAAAACATACTAACATGGCTAACGAAAATAATTTAATTCTTAATATGCCTTTCGACGAACCTAACGGCTCTTTAGTGGCTTATGATTATTCGCCAAGTAGGGCGGACGGTAAGGTAGTTCAAAGTAATTTTGTTTCGGGAAGGCAAGGGAATTGTATAGAGTTCACAGGGGAAGGATACTGCGAAATACCTTTAAATCTTATTAATCTTTCGGGAAACTTTTCCCTTTTAGCTTGGTTAAAACGAAAAGATTTTCCGGACGGATTTACAGGTAAAAAAATAGGATTCCTAATTTGTTGGAATGCTATGGAAGGGTATAAGGAAACGTGGATAGATATTTCTTATGATTCTTGGAAATATTTTGCTGTAGTTAAAGAAGGTTTAAGTATATACCTTTACTTAGATACGCAATTAATAGAAACAATTACTTTGCCGGCCCAACCTATCGGGTTCGCATTTTTGCAAGATATTTATTCTACCGAATACGGCTACGGATATGTAGATGAAGTAAGAGCGTATAACACGGCACTCACACAAGAAGAAATAGCCGACCTTCTTAATTCAGTAGCCCAACTTTCGTACAGTTTGGACGGAACCGATTTTAAGGCTTGGGATATATACGTATCAGAAAGTAACGGTATTCTTGACCGGCCGAAACTAAAAAGCCCGCTTAGGGTAGATTGGGACGACTACCACGGCGAAGTAATAGACCTTCAACGCAAGCGCGTAGAAGCGCGGGAAATAACGCTTAATTGCTTTATGAAGGCTAACGGAAAAATGGACTTCGTAAATAAGCTAAACGACTTCTTAGACGTATTCAGCAAGGACGGTACGCAGCGTTTAATGATAGACATACACCCGACAAAACCACTTGTTTACGAAGTCTACAACGAAAGCGGGGTTTCCATTAGTAAGCGTTGGAATGACGACCTTATGGTAGGAACCTTTAGCCTAAAATTAAAGGAGCCTAACCCGGTAAAACGGGTTGTTAGACATCAGCGAATAAGCGAAGCTACTAAGACCCTTACGGTAACGGTAACGTCGAATAAGGCCTTAACTATATTTTGGGGCGACGGAACCAAAACCGAAGACGTTTACGGGGAAAATGTAACAGTAAACCACGAATATAAAAGCGAAGGAATTTACTACGCTGTTATAGGCGGGGTTATTGAAGATATTACGGAATTCAGCACAAATGGAATCGTAGTATGGCAAAAGATATAAAAGAGGTTGATTGATAAAAAAAGCAATTAAAATAATTATGGACAATATAATTATAAAACATCCGGACGGAAGCACGACTTTATTAAATTCTACTTCGCGCACTTCCGGCGTTACCAAAGCGGAACAATCCGTAGGGTTACTTGCCGAAGACACGGTAGCGATTACAGTTAAAAGCGCGACCCCTTTAGACTTTGCGTTAGGGGATACGGTAGAAGTATACGGGAAAATATATACGCTTAACCAGCTTCCGACAATAAAGAAAACAGGCGTTCGGAAGTTTGAATATAGCTTAATATTTGAAGGAGTACAATACGAACTAATAGACGCGCAATTTTTGTTACCGAACGACACGATAGGCGACAGCTTTACGGGTAATTTGTTCGACTTCCTAAAAATCGTAATTGCAAACGCTTTGCGCGTATTTCCTAATAAGTGGGTTCTTGGGGAATACCCGGAAGAAACGGAGTACAAAACCCTAACCTTTAGCGGTAGGAACTGCTTAGAAGTATTACAAGACCTTTGTAACGAGTATAACCAAGAATTTGAGATAACGCAAAATAACGGCGTTAGAACGATTCATATACGAAAAGCGGGCGTAGCCTTCCCTTATACATTTAAGTACGGGAAAACGGGCGGTTTGTATGAATTAACACGGCAAAATATTAACTCTAAGAACGTTGTTACCCGGTTGTATATTTACGGCGGAAGCAACAACTTAGGAAGTTCGTACCGACATAGTAAACTTTGCCTTCCGGGAAGTAGCGGTAAAAATGATTCGTATATAGAAAATTCGGCTGCTATTGCAGCTTTCGGGCTAAAGGAAAATATTAAAACGTTTGATAAGATTTTCCCCAACCGATACGGAGAAGTAACAGGGTTAGGAAGCAAGTATTACGCTTTTATAGATAATACTATGAATTTCGACCTTAACGAAACGGATAGCCAAGGGCAAACGAAATGGCTAATAGCAGGCGTAAGCGCAAAGGTAAAGTTCACTACCGGAAACTTGGCCGGGTATGAGTTCGACGTACACAAATACGATAGTTCGACGAAGGAAATACAGTTAGTACCATTTACCGACGAAAACGGTATGAAGTTTCCAAGCGAAATAAGCGCAGCGTTCCAATTTTTGCCGGAAGATAAGTATTTCTTTACCGATATAAACCTACCCGACCAATACAAAGTAGAAGCCGAATTAGAGTTACAAGAAGAAGGCGAAGGCTACTATTTGCAGAATTGCCAACCGCAAGTACAATACGGGTTAAACATCGACCAAAATTTTATTAAACAATTCGCCGGGAACCTTACAGTAGTAAACCTATTTGCCGTTGGCGACTATATACCAGTAGAGGACGAAGATATAGGGGTAGAAAAGTCTATCCGTATTACCGGATTCAAACGGGATTTGTTGCAACCGTATAAGTATTCGCTTACCTTGGCCGATAGCGTTACTAAAAGCACATACACGCGAATAATAAGCGACCTAAAGGAAATAGACGAAATTATTAAGATTAACAACCTTGCCGACCCTTCCAAAGCGCGCCGTAATTGGCGGGCAAGCCAAGAAGTGTTAGCTATGGTTTTCGACCCGGAAGGTGACTATTACAGCGAAAGAATTAAGCCCCTTAGTATTGAAACGACCATGTTACAAGCGGGGGCTAAGTCTATGCAATTCGTTTTACAAAACGTAACATTTGAACCGAACTACCAAAGCAACCCTAATTACTTAAAAGTAAGCGCGGGTAAACTCGTTCATTATACGATAGAAGAAGATATTAAGACTTGGAATATAGCCCAATATACTATAAGCGGCCTTGTAAGTTCGACGGCTTATTATATATATGCCCGTTGTTCTAAAGCATCGGAAGCCGGAAACATTGTATTAGATACGGCGCAACGCAAAGTAGAATACGAAACAGGGTATTATCATTTTCTAATAGGCGTACTAAACAGCGTAGAAACGAATACTACTACTAATAAGTCGGCCCGGCTAATTTCACTTACATACGGAAGTAGTACTATTAACGGACGCTTCATTAAGACCGGACGAATAGAAAGTAGCGGGGGCGGAAGTACCTACTTCGATTTGGATAACGGGGAAATAGGCGGTAACATTAAATTTATTTCTTCCGACGGAACCCAAAAAGACGTTTCGGACGTAGACGACGCAGCCAGCGAGTCGAAAGACTTTATTAATAATACCCTTCCCGGTATTCTTGGCGAGATACAAGCACAATTAGACGGGCAAATAGAGCAATTTTTTGAAACTTACGACCCTACTACCAGCAACGCGCCGGCTAATACTTGGACTACTACCCAAGACAAAGAAAACCATTTAGGGGACTTGTTTTATAATACTTCTTCCGGCAAGGTTTGGCGTTGGGTTAAGGAAGGAAACGTTTATAAGTGGCAAGAATTACAGGATTCGGAATTAGCCCAAGCTCTCGCGTTGGCAAACGAAGCCCTTAGTTTGGCTAAGGATAAAAACCGAATATTCACAACTACGCCGAAAACGCCCTACGAAATAGGCGACTTGTGGGTACAGGGAGCAAGCGGGGATATTATGCGCTGTAAAACCACGCGTTTAACAGGTAATTACACTTCTTCCGATTGGGAAAAAGCCAGCCAATACACCAGCGACGCGGGTTTAAATTCATTTATAATTGGTTCCTACGCTAACACTATTACCGACCTAACTAACCAAATAGACGGAAAAATAGAAAGTTGGTTCCAAACTTCCGACCCGGCTACGGCTTGGACTACGACCGCCGTTAGAGCTAAACACGTAGGCGATATGTGGTATAGTTCTTCTACTAAATTATTGAAACGCTACACGGGTACCGGGTGGACGACAATAGAAGACCAAAAAGCGATAGACGCGTACACGGTCG
>CAZYSQ010000042.1:0-11576 GCA_964649865.1 uncultured Acholeplasmataceae bacterium
GCTCTCGTTCCAGCGAATAGTCTGCTCGCCGTCGATACCTGAGCCAAGCTCGATGAAGGATCTGGATTTGTAGGGTTCGCCCTCCCACATGGGGATAACGAGCTCGCCGTTGTAATAGAACGGGGGTGTGTCGCCGTCGAAGAACGGTCCACCATAAGACAACGTTGAAGTAAAGAAGATCTTACTTATTGCGAAATTATTGTCCAAACCCAGGACATTATCTTCTGTCGAGCTGAGATCTATAGTGAAGCCACTGTTTGCAGACGTTCCTGCTATGGTGAAATTGTTCTCGCCTTCTTCGACAACCTTGCGTGTGTTTGTCGAAGAAGACCAATGGACATCTTCAACGTTGGTTGCATAGAACCGTACCCGATACATGTCTGTTTCGGAAGGCTCTGGAACGGCAATCGTTACCTCTGAAGGCGGCCAGTTTTTAGAAGACTTTTTGAAGAACAGAGCAGGCAAGTCGTCGACATTGTCTCGGTACCATACAGTGCCGCCAGGTTCCAAACCTCTACTCGGAAAGCCAGACATTTCAGTGTTAACGACGTTGGCATTAGGCGAGAAGAACACACTTTCCAACCGGTTGCCGATCTCTGGATGCTGTTCGCTTATCCATGGATAAGCAGGCTCGTACGTTCCACGATAGGTTTGCGCCATAGACGCTTTGAATGCCCTATCGAATTTATCGCGATTGCTGTGTGTTTGGAAAAGGTACAAGTCGATGTATTTAGTCCCTGAGGCGTTGATGACGTTTGTCGTCGTTGCAAACGTAATGCTAAGCTCCCAAAGATCGTACCCGTTGTACTTAATCTTTCGAAGTGTCGGCGTCCGCTCTCCAAACAGGTTGGCTGGTAGATTGTTTGAGATGCTCGCTGCGCCGAACAAAGCGCTTGGATCCTCAAAGATTGAATCGTCGTCAACTTCAAACCGGAACACTGAGGTGAAGGTGTCTAGTGATTGTATGTTGTTCAGATAGAACCGGCGCCCCATAACGAAATCAGCATTCAAACCAGAGATAGACGTGGGTTCGAACTTGATGCATTTTCCCGAGGGCGACCACGGAGCAGTGTCTAGGATACGCGAATGATACTGCGAACTAAGCCAGTTATCGATGCCTGCCTCTCCGCCTGGCATTACGTTCTCGTAGTTGACGTACGTTTTCTTCTCATACGTATAGCCTGCGGCGTTAAACTGTGGATCAACGAACTCGTTGTAGATTCTCTCTGCCATGACTAGCCTCCAAACTTTGCGAGACGCTCCTTATTGAGCCGTGCTCGGTCGGCGGGCGTCATAGTGTTCTTTTTGGGTGTTGATTCCTCGGTACACACCTGGATGAGGGTGAACAGACGGTTGATGTTCCAGTTCTCAGCCTCGAACGGAATCTTGAGGCTGATCATCCAGTAATAGACAAGCTCTGCGGTAATGACTCGGCCTTTGCCCGATGGCTCGTCTCTGTGGCCAAACCAGGTTGCTGTCTGCGAGTCGTTCATGTACTCCCCGACAATGTTAACCTCGTCTTGGTTCATAAACTTAAACACTGCAGGATCGCAGTGAGAAAGACACATCATCTGAAAGTAGTCCAGAAGTTCGGAGGTTGACATTGAGAAGCCATCTTTGCCAAACCATGGCTTTTTGTACTTTGCCTCCCATTTTGACAGAGAAGCCAGCGAATGCTCCATATCTACAGTAGCGCCTTTGACGGTCAGAAACTGTTCAGTTCCTTCGTCGAATAGGTCCTTGTCTGTGATCTGTAGTGTAAGCATTCGCTGGCCTCCTAGCCTAGGTATCGCTACGGAGTAGCGAAGTGGGCGATGACTTCAGCCGGAGACGGAAGCGAAGGCTCCGTCTCCTCGTCTCCCCAAATAATCTTGAGGAAGGAATCCATCTTGCCCGGTGCCACCTTGGATGCGTCGATCGTGATCAGCGCAGTGGTGGTGTTCTCGTCAACGCGCACAGGCGTCGTAGATAGCTCCCACGAGAACGTTGTTGCCTCGGGAGAGTCATTGACGGTCGAGTACGCCTTCTCGGAAGGTGCAGCGTACGCGTTGTAGATCAGGTGGATCTTGAACGAGCTGTCAACGCCCTTGACGTCATCGCCGACCTTTGTACGGTAAGCGAATGCGAAAGGCTGACGAGGCTGCTGACCGACGAAGACGCCGTCTGCTGCTTCTGCAGTGCCGTCGCAAACCGCAAACTCCTCTGGGTACGCGTACGCCTCAATGGTGGCTGCGAGTTCCTCAGCCGAGAGAAGCGTCATGTACACAGCATTGTCTGCGTAGGACTTGTTGGGCTCTGCGCCCGAAGGCGACTCGTTGACGGCCGTAAGACCGTTCCAGGGTGCCGCAACGTTGTAAACACCAGACTCGTCAGCCAGGTACAGAACGCCCCGGTCAACTCCTGTCTCGTACTTCTTCTCGCCGCTGGCGTGCCACTTTAGGGTAGTCATTGTTGCTCCTTAAAAATATAGAGTGAAAGTGTCGTGATTTAGGCCCTCGGTGACGAAATGTCGATCGAAGGCGCAGTATTGAAGTTTTAGAACTTCGTCCGGTATGGCGCTATCAGGATCACGGTCTATAACAGTGACACTATAACGTTTCTTGCTAAAATATGGGTTGTTGTCTGCTTGTCTATTCATCACATTGCTGCGCTCATAGACAATGCAAGGGTATGACATCCGAATGTTCTCAGGCGGTTGAAAATATACATTCCTACTGCCTAGGAGCGTCTCAAGAGTCGACTGCAGTTCAAGCCTCCGGTCCATTGTAAACCTCCCCTAGAGTTAAGAGAAGTCTTGGACGTTCAACCTCAACCTTAGTAACCGTCCACTTCTGTCCAAGCCACTCAACATACTTGATGTCGAAGAAGTGCTCAAGAGCAAAAGCGTCAGCTATGATGCTGATAGTGTTTTGAACTGTGATAGAACCATTGATGGCATCACCGCCCCGAAGACTACGAGCCAGCTTGTTAACTTCGCCTTTGTGTTGGCGTTTAGTTATGCGCTGGTCGTAAACTCCGGGGCGGATCTCCACTGTCTCGCCATAGGCTATGTTGCCGTAGTAGCGAGCCATAGAATCTAGCCTTCGAAAGCGAAGACCCAATCCGTAGCAACGCCAGAGGTGAAGAAGTAGTTGGCCTTCGGCACTGCGGTCACGATGGTGTCGGCCTCAATGACCTTCTTGCCAGTGACGGCCTTGTCGTCGATCTGGTACTCGACACCAGTCACGGACGGGATCGTGATCTCGTTAGTGGTCGTGTTGAAGGTCGGGGCAACCGGAGTAGCCTCTGTACCCTCGGCACGCTTGATGACCACAGCAGACTTCGGCATAGTAAGACCGCCAGAGAGGCGAGTCTCGTACAGGTACTTCATCTGGTTGTAGTCGATGTCGAAATCGTCGAAGAACGAAGTCTCGCCACCCTTGTCTGCACCAACCGTGTAGTCACGGAGATTGATGATGATGCCGATGAGCTGGGGCTCGTCATCGAAGATCTCAACAGGAACGATCTCCTTGACCTGGAGCACAGCGGTAAGCTCGCTCACGGTCGGGTAGAGACGACGTCCAAGCTTATCCTTGAGGAGAAGCATGTCAGTCAGGTTCCGACGAGAAGTGAAGAGCGTCGGCGAACCGGTGCCCTTGTAGTCGTTCATGGAACGAATGATGGCTTCGCTCAGGGTTGCGCCCGAGACATTGGCTGCAAGGGTAACCTTGTGCGCGTAGAAGTCGTCATCGTTCATGACGGAGCGAAGACCCTTACCGGAAGCAGACCCTGCAGGATCCGAGACCTTGTCTTCGTCGTCGATGTCGCGACCGTCACCGATGAGGATGGCGCGAGCAATCTCCTCATCCAGCTTCTGACGCATTTCGCCCTTCATGAAAGCGACAACGTCGAAGTCTGTGATGTCAATGACATCGTCACGATCAAGCTTCTGCTTCTTGTAGATCGTGGCAGGAGTGGTCTCTCGCTTGATCAGAGAGAAGTACTCTTCCTTCTTCATCGTGGCCTTGATGTATCCCTTGGCGCGAGCCGAATCGGGAGTAAGGTCGGCGATCATGGTCTTGACCTTGGCGAATGGAGAGTGGTCGGTCTCAGCGAGAACCTTCTTCACCCACTCGTTCCGGCGGTCATGAATCTTGACCGCATCGCCACGATTCTTGGCATCGGGGAACAGCAGATCGATGTTCGTGATGCCGTACTGATCGGCGTGGTAAAGGACGGAGTCCTTCAGGGTCATGCCGGGGCGCTTTGCATCGGCAAAGATCGTCTCGACCTGAGCATGAGTGAGCTCAGTAGAGGTATCGAAACCCTCGCCCTGGTTCTCGAAAATGTTGTGGGTCACAGAATCGCCTTCCTTCTTGTCGTCCGAGCCTTCAGACTCATCCTCTTCATTGTCGTCGTTGTCTTGGTTCTCGAGAGCTAGGCCAACGAAGTAGTGAAGAAGATTTTTGGTCTCTTCATCAAGCTCGTTGTAGGCCTGCTCAATTGTCTTCTCTTCGTCAGCCACTTTTTCTCCCTCGGTAGAATCGTCTGAATCTTCGGACTCTTGTTTGCTGTCCTCAGATGTTTCTGGCTTCTTTTCTTCTTCCTCCGGCTTTTGGTCTTCTTCCTCGTCCTTCTTGTCTGAATGATCAAACTCAAGACCAGTATAGATGATTACTTCGCCGTCATCATAGTCGCCATCGTCATCTGAATGGGACAATGAAATATTGTCGATGTAAGCTCCGGGATTGGCTCCCTTGTAAACGATGCTTACTTCTGAAATCTTGCCATCAACCACGTCAGTGCCACGCCGCTTCACGTCGTATGCATGGATGCTCATAGCTCGGACGTCACCGTGCGCAATAGCGGACTTGGTGTACGAGGCCTTTGGCGTATTGTTGAAATATCCAGTAGCGTAGACGCCATCTGGACGATTGGTCAGGATCGCATGTCCAAGAATGTTGGAGGGATCATTATGCCCGTGCGACCAGAAGATCGGCACCTGGGTTCCATCATTGATCTTGAACGCGTCCCGCCTGATGGTTACTCCGTCAGAGCACCGAACATCGTTACGAGTCGCGTAGCCTGAAAAGTCAGGCTTCAGTTCTGCCATTTTGACGGATCACCTCCTCACTAGAATCGCCGTGATTAGGCGTTTCTTCTCTTGCTGCGGATTGATTGATATTAGCGTTCCGTAGCTTGTCTGCATCTGGGTCAGCAGACTTGCTGTAGCCCATAATGCCGCGAACCTCGTTAGACGACAGAACCTCGTTACGAGTCATCTTGTCGGCGATCTCAGCCAACTGCATCACGGGGACCAGACTGAACGGATCCCGGCGATAGACGATTCTCTCGTGATTCTGGCGCTTAGTAGGACTAAGGAACTTACGATTCATCTCTTCGGTTATGGCTCGGATGATAGGCTCAATAGTTCTGTTGAAGTAGTTAAGCATGGCCTGCTCATCAGCAGTACCTGCAAAGACTTCTTCACCAACTCCGAGTTGTTCGTACAAGGTTTTAGTAAGCGATTCGATCTGTGCTAACAAATTGTTGTCTGCCGGACGATTAAGTTGAGTAATCTTCTCGGTGGAGTCGACATAGGCGATGCCGTATTTAGAGTCTCTTAGCTGAACCTCAATGTCGTGCTTGCGCTTTTCAGCTTGAGCTCTTTTGGTTTCAGATTTCACAGTGTACGGCAGCTGGAAGATTAAGTCGAGCTTGCCTGAACTCGACTGTTCATCGACCAAGTCTAAAAGGTTGAGCTTTCGAATCAAGCGTTGAAGCGTCGAGTTTGGTGCGTTCATCACAGATGATAGCGGGTTTTCGACAATCCCGACATAGCGCTTGCTAAGAGTTACTTCTTCTCGCTGTCCTGTTTTCTGGTTGTATACACTGACTCTGACATGCTCCGGGAACCACTCAACAATCTTACCGATTCGCATAGTAAGGATGTCGAACTCGTCGTTCTTCTCCGGATCTACAGAGGTATCTACAGGGACAATAGCGATAGCTCCTTCGTCACATAGGGACAAAGCAGCATCCATCTTGAAAGCACTAGCTGCTTGATCAAGATTAGCTTGTACGGTCAGGCACTCCTGAAGAGGGCCTTTCATGTTCTCTACAAACTGGCCGTTATCGTCCATCTTAGCATGATTCACAGAGATGGACGCCACATCAATGGCGATCTGATTGTAGATTGAGCCGATGATGGATCGCTCGTTCGAGTAATGCATCCTGACGGCGTCTGGGCGAGCTCGATAACCTGGGCCATAATCATCATACGACTGGCGAGTTGTCTCGTTTTGGCGGAAAGCGTTCCATCCGCTTTTAAGTCTGTCTACAACGCTCATTCCTTTCCTTTCTCAAGAAGACGTCAGTCAAATGCTTCTCGGTTTAGCTTGTAAGCTACGAAACCGTTCATCATAGCTGCGACATTATCGATCTTCTGTTCGTGACGTTTCTTCAAGAGTTTACGGTTGCCGTTGGTGTCCTCAAGGATGATGGCGTTACCCATGTTGAACTGCATCAGATCCTGATCGAACAGCAGAAGCCGCTCCTCGGAAAGAATCTTAAGTTCGCCAAGTGGAACAGACTCAGTCTTAGCGCCCTGGATGACTTTCTCAACACCATAAGGACCGTTCTCACGGCACCAGCGTTCTACAAACTCTTTAGCGTTGTAAGGATCATAGCCGAAGGAGACAACGTCGTACTGAGTATCCTCTATGTGCTTCTCAAGGTCCTCGTAGACTTGCATCATGTCTAAGATCTCGCCATCCATGATAATAAGCGAACCCTCTTTGATGAAATCGTCGTACTTCTGGCGCATAGCACCGGGAAGCTTCATGAGAGTCAGCGATGAAATATAACTTCGAGTCTTAACGCCGAAGGATCCATCAGTCAACGGGAACAGGAACGTGAATGCGCAGAAGTCATCTCCATGTGAAAGGTCCGCTCCCATCGAGCAAGGCAACTTCCAGAACTCTCTAGGTCTGTGGGGGATGGTCTCCTCATAAGTAAAGAAGTACGTGTATCCCTCCATAGGAATCCCAAAGCGTTTGGCAAGAATATCGTTGCGGGAAGCGGGTGCTTTCTCGGCTTTCTCGACGTCCAGCTGATAGGTTTCGTAAGAGACTGTTCGCCCAATGTTCGGTTGAGCCTTCATCCACATCTCCGGGTCGGCAACTTCCTCAGTGTTGTCTAGACGGTAGTACCAGATGGAAACGTGAGGGTTGATATAGTTGCCCTTGAGAATGTCCATAAGTTCCATTTTGACGGTATCGCCCGATCCGTTACGAACGGTTCCTTCAGACGAGATTGCCAAGATGAAGTACTCTTCGTTCTTAGACGACCCCTGTTCAATAGCGCCAATGATGTCTTCCCGGACATCTCCTGACAGCCATTCGTCGACTGTAGCGACTTTGACTCGCAGACCCTGAAGTTTGTTGATAGACATCGGTCTAATCTCAAGCAGCGAACCGGTAAGGAAGTTCTCGACGCCCTTCTTGGTGGACGCGAGCTTAACCCTATTGGCTCTAGAGCCTGTGGTGTTCTGCAGAGAGCCCTCTGTGAGGAACCTGAAGAGCGGACCACGCGAGCGAGTAATAGCTGTGCGGATAGGCGACATGACCTCATCAGCTTGCTTCATGGTTGGAGCTGTTGTGATCTGATGTGTGGTCGAGGTGTCAACGTTGAGGAAGAACGACTGAATGGTTGAAGCATACATCGACTTGGCTGCGCCTCGTCCGACGATGAGAAACTGCTTGTGAATCAACCGCTTCTTGATACGCTTGCGGACATAGTGTCCACCGTGATCACCTTTAGAAGGCTGGTATACCGAACGATCCACGAAGTAGAACCACGACAGCGCAGACTCGGCCCATAGCTTGAATGTATCAAGCAGGTGTAGGTCGGTTCCGTCTGTTAGCGTGAGTTCGTTCTCGCAATACTTGATGTACCCATCGATCGCCCGGTCATCGTAGTAGATGTTTGGGTCATCAATCATCGCATCGATACGGTTCATCTCCATAGCAATCTCGCGATTGACAGGGATCTCCCCTCGCTGGACCTTACGACGAAACTCTCCGTAGTACTTGGGGACCGCTGTGTTCGATAGACTCATACGGTCCTCCTAACTACTTCTTGTTTTTCTCTTCGTATTGCTGGCGTTCCTTCTTGTCGAAACGTTTAGCTGCTAAAGCAGTTCCGCTGCCTGTGCCGAGGATCGCCCCCACTTGTGCTCCGCCTAGGCGAATCATCTTTCGTCCTGCCGGGGAAGAAGCCATAGCGGCAACGCCGTAGGCAACGCCCGATGCGCTCTCAGGACCGAGGTTCCTTGTTAAGAACGCTTCACCTTTTCTACTAAAAGTAGCGTTAACAACCGTTGAGATGGAAGCCTGAGCAACAACGGCTCCTACCGCAGCTCCAGCAACACCTCCCTTTAGCCCACCGGTAAACTTCTTTACGTTTCGGTGTTGTTCTCGATTGCGTGCAGCTTGAGGGCCCATTTTGGGGTTCATGTTCATTCTACGGTTTATTCGCTTTTCGGCGCCTCGGCTGTCGCCTTTGCGAGATCTGTCAGAATACCGTTCGTTGCGTTCGTTAAGTTTTTGCTTTGTTGCTTTACGCTCTCGGTACTCGTCCTTGCGGACCCCCCACTTCATGCCTTTGACGCCGTGGTGGTCAAGCTCGTTGAGGCGGTCTTCAGCCCAGTTTGTTGTTTCTGTCATTTTGACGGCTCCTACTTCTTAGGTTTAGGCGCTAAGTACTTAGCAGCTTCTAGGGGGTTGAAGTTCTTCTCGAGACCAACCTTGACACCGTAAACCACAGCGCCCGTTGCTACAGTTGTCAAACCTCGCTTACCAGCATCTGACATAATCCCGTTGATGAATTTTCGGCCAGGAGAAACGTCATCAGCAACCAGGTTCTTAAGCTTTTTCTCTTTCTCAAGACGATTGATCATCTGATCGAGATCTTTGTCACTTAGAGAACGACGGTTTGCGCTGGCGCGCTTGCGAGACTCTTTCTGTTTAGCGTTTGCAGACTTCTTTCTCGACCCTGTCTGAGAGTACCGATCTTTACGTACGCCCCACTTCATTCCTTTAACGCCGTGGTGTGCGATTTCGTCGATAAATTCTTCGTAATCCATCAGTTGTCTCCATCCCATAGCGGGAACGCCATAGCGTCCATTACATCTTCGAAGTTCCCGTCAGTCATTACTGAGAATTCAGTAAACTGTTGTGTTGAAGAATCTAACAAGTAGAAGGGATCGTAATCGCCTTCTTCTGGGTCGTTAAAAAACACTTGAACGAGATAATTGCCTTGGTATGATCCGACTTTGCCAAGGGACGATCCTGGGAACTGGTCTTTGACAAGGTTTGCGATTTCGTCTTGGCTAAGCATTTTTCACCCACTTCTTTAAAAATTCGGTATTCAACTCTTTATCATCGAGTCTAGTAAAGCCTGCTGATTTTGTATACATCACTAATTTTTCAAAGTCAGCAGAGCCTTTTTCGTATCGTTTTTGCGTTTGGTTGTCAAATATGACCGTTTTGTCTTTAAAGACCTCGTACGACATAGAATGCGCACCACCACTGGCCCATTTCATAGCGTATTCGCCTCGGGCTCCGACTGGCTGTTTAGATAAAGTATCGAAGACGTTGTTGCTGTTGTTCTTGTATTTGCTGACTATGTCTACAGGGTCTTTACCCTCGAACAGGTTCAAGTATTGCTGGTCACGCTTATCGCCAGCGTCGGATTCGTTATAAACTTCTTTAAAAAGCTTTTTAGCAGCTCCGACGCCCTGCGTATTGTATTGTTTAGACTTTTTGTCTAGCGCAGTGTCCATACTTAAAGCGTTTTGGCCACGTGCTTTAAGAGTCTTAGTTGCTTGAACGTCATAACCACGACGATTCATCTCATAGGCAAAAGTGGCTCTTCGGCAATTAGACTTGGTGCCGGGCTTGCCATACTCCGGATTGATGTTCTTAGTAATGTTGTTGAAGACGTCATCTGGCGACATGTTTGAACTCGCGTTGGACGCTTTCTTCTTGAACTCGAACTCTTTACCTGTAAGTTTGGCTTTACCGTTCTCCATGAGACGACGGGCGTCGCCAGAATCTAAAGTGGTATAAGCCTTGCGGGCGGCCAAGGCTGTAACTACCGCTGCGCCCGTGGCTATTCGCTTCTTGTCTGTCGATGTCAATTTGCCTGAGCGTCGCAGGGACGCATCGTTGAGGGCGTTGTCACGCTTAGACGAGAGTTTCTTTTGCTTGCTAGCTCTAGACGTCTTGTCTAGTTTGCTCTGGTATTTAGAAGCCTTCTTCTCGTACCGCTTTGCCGAATTTTCTCGGTAGCGATCCTTACGCACTCCCCACTTCATACCTTTAACGCCGTGGTGGGAAAGCTCAGACGAAAGGACCGAGTCTATGAAACATGCTGTTTCTAAGTTGTCCATGGTGGTCCTTTCGTATGAGGGTTACAAATATCTTTGCTTGAGCCATAAGGTCACTTTTGCGATTTCGTCTTCGGTCAAAGCTTTCGGCCATAGACCGGCCCATATAGCATTATCGGTCTTAGTAAATTTCTGACCCGTAATTCCGTTTCCGAAATTCACATATCTAGAACCTCCCAACCCATTACTGTCAAACATTTGAATATAGCTTTTATCATCGGAGATGTTTTCGTTTAAAATAACGCCAAACACAAAAGGTTTAGAACCCCTAAAAAGCAAAGAAGACGTGGCGTTTTCGCTACCTCCCTCAGCATCGAATCTAGTGCCAAGGGTAGCCGAGTCGTAATATGTTCTCAAATCTATTCGTCCATTATTCCCATATACGCCGTTATAGCAGAAAGCGTAATAGGAGGACATTGCCGACCGGTCTTTCGTAACACAAACCAAAGTCCTACTAGAAAGCGGGTCCAAAGGGGCATCAACAGAGCCAGAGGATGTTAACTCAGCCACCAAAGGCCCTGCGATATCCTCTAGACTTCCTTCGAGAGGGGAGCCTATGGTGGGGGACTGCATGAGCTGTTCGGGGGTGGAGTCTCCTGAGAACCAGGGGCGGTTGGGGTCGTAGGGGCCTTCGTAGATGTCGCCCATGGAGAGTTCAATCCAATCGCCCGCCTGTTTGTTAGAAACCGTAAACAGTAAGCGAGTATCAGATAGTTGTGAATCGGGAGCAATAAACGTAACCCACCTTATGAATCCAGAATCTGCATTAGTATTTTCGCTCGTAGTACCAGCTATAAGTACAATGTCGCCGATGTTCGAGTATATTTTGGAGGCGCCGAGTCTTATCTCAGCTCGACTTGTTCGCCCCCTAACAACAGTAGTATAAACTTTGCCCGGAGTAAGCGCATCACGCACATATAGACCAGCATCCCCCGAGGTAGCATTGCCTATAACAGTATAAGTGAGTCTGGAAGCTTTACCTGACGTGGACCAATCTGCATCAACCCACTCCACGAGCCGCTCATTGCTATTGCCCGCCCATCCAATGTAATCCGTGTAATATACACTGTCCGTCCCCGGAGTCCTCGCCAGATTCCTCGCAACCTCGGTGCCATTGACTTTGATCACTGACTCGCTAGCGTTGGGA
>CAZYSQ010000043.1:0-6434 GCA_964649865.1 uncultured Acholeplasmataceae bacterium
TGCACCTGCACAGGGTTGCCATAGAATGGCAGCGTCAATATGGGAAATTGCGCGTCATGGAATTGTTCGAGCATAAATACTCCAATGGGGAGGGTTGCCCCTCCCCTAGAAATTGTTACACGTTCTCAATGTCGAGTGCATTGAATGCAGGTACGGTCAGCTCCTCGCGCTTCCATGCGGGGTGCTCGGTGCCTGCATCGTCAACCCAGGTCTTGCCCTCGATGGTGTACGGTGCATTCGACCAGCCACGCTCGCGCGTCTGCTCTCCGCCCATGCCTTTGCACTGGTCACAGGTGATCTTGCGATACCCTACAAGGTCGCCCTCGTAGTTCTGGCCTTTTCTGTACTTGGCATAGAAAGCTTCGACCATCACGATCGGACGCCTTGTGCTGTACACGGGAGAGCTGATGTTGCCGTCCGCATCAATCGGAGTGCCCTCAAGCAAGCCCAGCATTTCCCAGTCCTCGGCGGTATCCACAAGGTTCGCCGTGAAGCCCTTGTAGTAGCCGTCGGTGATCACCTCGGTGTCGTATCCCCATGCATCGGTGGTGGTGATCCTCTCGCCGTCCTTGCGCACGGGCGACTGGCTGAAGCTCTGCATCGTATCGGATACGAGCAACTTCACCCCGAAGCCTTGTCCGATCATGGCAAGCTCTGCAGCTTCACCGTATACCTGCAAGACTGATGCAGTTGCGTGCGCGATCTTCAGCCGCCCAGTTTCTGCGACCTTTGATGCGGTGAGCGCAACGGTACCAGCGGTGAACGCGGCAGTGAGTGCTGTCACCAGTTCGTCTACGGTTACCGCAGCATCATCGACTGCGGCAGTCAGGTCGACATCAAGCTCGACTGCGGCCGCATTGTCGATTTTTACCGTCAGCGGTACAGCGGCAATCGAAGTTACCCCGCTGAAGTCGAATGGGCCTGCACCACCGATGATGTTATCAGCGGTCGGCTGGCTCAGATCGTCGTTGATCGCCCTCATCCGAAGATAGTGCAATCCAAAAGCATACCTTGCGTTCTTTTTCAGTGCCATAATAAAAACTCCTTCTAGAAGAAAATCGTTGGCGACAAATAGGTCCGTTCCATGGCTATCGTACCGTCGTCATTATCTACAATTATACCCGACAAAGGGCCATCTGCATAGATGCGTTGCAAGTTGCCCAAATAAGTTGTCGCTTCGAAGTTATCAAGCAACGCCTGGGCATTCGCCATATATTGCTTGAGGAAAATATGAGCCCCCGGTGCAACGTGGATTATCACCCGGTAGATGTCACCTCTTCCCAACGGGTCCGACTCCTGCTTCACCACGATATAGGGAGCGTCCGGCATATTGCCTGCCATCCCATAAGGGACCACGTTCTTGACCGTTCCTTCTTTCAATCTTGCTACTATCTTTGTTATCATCTTGTATACAACCTTTCCAGATGTTTCTTGAATTGAGGCAGATACTCGTTGATGATCGGCCTTAACGCTTCATTTTGCCTGTTGTTTGCAAGCTCCAGGTACACCCCGTATTCAACCGTATGTGCTAGAAAGAACCCCAACACATCCTCGCCTTCCTTGAACGCACCTGAGAAAACCGTGTCCATAGCAAGATTGGTTCGGTTCTCCCAGTAGGTATTGCCTGCCTGCCTTGTTCTGAAATGCCTGAGAACCAATCCAGCATAGTATGCACACAGTCCGTAAACGCTTCTTTTCCTGCGTTCAAATTCAGCGTTGATTGCCTGTTTTACCTGCTCCGTACCTGTTGATTCCATCAGCATACAACTCCGCACTGAGCGCGCTCAGCAAGTCAAGGGCTTCAAGGAACGTCAGTTGCTCCTTGCCTGCGTATGGATTCATGATATATGCCTCGTCAAGGTTCGGCAAATCAGTTGATATCGGATCAGATGCACTTCCTGGTAGTCTCATCAGCAGTCCTCCATGATCGCGGCTTCCTTGATGGGAGCCTGATAACCCACAATCTCAGAGCCGTAGCTCAAGGTGTCTACAACACCTACCTCCCAGCCTGTGCCCTGGTATGTGAAACGGTCGCCCTCGTGAATCAGCGTCTTGTAGCCTGCAAGGATGAAACGCGCAAGATTTGTTCCAAGCCCAACCGGTTTTGGCTCAAGCTGCGGAACAGATTTGCTCTCGTGCGATATTCGGACCTTGGCTGTGTACTTCAATGGATCGCCCATCGGAATCTCACCACCAAATCCATCATCGACCATCGTTAAACGTATGAATCTGAGCCTGCTAGGATTTGCATTGATCTGTGCAATGATTCCCTGTCGTGCCTGGCTTGTCACAGCTGCCACCCCCCGCAAATAACAGGCGTCTTGCTCTGTCCTACACGGCCTGTGTCTTGGCCTGCGTCAGCCTTGACCTGAGCCTTGCATGCATCAGAGAGCGCCTTGTAGTAGTTGTACAGCTCAACAAGCGTCTGCCATTCGGTCGTCTCTGTTCCAGTCGTCAGCCGCTTGATTCTCATCTCTGATCCAAGGCTTGAGGCAATCTGCATATAGCATCGGCATTCGGCACCATCGCCGTAAGCCGTGAGCATTGCATCAAGGGTTGCATCACTGATATATAGTCGCAGACGCTCATTGTCTGAGTTGTAATACTCGTCATCGGCAACACGATAACAGGTCAGCTCATCAGGAGTTGCAGGCACTTCGGACTCTACAATCTTCGGGAATCCATGCGGATCCTGTATCTTCAGACGCAACTTTATAATTTTTTGTGTATCCATGCATTAATTATGGTTGACAAATAGTGAATTGTCAATGATACTTAAGGTACATCGTGAGCCTACTCCTTGATATTCTCATTTTCCACCCGGGTTAGACGTTTCCCCGGGTGGTTTTTTTGCACAAAATTGGGGTAGCATTTCTGCTACCCCAATATTTTTTGCTTCTCAGGCTTACGCTTCGGTCGGGAGTGTGATCTCCACGATGAACCCTTCGCCGGAAGTTCCGGCTGCAGGGTAGGAGCTTCCCAGGAACTGCTTGTAGTGCTCGCCCTGGACTCCGTACCATGCCTTCTCCTCGGTGGAGAGCTGGAGCACGCTTCCGCGTCCGGTTTCCATCGTCAGAGGTCGCTTCACAGCAACCCAGAACGCTTCACGGGGAACGAACAGGTAGGCCTTGCCCTGCGTCACTCCCGGATAGCTGAGGGTCTTTTTCCCCCACTTCTTACCGTCGGTGATGCCATGGTCATACTCGATGATCGTGTCGATCGGCAAGGATGCCATATTCTGGCCCGCGATTGTCCCGTTGCCGCTTCCCAGCTGGCCGTTGATCACACGCTCGATATCCCATCTGTCTGCGCTGTTGCACAGCAAGGTGAGAGAGGGAACGGCAATCAAGCCCTTGGTCTGCGGGTCCTTGAGTGAACGAAGCTTTTTGATGGCCTTGCGCATGGTGTTGTACATCAGCACATCATAGGTTTTGGTTGCATCAACAACCGCTGCCTGTTTCTGTGTTGCATGGAAGGTTGCTCCGACGATGGCACCAACGGTTGCGGCATTGCGCTTATCTACATAAGCATTTACCGCTGCCTTGTTGGCCTTCTCGATGTCGCGGAGCTTGTTGAACAACAGGTTCTTCAAGCTGTCCTTCCATCCGATGGCAAGGATCTTCATCGCAACAGTGTCGGTGATTCCCAAAGCCTGCTCGATGAGGGGCACGCTGTCGTTGCTTCCGCTCACCTCTTGCATCTCGCCGACGTAGTCGTAGAGCTCACGCAGGGTGATGACCTCGGGGAAGTCGAAGTCGGTGATCTCAGTAGCGATAAGGCTTGTGAGGTCCCCGCTTTCCTGCCGTCTGCGTGTGATGTCGATGATCACCTTCTGGAGAAGGGATTCAAGGGTGGTGGGACTCGGAGCCTGGTTTGCGTTGACCGCCATTTCCTTGCGTGCCTTGTCCTGCAGATCCTTGATCTCGCTCCACAACTGCACGTGTCCCTCGCTTCCTTCCCAAGCAGTGTTGGTCATGGGGACAATCAGTTCCTTGCCGATGATCTCGGTCTTGCCGTTCACATTCTCTGCAGCATTGCCGGAGAAGATCGCGACGTTGGTCGCCGTCTTCTGCTTCAGTCGATACTCTTTCAGACCGTCCTGGTCAAATACGTTCAAGTGTCTCATCTCTTAGACTCCTTATTTGATGTAACCGAAGACGGTCACGATGAGGTCAGATCCGGTGCCGTTGGCATCGGCCACAATTTCGAGTCCCTTTGCGGCGGTGAAGCCCGCACCCTGTGCGATGGGGTCGCTGAGCGAAGCATCGGCAATGGTCAGGTTTGCATTTGCAATCAGGTCGGCAACTGCGAACGATGCACCCTCAACGTCTGCACTGTCCTTGACGCTTACCTTAGTTGCGGTTCCCCATTCGGTTGCACCGTCAACGGAAGCGAAGATACTGTGCAAGTATACCTTCTTCCCTGCGGGGACCTTTGCATCGGCAAGCAGCACAACCTCGGTTGCACCTGCGGCGCTGGTCAGCGTTGCGGTAGCCTTGAAGGGGATACCTGCTTCGGCGGTGATGGCTGCGATTGACAACTCGGCGGCATCAACCTCTGCCTGGATGTCAACCAACGAAGCGGGGACCAGCTTGGCATAGCGTTCCTTCTCGAACACGATCACATCGTCGCTGTTCTTTGCCTGGAGCAAATACCCAACAAGGTAGTAGTCCTCGGTCAAAGTGTCGCTGAACTTGCTGGTTGCAGGGTCCCAATACACAGGGTTGCCGACTGTCGCGAACGTGTTCTGCGTTGCGTGCAGGTCGGTTGTCTGGATCTGGATTCCTTCCTCAACGTGGAAGCTTCCTACCGCGTTCGATGCGATGTCCTCGTCCGCAACTGCGGCATAAGGACCAACGATGGCGAACTGGTACTGGTCGAGATCACCGCCGGTGCCGTTCTTGATGCGAACATGGTCGCACATTTCTTTTTCGATGAATACGGTCATTTGTCAACCCTCTCTTAATACTTCGCGACGATCTTTCCGCCGACGGTCTTCTGCTCAGTGTCCTTCGGGTCAACGACCACATCAAGAGAACCTGCGGCCTTCTCGGCTGCGAGCTTCTGTGCAATCGGGTCCTTCTGGATATCCTCGATCTTCATGTTCTGCGCAATGCACCGATTCGCATAGTCGCGGAGCATTCCGTCCTTGCCGAATGCGGCATCAAGCTGAACGTTAAGTGCAGCCTTCTCGGCATCCTCTGCCTTTTTCTTGAGCTCGGATGGGTCAGCATCACCAAGAGCGTCAAGCTTGGCCTTCTGCTCGTCAGTGATCAGCTTGTCCTTTGCCCCGAACAGGTCGAGTGCCGATTCAAGCTTGAACTCTCCGCTTTTCACGAAGTCCTTTGCTGCGGTCAGAAAATCTTCGAATTTCATTTCTTCTTCCTTCGGCTTATCAGGCGGGGTGCCGAAATAGGCGGCCACACTCTTCAGCCTTTCATGATATTTGTACTTCTCGATATCAAGCACGTTGCTCGCCTGATTACTCGCCTTCCCAGTCTCAAGGAAATCAGTTGCAAATCCTGCGTCTACAATTTCCTTTCCATAGTACCAGGTCTCTTCATCCATGAGCTTGAGCACGTCCTCGAGCGGCTTTCCGCTGAAGCGCGACAATCGGTCTGCAATGTGCTTGTTCAGCTTCTGCAAGGATTCGGCTTCGTTCTGCATGTCCTTGTAATCACCGAAGCACCAGTTGGCCGCATTGTGGACCATGTAGACCGTGATATCCTGTGCGGTAACCTTCTGGCATGCGGTTGCAATGTATGAGCCGATTGACGCAACAAGCCCGCCCATGAGGCAGGATTTCTTACCCGTGTACTTGTCGATCAGGTCATAAATGGCAATGCCTTCTGTGACGACTCCGCCCTGGGTGTTGAGATGAATCTCAATCTCTTCTCCGTTCGCCTCGTCGAGCCATTGCTTGACCATGCTTGATGTGAGGTCGTATCCTACATAGCCTGAAAGATAAATTCGTTTCATATGTCCATTTTCCTTTATGCATCAGCATTTGTCAAGTGCTATGATATCGTTCCGTAATAGGAATCATTCCACTCGTCCAGATAGTCCACGCTTTCTCCTTCAGACCATCGCTTGAGGTCGTCCACAAACTCGTCGGCATCACGTAGTCTTGGCATCAGATAACACCCACAATTACTATGTGGTTGCACCGGCACCTGCTCGGCAGTGTACGGACTGCCATGTGCCAAATCAGGGCACGCACAGTCCCAGTCTGCACGACCAGCCTGCATCAACCAATCGAACAGGTCATATGCCCCTGGGTTGCGTTTGCCTGCTAAAACGCCTGCTTCCTTCAGCGATGCATAGAGCTCCGTTCTTACAAGACGCATTGCGCGATAGTCCACGTTTTTAGGTATACGTTTCGCAAATTCCTTGGTGCCAGCCTCGAGCTTGCCGTATCTTTTCATCAGCTTGAC
>CAZYSQ010000043.1:6534-11232 GCA_964649865.1 uncultured Acholeplasmataceae bacterium
TCGATATCAGGATCAACGGCCTGCATTCGTGCTACGCCCATGAGCCTGATGGATGCGGTGAAAAGCGTTCGGTAGGCCGCTGTTTTCTGTTCGCGCTTGCCTTCGACAAAAAGCAGAAGCATTCCCATCTGCTCCTCCACTGATGCGTGGTTGCCCTCAGACTTCAATCCCCAGCATATCTCGGGGACGACAGAACCCTCTACGATCTTTCGGAATGTGCGCTTCAGGGCTGATTCGTATGCCTGCCATGCGTTGTCTGCGAACAGCACGGATACTTTCTCGCCCTCAACGTTGAGGAATAGATCAGCCTTGCTCACATCGATGTCAGAGATACCAGAGAAGCCGTTGTTCGCAAGCCATGTGCTGGCCTGCTTGGTCTCGATTATCAGCTTTGGCCTGAACTTCGACAGCACCTCTGCCTGTGCCAGTTCGATGTCATGATAATTCTTCAGGTCGTAGACGATGCGCTCATAGTCTGAATGGCCCCTGACCTCGGTAGCATCTGCGTTGTTTGCAAATGGTATGGGAAGCACTCGCCCAACATTTGGGATCGTCTCGTTCGCAGGTGTTTCCTTGAGCGTGCTCTGCGTCCAGGTCGTTGTTACGCTGTCGCGCGTGAAGATTCGCTTCTTCACAACGGTGCCCGTTGTCATGCCAGAATCGATTGTGACCGTAAGCTGTTGCTCGATGATGATCTTTGTCACATCACCGGTCTTTGGGTCACGAAGTACCTGCATCCCGTCGTCGGGGATTATCTCCCATCTGACCTTGCGTTTATCCGCATCGAAATAGGGCCATACCCACAAGGTACCATCGCGGTGGCATTCTGTGTGCATCTGTTGCATCAAGGTCGAATATTCATCGGTCAGTTCGTTGAGCATCGCCTGGATATTGTCATTCTCGCTCTCTGCTACAGGAAGGCCCATGAACCAGACAGGGATTGCAATGGGGGAGAATGCCAATGAGCCTGCGAGTTTCATGCCGTTGTATTCGTTGTGATACAAGCCGTATGTCAAGGAGCGGTCGACAACCATGCCCTCGGTCCAGTCTACCACACCCCGGTTCATGCGCCGCTGCCTCGTCTTGTTCTCGTTCGTAGCCGTTCGGTTGAAGAAAAGTCCCATGGGTTATAATCTCCTTCGGTAAGTATCACACGATTTGCGCAAGTCGTCAAGAACGGCCGATATCTCGTGCTCGCCGTAAAAATAACAGGTGCGCCCCTTGTAGTGGTATTCGCGCTTGCCTCTGTATCCGATGATTATGTTGTATTTGAGCCTCGGGAGTGCAGACTTTTTCGGCATATGGTCGCGTATACTCAGCGTTCCAATGTCGGATGAATGCAGATACACGCTGGTCGTTTTCTTCGCATGATAGATTGACAGCTGCATTCCATCAAGTGCGATCATCACACGCTCGTACACATCAGAAGTCGTCACCACCTGCGCCTCCTCGCCATCTGCTCGCGTATCTCGTCCGGGAATATGATGCCCGTCCCATCGTAGTAGCACAGAAGCAGAGCGTCTGCCTCATCGGGGCTTCTGCCGCACCTTTTCTTGTAGTCGTCCTTCGATTCGATTTTACGCCTTCCCTGGTGATCGTATGCATACTGCCTGCCTGAAAGCTCGGCCATCAGCTGCGGATCGTCCGGGATTGACGCCTCATCAATCGGGAAGTTGAACCAGAGCTCGTCTGCGACGCTGGTGTAGCGGTCCTTGTCAGAAGGAGAGCCTCCGAAGTTGATCGGATATACTTTTGCACCAAGCTCGCGCAGGCGATCCGTTACACCGCCACCAACCCCGGAGTCGTCAACATAGATGGGAATTGATGGGTCATGCCCTGCCATCGCCCAGAGCTCGTATGCGGTTGTCATCGTGTCCTGTTTGCTGAAGGCCTTCCGTTCTACGACTGCCAAACCCTTGCGCTTGTACATGACGGTTCTATCGTCGCCATAGCGTGCCACGTCGCATCCGATCTGCACGATTCCGACAGGTTCAATCTTCCGTTCCATTGCAGCACGGATCGCAACCCTGCTCATGACGGAGCGCTGACCTTGCTTGCGTGGCTGGCCACCCCATATATGCTCGGCTTCGTCGGGGTCAAGCGCATAGTCGGCTTCCATCTCCTTCTGCAGTTCGGGTCCCCACCAGGGGTTGTCTATAGGACCGGGTTCAAGCCAGATGCGGAACACATCGTCGCGGCTTGATTGCCACAACCGCAGATCAATGGGGTCGCTCTCCGTCTCGGGGTTCCATGATGCCCAGAGCTCGGAACCTGGTTTTCTCAAGGTAGGCATGATCATACTTAGACTCTCGTTTGATATGACAGCAGCTTCCTCAAGCCAAAAGATATCGAACGACTCCAAGCCCTTGACCTGGTTTGCCGCTCGTATGTCCTTCAACCCTCGGAAGATTATCTTCGATCCGCAAGGTGACTCAAGACTCTCGTTCGTGATCTTCCATCCATGGTAACCAAGGCGCTCTACCGTCTGCTTCATCAATGCGTACGATGATTCCTCTAGGGTTTTCTGTATCTCTCTGAAACATCCGATTCTCACTTTACGCCTGTGTGCAAGTTGTATGAGCAGGCTAGCGATCGCCCATGACTTACCAGTACCACGCCCTGACTTGGCAAGCTTTATTCTCATTGGTTTGCGAAAGCAGTCGAGCTTTGGCACAACGCGCTCGCGCTCCTGCTGGATGATGAGGCTTGTCAAGTAGGCGTGGTCTTTGGGTGTTAGCATGTGAAAAATTAATCCTCTTTTTCAGGTGTTCTATTTGTAACTGTGCTCCACCACTCCAAAACAACCGCACAATAATTTGGATCGATCTCCATTCCGTAGCAAATCCTTGCAGTCTTTTCACATGCAATAAGCGTTGTTCCAGAACCAATAAAAGGTTCTATGCAAAAACCTTTTTCAGGTAAGCTAGATTTTAAAGCCCTGCATATCATATCAACAGGCTTGGGAGTAGCATGTCCATGCCTATCTTCGCCAACAACTCTAGAGTAATTCCAAACATCTGTCATGTTGTCGTGCGTATTATCGAAGTATGCACGCGTTGCATAGAATTCGCGCTTGAGATCGTCATATTAGCGCTTGAGATCGTCATATTCGCGCTTGAAAGCGTCATATTCGCGCTTGAAAGCGTTACCTTTTGCTTCTTTTTTTAAGCGATTATACTGATCCTCTTTAGGCATTGACCATTGCGATACAGAAAACCAATGGTCTGCCATTCTTGGATGAAATCCAAAAAACTTTGCAACATCCTTATTTGACCATCCACAACATTTTCTTTCTTCATCTAGATATTTTCTTATCGGCTCCCAACCATCCCAGTAATTATCTGCATTATTATTAAAACCTTGTTCTCCAAGCATAAAAAATAGGCATCGCTCTGTAGCTGTTGGGTACATCCTAAAATCTCCACTACCTATTCCTTGCCCATTCTCTTTGTTCCATACGATTTCATTCCTAAATGTAATTCGCTCTGATTCACGTAAGCCACCAAGATACCAAAGCCTCCACAAATCTTCCGCATTCCCCCATATGTATGCACTTGCGTTATCCTCAAGATATGGTCGATATGCTTTCCACCACTGCATTTGGAATTCGTCTAGTTTTTCCCTGTATAGGTTATCATTTACAATACCATCTTTTTCTTTTCCCATTCCATACGGCGGATCTGCATGTAAAAGAATTGCCTTCATTCCGTTCATCAAGATCTCTATATCTTCTTTTTTTGTACTATCCCCACACATGAGCCTATGATCTCCGAGCTGCCAGACATCGCCTTGCTTGACTTTCCATTTTTGGTTGAGCTCATCGGCCTTGTCTACCTGTGGCTCAGCGTCAATTACCTCCTTCTCTTCGCTTGCAACCTCTATCGGGATGTCCGTATCCACCAGCCTCAGCGTCTCCGCAACCTCTCCTCCGATCTCGTCCAACCACTCGCCCAGCTCAGATGCATCAAACTCACCATACTGGCTGCTGATTGCCAGCAGCTTCTTGCGTGCGTCTTGTTCGTCGCTGGCTTCGATGAATGCGACGGGTAGCAATGGGATGTCCCATCCCTCCTCGCGTAGCGAACACAGCGCCTTGATGCGCTGGTGCCCGTCCAGAGCCTTGTATTGTCCGTTATGATCCCACACGAAAAATGGGACGTTGAACCCATCCTCGATGATCCGCTTCTTCAGCTTCTCAAGATTTTTCTTTGACAGCTTCTTCAGGTTGCCCTGAAACTCCTCGATCCTGTCCAGTGGCAGCGTCTGCGCCCCTTTGCATGTAACCCTCAATGTACTCACGGATCTTTGCCTCCCGTTCCTCGTATGACATCTGGTCAACGCTGATATTTCCGCTGACCTCTATTTCCTGCTTCGGATTGCCGAACGCCCTGTCCAAGAGATACTGTAGATTGATCAGCGATCCCTTCTTGAAGTCGTTCAGGTATGACTTGATGAAAAGCCTTATGATCATCGGCTGCTTGTTGTCCTGGAGAATATCCACAAGCTCGTCGTAACTTTTGCTGAAGAGTACACTTTTGATCATCAAGGCCACATCCTCGCGGTTGATGTTGTTGTCCTTGATGAACTTCTTAAGCTGCGAAGGCTTTCGCCCGTTGTTTGCGGGCTGTCTGCTGCTTGAGAACTTAACCAGGTTTGCCAAACTCTTCTCGTTTACCATCTCGTTTACAGCCTACCATC
>CAZYSQ010000044.1:0-10530 GCA_964649865.1 uncultured Acholeplasmataceae bacterium
TAAGTTCCATAAGGAGCTCCTCGATAGATTTTTCCTGAAACATAACCATCAATTTCATTGTCTAATAAGAAATTATATAATTCATCACTAATGTTGGGATGTTGCTCATTTTCAAAATCATTAGTACGACCTTCTTTTAAAAGCTCAATTTCAAGATCTCTATCTTCTTTAAAAGTAATTTCAAAAGATAAAGTCATTTTAGGAAATGAATCAGCACTTACTATTAAAGGTAAAGACAAAAATAAAATTACAAAAACAATAAAAATGCCCGCTTTTTTAAATTTATTCATAGTAACACCGCCTTTGGTAATATTATACCATCAGAAAAAGCATTGTAAACTCTTTCCTGTTGGAAAGAATAAGATAATATGTTAAAATTGAAAAGGAATAAAAGAGGTATTTACGTGAAAAAAATAATATCAAGTTTAATAATATTTATGAGCTTAACGTTTTTAGTTAGCTGTAATAAAAAACATAGTGATTGGTTCTTTGCGATGGGGACTACTATATCAATTGAATATCATGGAGGTAAAGCATCATATTTTGATGACATATTTGATCTTTATATGCTTTATACACAAATTTCTTCTAGTTATTTAAGAAACGAAGTTCCAGCAAGTAGCCCTTATTATAATTTTGAAAACGTTTATTCAATTAATGAAAATAGAGGAATTAAACCAGTTAAAGTTAGTGATGAATTATTTGAATTAATTGAGTATGCACTTTTTTTAATTGATGACACTAATGGTTATTTTAATCCTTTAATCGGAAATGCAGTAAACGTTTGGAAAGATGTTATTAAAAAGTATGAATTTAAAGAAGTCTCAAAAGAAGTTTTTGATGAAGCGATTGAAAAAATAAATGAAGTCCCTGCGGTTGATGTTAATAAAATAGTTTTAGATAAAATAAATAAAACAGTTTATATTGAAGATGAGACATTATTGCTTGACTTAGGCGCTGTAGCAAAAGGTTATGTAACTAAATTAGCTGCAGATTATTTAATAAGTAAAGGAATCAAATATTATATGATTGATTCAGGAAGCTCTAATCTTGCAATGGGTACAAACATTGAAAAAAGACCATATAGAATAGCCCTTCAAGATCCAATGGGAGTTTATGAAAATTACCGTTTAGGAATTGTAAAAATGGTTGATATTAACATTGTAACAAGCGGTTTTGAAAAACAAAACTTTACTTATGATGGCCATTATTATCATCATATTGTTTCTCCATTTGATTATATCCCTAGAGATAACTTTGTTAATGTTATAATAATAGGTGATGATGCAGGACAGTTAGATGCTTATACTACGGCAGTATTTTCAATGACAACAGCAGATGCTATTGAATTTTTAGAGAGTAAAGGATTATATTATGTTTTATATGAGAACTTTACGTTTGATGTAAAAACTAATCTTCCAGAAAAATATTATGATGAATATCAAAGGCTGGTAAATGAATAAAAAATTCGACATAAAAAAAAGAGATATTATTTTAATTGCAGTTGTATCAGTTATAGTTTTAGCGATACTAGTTTTTAGTTTAGCAACAAGAACAAAAGGCAGTTATGCATTTGTTAAGTATGGTGATAGTGAGCTTTTTAGAGTAAAGATGGAAGATGGGAAATATGAATCTTCAACAACATCTTACACTGTTACTAGTAAGCCTTTAATAGATGGAGACGACTTAATTGTTGATGGAGCTAAAGATACTAGACTGCAAAAAGGAAAAGGTGTAATTGTTTTTAAAGAAGGCGTATTAACTCATTTTTATATTTTAGGTTTTAGAGGTTACATTCACATTGAGTATTGTAGTGAAATAAAAAAAATTAGAGTTGTAGAAGAGGACAGTCCTTATCATATTTGTAGTAATTTAGGTTTTACAGATAGCAAACCAATTATTTGCTTGCCTAATTTAGTTTCAATAGTATTTGATAACGATGTGGATAAAATAATATGAATCAAATGAGCATTAGAAAACTTGTAATACTTTCATTAATGATCGCTGTTGCAGTTGTAGTTAATATAATTGAATCTTGGATACCAATTATACCAGGTACTGCCTTTAAAATTGGCTTTGCAAATATAATAATTTTAATAGTTGCTTATGCCTACGGTATAAAAGAGGCTTTAGTAGTAGGTATATTAAGAATTTTTGTAGCGGGACTTTTAAGCCCGGCTTCCTTTGGACCAACCTTTTGGCTATCATTAACAGGAGGAGTCTTTTCTTTAATAACTATAATAATATTTAGATTAATAAATAAATTCGGGCTAATATCTGTGAGTGTTATCTCATCAGTAATGCACGTTTTAGGACAACTACTAGCCGCAACTTATCTTTTAGCTGATGTAGTAAAGTATTACGCACCAATAATGTTATCGTTAAGTATACCAGCAGGAATTTTAACGGGAATTTTAGCTTTAAAGTTTTTAAAAATTTCTGAAAACTGGTTTGAAGAAAAGAAATTATAAGTTATAATTAAATAATAATATATATAGTAAATAATATTTGACTAATAATAAAGTTGTGATATAATTTTTAATGGAAACTTACTATGAACTATGTTCATGGCGGAAGGAGAAGAAAAATGAAAAAAGGAATACATCCAAACTATCAAATCGTTAAAGTAAGATGTGTTACATGTGGTGAAGAATTTGAAATTGGCTCTACAGCTAAAGAAATCAAATTAGATACATGTTCAAAATGCCATCCATTTTATACTGGCCAAGAAACATATACACAAGCTGCAGGTCGTGTTGATAGATTTAACAAACGTTATAATATAAACGAAAAGAAATAAGTGCTTCGCCCTTTTAAGGTGGGGCACTTTTTTAAAAACAAGTAATAAGGAGAAGGTTATGCAAGAACAAGTTTTAATAGGTTCAATAGAAGTTGTTTGTGGGCCAATGTTTGCTGGAAAAACTGAAGAATTAATAAGAAGAATAAGAAGATTAGAATACGCTAAAAGAAATGTATTAGTTTTTAATCCGTCAGTTGATGATAGATATAGCAAGTCTGAAATTGTCTCACACAATAAAACAAAAGCAAAAGCTTATTTTGTAGATTCTTCTAAAGAAATTTTAAAATATATTAAAAATGATACTCATGCTGTAGTAATTGATGAAGCACAATTTTTTGATGAAGGAATAGTTGAGGTCGCAGAACATTTAGCAGATAAAGGCATAAGAGTAATAGTTGGTGGGTTAGATAGAAACTTTAGAGGAGAACCTTTTGGACCAATGCCTAAATTATTGGCTTTGGCAGAGTTCGTAACAAAGCTGACTGCAATTTGTGTTGTATCAGGAAAACCTGCAACTAGAACACAAAGACTAATTAATGGTAGCCCTGCGGATTATCATGATCCATTGGTTGTGATTGGCGGAGAAGAATCATATGAACCAAGAGCAAGAGAACATCATGATGTGCCTAATAAACCAAAAAACTTATTATAATGCATAATTTTTATATGAAAGAAGCCTTAAAAGAGGCAGAAAAAGCATACGAAAAAAAAGAAGTTCCCGTTGGTGCAGTGATTGTCTATCAAAACAAGATAATTGCAAGGGCGCACAATATTAGGGAAAATAAACAAAAAACTACCGGACATGCAGAAATTTTAGCAATCGAAAAAGCTAATAAAAAGCTAAAATCATGGCGTTTAGAGGATTGTGATTTGTATGTTACTTTAGAACCTTGTGCAATGTGCGCTGGAGCCATTATGCAAGCAAGAATTAAAAATGTATATTATAGCTTAGCTGACCCCAAAAATGGTGCTATTGGCGGAAGTTTTAATTTATATGATAACAATTTTAATCATACAGTTAATGTAAATTATGGTATACTTGAAATGGAATCAAAAACATTGATTCAAAACTTTTTTAAAACATTAAGAGGTAAGTAGTTTTCTTATGAGGCATCACTATTCAACTTGTCTAGAGTGAACCGGGTCAGGACTTGATTGAAGCAGCTCTAAGCTTTTAGCTGGTGTGGATAGTGATGCCTGATGAGATAATGAACACCTTTTATTTTTTTTTACTTTTAAGTAAAAGTTAATTAATTTATGATATAATGATTTTTGGAGGATATTATTATGAAACTTAATGTAAAAATTTATCAAACTTTAAATAATCCGGTTGAAATACAGCAACTAGACGGAAAAGAAGTGGAAATTCATTATATGAACGACACTCCTTATTTAAGTAGATTTGCCGGAAGAGGAAACTTTGCGATTTGGACAAGCGATGGGCAAGGTTTTAAATTATTAGTAGAAAGAGATTATTATAACAATTTAAAGGATTTACATAGTCCGAAAATAAACACATTGTGGATAAACTTTTATGAGAGTGTTCACACTTTAAGAAGAAATTTATTTTTAAAAATGATGTTACCAATGTTAGCAGTTGTTTTTGTAGCAATGTTTTTATTTGCTACTATTGGTGTTTTACAACCATATCAAACGCCAGTTTTAATTGCAGCGTTAGTGCTAATGTTAGTTTTTAATATGTTTCAATCGTCTTTACTAAGAAGAAAAGTTGATGAATATAGAACAAACACTATTGATGGAATTAAAAATATTTTAGGAGCTGAAAAGTTCGAAGAATTAGTCAAAAACCAAAATAAATTTTATGAAAATTACTTTAAATTTGAAGAACCAGTTGAACAAGTTCAAGAGATCGAAGAAGTTAAAGAAGAAGTGGTAGAAGAACTAGAAGAAACAAAAGAAGAAAACGTAACGGAGGAATAAAATGACAATTGATAATTTAGCGATTAATACAATTAGATTTTTAGGTGTTGATGCTATTAATAAGGCAAATAGTGGACATCCTGGAATAGTATTAGGTGCAGCTCCAATGGCTCACACTTTATTTACTAAACACTTAAATGTTTACCCTAAACAAACTAACTGGATAAATCGTGATAGATTTATTTTATCTGCTGGTCACGGCTCAATGTTAATATATTCCCTGCTACACTTATCGGGGTATAAAGTTTCTCTTTCTGATCTTAAAAATTTCAGACAGCCAGGAAATACACCAGGTCATCCTGAGTATGGATATACAGATGGATTAGAAACAACATCAGGACCACTTGGACAAGGAATTACTAATGCTGTTGGTATGGCAATAGCTGAGAGCTTTTTAGCAGCTAAGTTTAATAAAGAAAATTTTAATTTAATTGATCATTACACTTATGTATTAGCAGGTGATGGTGATTTACAAGAAGGTGTGGCACAAGAAGCGATTTCGCTTGCAGGTCACTTAAAACTTAATAAATTAATTGTGCTTTTTGATTCAAATGACATTCAATTAGATGGTCCAACATCTATGGCAACATCTGATAATCACAAAAAAAGATTTGAATCAGTAGGTTGGAATTATCTTTTTGTTGAAGACGGAACAGACGTTACCAAACTTCATAAAGCAATATTAAAGGCAAAAAAAGCGAATAAACCAACATTAATAGAAATTAAAACTGCAATTGGGTTTGGCTCTCCAGTAGAAGGGACAGCTAAATCACATGGAGCTCCAATTGGTGCTGAGAATAGAGCATTAACAGCACAAAAATTAGATTATAATTATGAGCCTTTTGAAGTTGATGAAAAAGTTTATGATTTTTATAAAAAACAAGTGTTTAATAGAGGAAGAAACTCTTATAATAAATGGAATAGATTATTAAACGAATATAAGGAACAATATTTTGAAGATTATCAAAAATTAATGAATTTTTATAATGATGTAAATGTTGACCTTGACAAACTTCCTAAATACGAATTAAATAAAGAAATTGCTACTAGAAATGCAAGCGGAGAAGTATTAGATACACTTTCAAGTCTTTATGAAAACATTATTGGTGGTTCAGCGGATTTAACAGGATCAACAAAAGCAAAAGGCTTAAATGGTGATTTTACAAGTTCAAATAGATTAGGAAGAAACATTAATTTTGGTGTTAGAGAACATGCAATGGGAAGTATCGTTAATGGAATGAGTTTGCACGGCGGAGTTAAAGCATTTGGGGGAGGATTCTTTGTCTTTAGTGATTATATGAAACCATCTTTAAGAATGGCTGCAATAATTAACACTCCATCAATTTTCGTTTTCTCGCATGATTCATTATTTGTAGGAGAAGATGGTCCAACTCACCAACCCGTTGAACAACTAGCAATGTTAAGATCAATTCCAAATTTCACTACTTTAAGACCAGCTGATGCTAATGAAACAGTACAAGCTTGGGCATTTGCACTTGAAAATAAAGGTCCATCAGCAATAATTTTAACAAGACAAAATGTCACTAACTATAGTAATTTTGATGAAAACTTTAAAAAGGGAGCTTATGTTATAAGTGAAGCAAAAGATAAATTAGATGGAATTTTACTAGCAACAGGATCAGAAGTAGCGCTAGCTATTGAAGTCCAAAAAGAATTAGAAAAAGAAGGAACGTTTGTAAAAGTAGTCTCAATGCCTTCAATGGAAACATTTTTAAAACAAACGAAAACATATCAAAAAAGCATTTTAAACCATAGAAAAGTTGTTGCCATTGAAATGGGTTCAACTATGCCTTGGTATCGTTTTACAAAAAATGTTTATGGGGTTGATACGTTTGGTTTATCAGCACCAATGGAAGTAATTAAAAAGACTTATAAATTTGATAAAGAAAGTGTTATTGAGTATTACAAAAGCATATAAAAATAAAGAATGAATTATGATGTAATTGTTGTAGGTGGCGGGCATGCAGGAATTGAAGCTGCACTTGCTACTGCAAAACTAAATAAAAAAACACTACTTATTACCGGCTCACTAAAAAGAGTCGGTTTTATGAGTTGTAACCCATCAATTGGAGGTCCTGCAAAAGGGGTTGTTGTAAGGGAAATTGATGCTTTAGGTGGGATGATGGCTAAAGTTGCTGATGAAACTCAAATCCAAATGAAAATGCTTAATAAATCAAAAGGTCCTGCTGTTTGGGCTTTAAGAGCACAAATAGACAAAACAGCTTATCCAATTAGAATGTTAGAAGTATTAAAAGAAACACTTAATTTAACATTAAAAGAAGAATTAGTTAAAGGTCTTATTGTTGAAGATGGAACGATTAAGGGTATTACAACTAAAAGTAATGAAAACATTTATGCAAAAGCAGTAATAATTACTACTGGAACTTACTTGGCAAGTAAAGTTTTAAGAGGAAAAGAAGCGCTAGAAAGTGGTCCAGATAACGAACCAACTACATATGGCTTATCAACTGATTTAAAACAATTAGGTTTTAAGTTAATTAGACTTAAAACAGGAACTCCAGCAAGAATTAAAAAAGGAAGTATTGATTTTAGTAAAACAACACCACAATATGGTGATGAAGAATTTCAAACTTTTTCTTTTAACCCTACTGTTAGTGAATATAAACAACAAGAGTTATGTTATTTAACTCACACCAATGAAAAAACACACGAAATAATTAACCAACATTTAGATGAATCAAGTATGTATAGTGGTTTAGTAGAAGGTGTTGGACCTAGATATTGTCCGTCTATTGAAGATAAAGTAGTAAGATTTTATGATAAAAATAAACATCAAGTTTTCTTAGAACCGGAAACTTTAGCTAATGATGAAATGTATCTTCAAGGATTATCAACTTCAATGCCTATTGCTGTTCAAGAAGAAATAATAAGGTCTATTAATGGTTTGGAAAATGCAGAAATCGTTAGATATGCTTACGCTATTGAATACGATGCTGTAGACGCAAGACAGTTGATGCAAACGCTAGAAACGAAATTAGTTAAAAACCTTTATTTAGCAGGTCAAATAAATGGTACTAGCGGTTATGAAGAAGCTGCTTGCCAAGGCTTAATGGCAGGAATAAACGCATCTTTAAAAATTGATGACAAAAGTCCATTTATTTTAAGAAGAAATGAAGCTTATATTGGTGTTTTAATCGATGATTTAATATCTAAAGGAACAGAAGATCCTTATAGATTACTTACAAGCAGAGCAGAATATAGACTATTATTAAGGCATGATAACGCGGATCTTAGATTAACAGATTATGCTTATCAAATTGGTTTAATAAATGAAGATGTTTATGAAAAGTTTAAAAACAAAAAAACAGCTGTTAAAGATGCAATAACAGAGTTTGAAAGTTATTATTTATATCCAAACCAAGAAACAAATCAAAACTTAAAAACAGAAAATATCTTACCTATTAACCAAAAAACATCATTAAAAGAATTAATGAGAAGACCAGAAGTAACTTATCAAAAATTAAAAAAGTTAATTGAACTAAACTATCAAGATGAAATACTTGAACAAGCTGAAATTCAAATAAAATATGAAGGCTATATTGATAAAGCAGAAAAAGAAGCTTTAAAAATGATTAGAGTTGATGATAAAAAGATTCCTTTAGACATTAATTATGACTTAATTAAAAACTTAGCTCACGAAGCAAAAGAAAAACTAAAAACTCATCAACCTAAAACATTAGGTCAAGCATCAAGAATTAGTGGGGTTAATCCTGCTGATATTTCCGTTTTATTAGTATATTTAACGGCATTAAAATGAAACAATTTTTAAGTCCCTTAGGGATAACACTAACAAATGAACAAGTAAATAAATTTAGTGACTATTATGAGTATTTATTGAGTGAAAATAAAAAATATAATTTAACTGCTTTAACTACAAAAGAAGATATTTACATTAAACATTTCTACGATTCAATTTCACTCTCTAAAGCTCTTGATTTAACTAATGTTAAATTGCTAGATATAGGCTCAGGAGCAGGATTTCCTAGCATTCCCATTAAGATAGTTTTTGATACTGATGTTACGCTTGTTGAAGCGCAAACAAAGAAAACAACTTTCTTAAAAAACCTTCTAGACAAGCTGTCATTAAAGGGTGAAGTTATTAACGCAAGAATAGAAGATTTGGATTCGCACTTTTTAAATAGTTTTGATGTTGTAACTGCCAGAGCGGTTGCCCCACTAAATATCTTAATTGAACTAGCAATTCCTTTTGTTAAAAAGGACGGCTATTTTATTGCAATGAAAGGCTCTTCATTTGGGGTTGAAATAAATGAGGCAAAACGTGGTATAATGATTTTAGGATGTGAAGTTGAAAAAGTCATTGAATTTGAGCTTCCTAACCAAATGGGAAGCAGATCACTTGTAGTCATTAAAAAAAATAAACATATTAAAGGTTATCCAAGGCTTTATCAACAAATATTAAAAAAACCACTTGGGAGTGATAAAAATGAGTAGAAGAAGTTTAAAAGACATTTTAAGAGAAGACAAATTTGAAGAAATTAAAGAAGACGAGAAAATTGATGAAATTCTTTTAACTGATATTTCACCTAATCCTTTTCAACCACGAAAATATTTTGATGAAGAAAAGTTAAACGAACTTGCAAGCTCAATTAAAGAACACGGTATTTTTCAACCTGTTATTTTAAAGCCGGCTCAAAAAGGCTATATGATTGTTTCTGGTGAAAGAAGATATAGAGCTGCTCAAATCGTCGGTCTTGAAACTATTCCAGCAATAGTTAGAGATTATAACAAAGATAAGGTTCAAGAAATTTCTTTAGTAGAAAACTTGCAAAGAGAAGATTTAAATGCAATTGAAGAAGCTTTTGCCTATAAACATTTAATTAGAAGTTTAGAATTAACTCATGAAGATTTAGCTACTAAGATTGGTAAATCAAGAAGTTATGTTACAAATAGTTTAGGTCTGCTCAATTTGCCAGAAGAAGTTCAGCAACTTTTATTAAGTAAAGCTATTACAGCCGGTCATGCAAGAGTTATTTCTAAGTTAAATGACCCTAAAAGAATGAAAGATTTAGCATTTAAAGCTGTTAATGATAATTTAAGTGTAAGACAACTAGAAGTTTTAGCTTTTGCTGAGAAAAAAGCTAAAGAACAAAAAAGAGAACCAAAAAGTCCTATCTTTATTGAGTTTGAAAAACAAATTAAAAATCAATTAGGATATAATGTAAAAATCGCTCCTAAAAAATTAACATTTCATTATGAAGATGAAGAAGACTTAAATGACATAATGAATATATTATTAAAATGAATTATGTAATAGGGATGACAATTAAAACGAAAAAACCACACATTTGTAAAAACAATGAATGGGAAGTAGTAAGAACAGGTGCAGACATAAAAATAAAGTGCACAAAATGTGGCAGAGAAGTAATGATGCCTAAACACGAATTAAATACAAAAATTATAAAATGAGAGTTTATCTCTCTTTTTAATGAAAAAATCACGATAATTGTCATAAAAAAATACATTAAAATGATGATTTAACAAAAAACATAAAATATAGGTTGCATTATTTGAATCTTTAAGATAAAATAAAAGGCAGCGATATTTGGAGGGGTAGCGAAGAGGCTAAACGCGGTAGACTGTAAATCTACTCCCTAAGGGTTCGGCGGTTCGAATCCGTCCCCCTCCACCATTGCTATTAAAGCAATCATGCTTAATTGGGGTGAAAAAAGTATTGACAACCCAATTTTATAATGTTAGAATGTATGAGCGCTTGAAAAAGGGTTCTA